>DATGGI010000118.1:0-3423 GCA_035308545.1 Usitatibacter sp.
CCACGACGATCCACGCGGTCCTCGCGGGATGCTCGCGGGGACGGAAGAACGCGAACATCGGAACGAGCGCGAACACGTGGTAGTACGCCCAGACGAGCGGCGCCGTTGCGAAGGTGAACATGATGCCGATCGAGAGCGCGAGCCACGGATCGGCGAGGCATCGCCGCAGCGCCGGCAGGAGCTGGTCCGTCCGCCGGCCCATGGACGTCGTCGCGAGCACGAACGCGAGCGCGAGCCACGCGGAGATCATCAGCGCATAGGGCACGAGGCCCATGGATCCCGAACGCTGCCAGAGGAGCATCGCCGGCGAAAGGTTGCCCTGCTCCAGCGAGCGCACCAGCGAGCCGCCGTTCATTCCCTGCGTGAAATGGAACCAATCGATCCAGGCACCCGGCCCGTCGAAGAACGCCGCGCCGCAGGCGAAGGCGATGACCGATCCCGCCGCGGCCGCCGCCATCCCGTTCGCGAATTTCCGCGTGCCGCGCGCGACCCAGTAGTGCGACGCGAGCGCGAGCGCGATCCACGGCGTGTTGGGCTTGAAGAGCACGAAGACCGCGAGCGATCCCAGGTAGAGCGACTCCAGCCACGGATTCTTCGGATACAGCCCCTTCGCGGCGACGTAGAGCATGACGGCCATGTAGAGGAACTGGAAGGAGCTCACGTTTCCGTACTTCAGGTCCTGCACGAAGGGATTGAAGCTGAGCTCCACCAGCAACGCGACGCAGATCGCCGGCCAGAACGCGATGCCGCGAAGCCTCGCGAGCAGCGTGACGCCGATGCCCGTCGCGACGTAGAGCAGGAACGTGTAGATGCCCTGCGCCGTCTCGTAGTCGCCCGGAACGAGCGCGAACGCCGAGTAGAAGAACGGCGTGGCCATCGTCTCGAGGTTGCGGCGGAATCCGTTCGCGTGCCTGAGCTTCTCGTTGCCGGAAGCGTCGGCGAGTCCGTTCAGCGCGCGCTCGTATCCCGGCGGATCGAGGTAGGGACTCGCCGCGATCGACTTGTGCGCGATCGGAACGCCCCAGAACTGGTAGAAGTCGATGCCGAGCTGGAACGGAAACGCGAAGGTGGCCTTCGCGACGAGCGCGGCGAGGAGGATGCCCGCCGCGGCGATGCAGGCGAGGCGTGAACCCGGAAGTCGGGAGAGCATTGCGGTGAATTATAGTGTGCGGATGACAAACTCCGATATTCACCGCGCGCAGGGCAATCCGGCGCTGCGCCTCGCGCTCACGACGTTCTCGATTCTCGTCCTCGAGCTCGCGCTCATCCGCTGGCTCGGCACGCAGGTGAGGTTCGCGGCCTACTTCGCCAACCTCGTGCTGCTGTCCGCGTTCCTCGGGATGGGCCTGGGCGTGGGCCTCGCGCGCAGGCGCCCGCAGCTCGCGCGCTGGGCGTTGCCCGCGCTCGCCATCGTATGCGTGCTGGTCGCGGCCGCCACGCCACTCGGGCTCACGCACATGCAGTTTCCGGATCCGGCCATCAGCCTCTGGTCCGGGAACGCCGGCAGCACGTGGTCGCGCTTCGCCGCGGCCGCGCTGATGGTGACGGGCTGCTTCTGGCTCGTCGCGTCGGTGTTCCTGCTGCTCGGCGTCCAGGTCGGGATCTACTTCGATTCGCTCGCCCCGCTCGTCGCATATGGCGCCGACCTGGGCGGATCGCTCGCCGGCGTCGTTGCGATGGCGATCGCGGCGAGCCTGTGGGCGCCGCCTCCGGTGTGGATCGCGCTCGGTGCGTTGCCGCTGTTGTGGATCTTCCCCGGTCGCTGGAGCGTCGTCGCTGCGATCGTGGCGATCGCAGCCGCGGGCTATTCTGTCGACGGAGCCAGGTTTTCTCCCTACAACCGCCTCGACATCTCGGTCTCGCGGGAAGAATGGATCGGACCCGCTCCCGATGGCGCCACCGAATGGGAGCTGAGCGCCAACCGCGACTACCACCAGAACCTCTTCGACCTGCGGCCGAATCCCGCGAGCAGCCCGATGCGCGAACACGTTCGCCACGTGTACGAGCTGCCGTTCGGATTTTCCGAGCGCTCGCCGCGCTCGGCTCTCGTCGTGGGCGCGGGCAGCGGCAACGACGTCGCCGCGGCGTTGCGCAAGGGATTCGACCGCGTCGTGAGCATCGACATCGATCCGGCGATCCTTTCGACGGGCGAAGAGCTCCATCCCGAGCGCCCCTACTCCGACCCGCGGGTCTTCCGCATTGCCGACGACGCGCGCGCCTATCTCGGGCGGACCGCGAATGCCGAACGCTTCGACGTGGTCTGCTACGGCCTGCTCGACTCCCACGCGATGTTCTCGTCGATGTCGTCGTTGCGCCTGGACAATTTCGTCTACACCACCGAGGGCCTGCGCGGCGCGTGGAATCGCGTGAAGGACGACGGGATCCTCAGCGTCTCCTTCTCGGTGTTCGCGGGCGACTGGATGTACTACCGGATGCTGGGCATCGTGAAGCAGGCGACGGGAATGGAACCCATCGTCGTGAAGCACGGCTACAACCACGGGGCGACATTCCTGGTGGGCCGCACGCTCACGCCGGAGAAGCTGCGCGAGAACACGAAGGGGGTATACGGGGAGATCTCCCACCGCGAGCCCGTGCCCGCGGCGATTCGCATTCCGACGGACGATTGGCCGTTCCTCTACCTGCGGCCCGATACGATCCCCTGGACGTACATCACGGTGTTCCTGCTCGTCGGCCTGAGCTCCGCCTGGGCCGTGCGCCGCGTCTTCGGCGAATCGGTCTTCTCGCGCGGACGCTTCGATGCGCAGATGTTCCTGCTGGGCGCCGCGTTCCTGCTGCTCGAGACGCGCGCGGTCACTCAGCTGTCGCTTCTCTTCGGCTCGACGTGGATCGTGAACACGAGCGTCTTCGGCGGCGTGCTCGCGATGGTGCTCGCGGCGAACGCGTTCGCGGCGCGAGTGAAGGATTACAGGCGCGAGCTCTGGTATGGCCTGCTCGCCGCGTCGCTGCTTGCGCTCTGGTGGCTTCCCCTCGATCCGCTCTTCGAGCTGGACCTCGCGCCGCGGGCGGCCGTGGCGGGACTTGCGGCGGCGGTGCCGGTGTTTTTCGCGGGCATCATCTTCTCCTCCGAGCTGCGTTCGCGCGGAGACGCGGCGGCGGCACTGGGATCGAATCTCTGCGGCGCGGTCGTCGGCGGCCTGCTCGAGAACCTCTCCATGGTCGTGGGGCTGCGCGCGATCGTCCTCTTCGCGCTCGCGTTCTATCTCCTGTCCATGCTCGTCGCGTTGCGGCGGCCTGTCGCGCAGGCGCAGGCGGCCTGAAGGCGCGGAGCAAAAGCAAACGCCCGATCTCGGTGTGGAGATCGGGCGTTTTGGATAGGGCCCTGGCGATGACCTACTTTCTCACGGGCAATCCGCAATATCATCGGCGCGACGTCGTTTCACGGACCTGTTCGGGATGGGAAGG
>DATGGI010000119.1:0-39200 GCA_035308545.1 Usitatibacter sp.
TGCCGATCGAGAAGTCGTTGCAGCGCTCGCGTCCCTTCCACGACGAGACGCCCGCATGCCACGCGCGCTTGTCGCACGGCACGTACTGGACCAGCCCTCCGTCGCGCCGTATTAAATAGTGTGAGGAAACGCGCACCCCCTCCAGGCTCGCGAAGTACGGATGCGCCTTCGTATCCAGCGTTCCCATGAAGAGATCGTCGATCCACTCGCCGCCATACTCGCCCGGCGGCAGCGAGATGTTGTGGATCACGATGAGCGAGATCTTCTCGCCCGCGGGACGATCGTCGAAGTGGGGGGAGTGGCGATGGATCATGTCATTCCCGCGAGAAACCTTGTCATTCCCGCGAAGGCGGGAACCCAAGCAAAGCGCGCCAGCAACCGCGTCGTACGCACGGCGTCGGCGCTTCTCAACTCATGCGCGTTGTTCGAGACATGGAGAAGATCTTCGCGGTATACATGCTCGCCTCTGGCTACAACGGCACGCTCTACGTCGGCATCACCTCCGACCTTCCCAAGAGAGTCCAGGAGCATCGCGGTGGCCTGGTCGAAGGATTCACCAAGGAATACGGCGTGAAGGACCTCGTCTGGTACGAGGTTCATGAGGATGCCACGGCAGCCATCACCCGGGAAAAGCGAATCAAGAAATGGAATCGCCTCTGCAAGATCAGGCTGATCGAGGAGAGGAATCCGCAGTGGCGGGATCTATATGAGGACATCCGCGGGTGATACGTCATACGCGTGCGCTTTCGCGTTTTGCTTGGGCCCCCGCCTTCGCGGGGGTGACAGCTGACACGGGGGTGACAGCTAGTCAATCCCAAGGCGATCCAATCGATACCGCAGCGACCGGAACGTGATCCCCAGCAGCTTGGCTGCCGCCGTCTTGTTGAATCGCGTGGCTTCCAGGGCTTTCACGATGGCCTCGCGCTCGACGTGGTCGAGGAAGTCGTGGAGCGGCAGGCCGCGCGTGCCGAGCGCGCCGTCCAACGGAGCGACCTTGTCCCTCGCCGTGGCCTGCGTGAGGTAGAGGTCGCTTTCGGTGATCTTGTTCTCCGAGCAGAGCGCGAGCGCGCGCTCGAGGATGTTCTCCAGCTCGCGCACGTTGCCGGGGAAGTCGTAGCGGCGCAGCGCGAGCATCGCCTCGTCGGTGATCGCGGGCGGCGGCATGCCGTTCTGCCGCGCGAGGCGCTCGACCACCTGCTGCACCATCAGCGGAATGTCCTCGGGGATCTCGCGCAGGCTCGGCATCTTCAGCTCGATCACGTTCAGGCGATAGAAGAGGTCCTGGCGGAATTCGCCCGCGTCGACCTGCTCCGAGAGGCTGCGGTGCGTGGCCGAGATCACGCGCATGTCGAGCGGCTCTTCGACGGTGTCGCCGACGGGGCGCACTTTCTTCTCCTGGATCACGCGTAGCAGCTTCACCTGCATCGCGAGCGGAAGGTCGCCCACTTCGTCGAGGAAGAGCGTGCCCTTCTGCGCGGCCTGGAGGTATCCGAGCTTGTCGCCGTCGGCGCCGGTGAACGCGCCCTTCTTGTATCCGAAGAACTCGCTCTCCATCAGGTTCTCGGGGATCGCGCCGCAGTTCACCGCGACGAAGGGCGCATCAGCACGCGCCGATCCCGAATGGATCAGCCGCGCGGCGACTTCCTTGCCCGAACCCGATTCGCCCGCGATGTACACGGGCGCCTGCGAGCGCGCGAGCTTGGCGATCATTTCACGCACGCGCTGCATCGGCGCGGATTCGCCGAGGAGGCGCGGCACGCCCACGGGCGCTTCGCCCGTCGCGGCGCGTCGCTGCTGCACGGGCCGCGGGAGCTTCAACGCGCTCGTGACGAGCGGACGCAATTGCTCGACCTTGATGGGCTTGGCGAGGTAGTCGAACGCCCCCGCCTTCAACGCGGCCACCGCATTCTCGGTCGATCCGAACGCCGTGATCACCGCGACAGGCGTATTGCCGTGGTGCTCCGCGATGTGGCGAAGCACCATGAGGCCGTCGCCATCGGGTAGCCGCATGTCGGTGAGCGCGAGATCGTAGGGGCGGGACTTCAACGCCTCGCGCGCCTCCGCGAAAGTGGAGGCCGTGTCCGCGTCCACGCCCATGCGCGAGAGCGTGAGCACGAGCAGCTCCCGGATGTCCGCTTCGTCGTCGACCACCAGCACTGCTTTGCGATTCATCATGCCGCCTTCAGCGAGATGCGGAAATGTCCGCGGCCCTCGCCCTCGAGGACTTCGATGCGCGCGCTGTTCGCTTCGCAGAGCTCACGCGCGATGTAGAGCCCCAGTCCCGTTCCCTGCGCTTCGGTCGTGAAGAACGGCTCGAAGATATGCGCGAGCGCTTCCTTCGAAACGCCGGGCCCGTCGTCGATCACGTCGATCGTGAGCCGTCCCGGCGCGGGGGATGCCGCCACCACGATGCTCGCCGAGCCGGCGTCCTTCTTTCCGTGCCGCCACGCGTTGCGGCCGATGTTCCAGAGCACCTGGTCCAGATGCTGGCGGTCGAACCACAAGCGCTGCGTGGTGCGCACCTGCACGTCGAGGCCGCCATCGGGCACCTTCTCGGTCGCGCAGAACTCGTGCGCGAAGTTCGAAAGATACGGCACGGCGTCGATGGCCTCGGGCTGCGCGCGGTCGCGGCGATTGAGGAGCAGCACCTCCTTCACGATGCGATCGAGGCGCACCACGTTGTTCTGGACGATCTCGAGCAGGCGCTTGCTGTCCTCGTTCTGCTCGGGGTCTTCCTTGAGGAGATCCGCCGCGTGGCCGATCGACGAAAGCGGATTGCGGATCTCGTGGGCGATTGAAGCGGTAAGCCGCCCCAGCGCGACCAGCTTCATCTGCGTCGCCTGCTGGCGCATGCGGCCCACGTCCTCGATGAAGATCACGATGGGCGACGGCTCGCCGGAACCGATCGGGACGAAATGCACCTGCAGCTCTCCAGCCACGCGCGGCGCGCGAAGCTGCATGAAGGTGGTCTCGGACCCGCGCCGCCACGCCTCCAGCAGGTTCTGGATCTCGGGCGCGTAGTCGGCGAGCTTCGTGCGCCCCGATGGCAGCGGCCCCAGGAGCTGGGCGCAGCGCGGATTGCTCTGGCGGATGCGTCCCTCGCTATCCACGACGAGGATGCCGTCCTGCATGTCGCGGATCACCAGCTCGTTGATCTGCGAGAGGTTCGCAAGGTCGAGGCGCCGCTCCTCGGCGATCTCCTCGCTCGTGCGCGCGTAACGCGCGAGCGTGGTGGCGAGCGCGGCGGTCGCGAAGAATGCGGCGCTTGTCATTCCCGATTGCACGAAGTCCTGGATGCCCGCGTCGTTGCGCAGGATCTGGAAACCCTGCTCGACCAGCACCGCGATGGCAGCGATGGCGGCATGGAAGTAGGCGAGGCGCCCGCGGGTGATGAGGCCCGCCGCGGCGAGGGACATCAGCAGGATCACGCCGAGCCCCGAGCGCACGCCGCCGCTCGAGTACATCAGCATGACGATCGCGATCACGTCGATGAAGACGCCCGCCGTCTCCTGCGTCCGGGGGTTGGGCTCGCGCATTCCCGCGGGGATGAGCAGCGCGATCGACGCGATCACGTAGGCCGAGACCGTCGGCACCACCGCCTGCGGGAACGAGATCCCGAAGTTGAAGAACCGGTTCAGGAAGATGAACGCGATGCCGAGGACGATCGCGAGCACCAGGCGGTACGCGCAGAACACCCATAGCGTGCGCCACGTGACGTCGTCGGCCGCGGCGGCGTTGCGGATGCGCGAGGTCACCGCGATCTTGCTGGCGATCGAGCTCATGGCCGGCAGCGGGGATTGTCCTTGCAGAAGTACTCTCCGCCCTCGAAGAGCGCGATGCTGCGCGGCTGGTTCACGCCGCAGCGGGCGCACGCCACCATGGTTTCGCCGCCCTCGGATCGGGCCGGGGGAACGTCGCGATTCGCGGAGCGGCGCAATCCACGGAACGACGCGATGGCGAGCAGCGCGATGACGATGAGCAGCAGGATGCGGGCCATGCGCCCGATTTTACGGCAATAGCACCTCGACTTCGAATCGCGCCCCGCCCGCGCCCGGCAGGTTCATCGCCCGCACCTTGCCGCCGTGGAATTCCGCCACGAGCCGCACGATGTACAGGCCGAGGCCCAGGTGCGCTTCCGGACGCGGAACGTCGGGCGCCCGCAACGACACCATCGAATCGAAAAGGCTCGTCACCATCGCTTCGGGCAGGGGCGGCCCGTCGTTCTCGACACCGAGGATCGCCTTGCCTGCGCTCGTGGCGAGCGAGATGCGCACGGCTCCGTCCCGAGGCGCGAAGTCGTTCGCGTTCTCCACGAGCTTGTCGAGCAATTGCGCGAACGCGTCGGGCACGCCGTTCATCCACACCGGGCCTTCGGGCGGCGCGTACTCGAAGGAACGCCGCGGATAGGCCGCTCGATAACCCTCGACGCAACCGGACACGACAGCCGCGAGATCGAAGCGCTCGCGCTCGGCGCTTTCCAGCAATTGCTCGAGGCGCGTGCCTTCCGACAGGCGCGAAATGAGGCGCGCGAGGCGGTCGACGCCCTCGCCCGCGCGATCCACATAGACGCGTGCTTCGCCGGGAAGCGATTGCGCCTTGAGATTGTCGAGCGACGACCGCACCACCGCGACCGGCGTGCGCAGCTCGTGCGAGAGCCGCCCCGCCATCGCTTCGAGATAGGCGTTGTAGTCCTTGAGGCGCGCGATCACGGCGGCCGTCGTTCGCGAGAGATCGCCGATCTCGTCCTTCGCGTCGGTCGGCGTGATGGAGCCGCGCACGCGGCCCTGCGCGTCGATCGCGGAATCGGCCTCGGCATGCAGCCGGCGGATGCGCGTGGTGAGTCGCGTGGCGAAGGCGAGGAGGATCACGAGCGCCGCGGCCACGACGGCGAGCGTCAACGCGAGCAGGTTCTCGAGCGCGCTTTCCTTCAGGATCTGGATCGAGGCCGTGGTCTCCTCGACGACGACCGCGCCCACGATGTCGTCGCCCACGAAGATGGGCTGCGCCGACGAGAGGATCGCCACGTGGGGATCGCGCGTGCCGCGCCACTCGGTGGACCGCACGCCGATCAGCGCGCGGTCCACCTGGCTGCGCAGCGGTTGCGTCTCGTCGCCGCCGGCGGGAACGCGCGGCGTGGGAATGACAAGCGTGGCGAGGGGCGCCATCCAGCTCGTGATGGCCGCGGGCTTCGGCGCTTCGCGCAGGGCGCCCGAGAGCCCGCGAACGCGCGAGCGCACGTCCACCACCCACATGCGCGACGCGCGCTGCCCCATGATCGAGAGCAAGCCCTCGATCTCCTCCGACGGCACGTAGGCATTGCCGAGGCTCGCGACCGCGTTGGGATCGGACGAGGCGAAGAGCGCCACGATGCGGCGGCGCTCTTCCTCCGTGTCGCTCGCGCCCGAGGAGGCGGCGAAGAGCTTCGGCCGCTCCGAGAGTCCCGCCGCCACCGCGCGCGCCGTCGCCGCGTTCGACTGCTCCTGCGAGTCGCGCAGGAACGCTTCCATCCGCGAGATGAATTGCGCCGCGAGCACCGGCAGCGCGAGCAGCACCAGCGCCGCCACCACGAGGCGGAAGCGGATGCCGTGGACGAAATCCGCGCGCACGGGAATCAGAAGCCGACGTGGAGCGCGATCGAGCCGAAGGCCTGCGGCTTTCGCTGTCCCACGAATTCGCGCGAATCCTCGGCGAGGTCGAACGTGAGGTTTCCCCAGGGCTGCGCCCAGGCGATGCCGCCCGCGACGCGCGTGACCTCGCTCTTCTTCTCGAGCTCCGGGCCGAACGTGTAGTAGTTCTTCGAGAGCAATTCGTTTCGCGCGACGCCGCGGGCGCTCGCGCCGATGTAGGCGCTCCAGCCCTGGACGTTCACTTTGGCGAAGGGCGGCGTGGCCGCGAAACGCATGAGGCTGCTCGATGGAGTCCGCGGCTCGCCATAGCGCCACTCGATCCCGGCATGCGCGAACGTGACCTGGTTGCCGAGCACGGCGCCGAAGTGCGTGCGGAATCCCGCGGGCAGCGAAAGCGTTCGCACGGCGATCGCCGAGACGTCGAACTCATCGGGAAGCTGGCGCTCCCAGTCGACGATCGCGCCGCTATCCACGACACTGTGGACGGAATTCTGCGCCTGCTTGCCGAGCGCCGACGGCCCGCGAACGCCCGCGTCGAGCTCGAAGGTGTCGAACGTGACGTCGCCGTCGACGTGCTTCGCCACTGTGGCGAGGAGTCGTCCCGCCGGTGCGCGGTCCTGCAGCGTCGGCGACTGGTATTTCGCTTCCGGCGTGTAGAGCTCCTGCACGATCCCCCACTCGAGGCCGTCCTTCACGCGCCCGATGCGAACGCCCGACGTGTACCAGCGGTCCGTGTGGAAGAAGAAATCGTTGTCGACGCGCAGGTACCAGCGGGCGGAATCGTCCTCGGCGCAGGCTGCGGTCGCGACAATGCAAGCCGCGATCGCAAAGCGACGCTTCACGCCTCGATCCAGCGGTAGCCCATGCCGTAGACCGTCTCGATCGCGTCGAACTGCGGATCGATGCCGAGGAATTTCTTGCGGATGCGTTTCACGTGCGAAGTGATCGTGCCGTCGTCCACGACCATCTCGGCGTCGCGCATCAGCTGGTCGCGGTCCTTCACGTGGCCCGGGTGGCGCGCGAGCGAATGCACCATCCAGAACTCCGTCACGGTGAGGCCCACGCCCGCGCCCTTCCACGTGACTGTCATGCGCTGCGGATCGAGCGCGAGCGCGCCGCGCGTGAGCACGTCGTTCGCGGCCGCGGGCTGCAAGGCGGCATCGACGCGGCGGAAGAGCGCCGCGATGCGCGCGAGCAGGTGCGGCAGGCTCACGTCCTTCGTGAGGTAGTCGTCGGCGCCCAGTCGAAGTCCGGACACGATGTCGAAATCCGAGTCGCGCGCCGAAAGGAAGATGATCGGAAGACGCGCGCTCGCCGCGCGAAGTTCCCGGCAGAGCTCGAAGCCGCCATCCACGTCGGCGCCCAGGCCGATGTCGATGATGGCGAGCTCGGGCAGCCGCGACGCGAGCGTGCGCGACGCGCTCTTGCGGTCGGCGAAGGCCGCGACCTCGTAGCCCGCGCGCGTGAGCGCGTCGGCGTAGTTCTGCCGGATTGCCGGGTCGTCCTCGACCAGCGCGATGCGTCGTGCCATGGCGCGATTAAAGCATTTTTTCGCCACATTTCTTCGCCACCTTTCCCCCACCGCGCCGCAGCGCTTGCCCCGCGCGCGAGCCCAATGGCCATGTCCCCTGAAGACGGGCGGAAAGGATCGAAGAGATGGCCGGAAAGACGCAGACGGTGAGGGGCAAGGCGGTGATGATGGATTTCCTCGAGCTGGGCGCCAACGCCTTCGCGGGCGGCGTCATGGTCGCGATCGCGCTCGCCGTCATCACGCTCGCGCTCGCCACGAGCGCGCAGGCGGCCCCCGTCGAAAGGGCGGCCACTCACAAGACGGCGTGCCTGGAAGTCGCGACGCCGGAAGAACCCGGGAGCGCGGCGCTCACGCTCGATGAAGATGCCTCCGGCGTGGGCGCCCTCTGGGCCAATCTCCTCATGGCCAGCGTTGCACTGTCGAGCGCCGGGATCGTCGCCCTCCTCGGGCAGGCGATTCCGGCGAGGAGGCCCGGAAAGCAGCCGTCGCTGTAAAATGGCGGCATGTCGCAAACGATCACCGAGGAATACCGCAAGCTCCAGCAGGAGCTGCACAAGAACCCGAACTACGGCATAGCGTCGCTGGAGTTCGCGCCGTTCGTCGCGTCGCTCATGAAGCAGACGAACTCGCGGACGATCTCGGACTACGGCGCGGGGAAGCAGAACCTGCTGAGGGGCCTCGCGGCGCAAGGCGTGCAGCCGGCCGAATATTTTCCATATGATCCGGCGTTTCCCGATTACGGGTCGCCGCGCACCGCCGACATCGTCTGCTGCATCGACGTGCTCGAGCACATCGAGCCCGACCTCGTCGAGAACGTGCTCGCGGAGCTGGGTTCCATCACCACGAAATTCGGATTCTTCTCGGTGCACCAGGGACCGGCCGGCAAGGTGCTCGCCGATGGCCGCAACGCGCACCTCATCCAGAAGCCCACGTCATGGTGGCTTCCGAAGATGGCGAAGCACTTCGAGATCCTGCAGCTCCAGGCGCACAGGATCATGGGCCACGGATTCTGGGTGGTTGTGACGCCGGTGCAGAAGGCCGCGGAGTAGGGCGCGCGGTCCCCTCTGGGGCAGGAATCGAACGACAGGGAATGGTCGGGGTGAGAGGATTCGAACCTCCGGCCTCTACGTCCCGAACGTAGCGCTCTACCAGGCTAAGCTACACCCCGAAGGCCGAGAAACAAAGGGGCACCAAGGGCGCCCCTTTCATTGCTCCGTCGCCCAAAACTTCCTTCGAAACCTAGAAGTTTCTTTCGACGGAAAAGTTCGCCAATTGTAGCAGAGACTCGCGCGACGGGGAATGCGAAACGTGGTCGAGACGCGCGATCGCCTCGTCGGCTTCCGCCCTCGCCTGGGTGCGCGCGTATTCGAGCGCTCCCACGCGGTGGATCGCTGCGACGACGCCTTCGAGGTCGAGCTTTCCGCCGTGCTCGATGGCGTGGCGGATCAACGCGCGCTCGCTCTCGCTGCCCGCGCGCATCGCGTAGATCAGCGGAAGCGTGGGCTTGCCTTCGGCGAGATCGTCACCGAGGTTCTTCCCGGTCTCGTGGATGTCGCCCGAGTAGTCGAGGACGTCGTCGACCAGCTGGAACGCCGTTCCGAGATGCATTCCGTATTCGGCGAGCGCGGTTTCCGCTTCGGCGTTCGCGCCGCCGATGATCGCGCCCACCTGTGTCGCGGCCTGGAAGAGCTTCGCGGTCTTGTAGCGGATCACGCGAAGGTACTTTTCCTCGTCGGTGTCGGGATCGTGGACGTTGAGGAGCTGCAGGACCTCGCCTTCGGCGATCACGTTGGTCGCGTCGGCGAGCACCTTCATCACGCGAAGGCTCCCCGCGCCGACGATCATCTGGAACGCGCGTGAATAGAGGAAGTCGCCCACGAGCACCGACGCGGCGTTCCCGAATTCCGCGTTGGCGGTCTTGCGCCCGCGCCGCATGCTCGACTCGTCGACGACATCGTCGTGGAGGAGCGTGGCGGTGTGGATGAATTCGATGACGGCGGCGAGCTCGTGCCGCGACGACGCGGGCTGTCCGAACGCGCCCGCCGCGAGCAGGACCAGCGCGGGACGCAGGCGCTTGCCGCCGCCCGCGATGATGTATTGCGCGATCGTGCGAATCAGCACGACTTCCGAATCGAGCCGTCGCCGGATCACGTCGTCGACCTGCTGGAGATCCCCGGCGATGGGAGCCCGGATCGCTTCCAGGCTCAGGGACGATGCGGATCGGCGTTCTGTAGGAGGTTGCGGTACTGCGGACAAGTCTTTGACCTTACGAGCAATTTCGCGTATTATAGCGAGTTCGCTTTACGCTTCTCGCGTGAGGCGAAGATTTCTTCAATCCAACGGAGTAAACAATGTACGCGGTCATAAAAACCGGCGGCAAGCAGTATCGAGTTGCCCCCGGCGAAAAAATCAAAATAGAACAGATACCGGCAGACGTTGGCGCTCAGATTGTCCTCGATCAGGTTTTGATGGTTGCGGACGGCGAGGCCGTGAAGCTCGGTAATCCCCTGGTGTCGGGAGCGAAAGTCTCCGCCACCGTCATCGCCCATGGTCGCGGCACGAAGGTGAAGATCTTCAAGATGCGCCGCCGCAAGCACTATCAGAAGACCCAGGGCCATCGCCAGAACTACACGGAGATCCGTGTGGATTCGATCGCATAGACTGAGGTTAGACACCATGGCACACAAGAAAGCAGGCGGGTCTTCCCGCAACGGACGCGATTCCGAAAGCAAGCGCCTCGGCCTGAAGGCCTTCGGCGGCGAGCTCGTGAACGCGGGCTCCATCCTCGTTCGCCAGCGCGGCACGCGGTTCCATGCCGGGATGAACGTGGGCACGGGCAAGGACCACACGCTCTTCGCGACGAAGACGGGCCACGTGAAGTACTCGCAGCAGGGCCCCAAGAGCAAGTCCACCGTGTCGATCGAGCCGGCCAAGCAATAACGGCTCTTCGCCCACGAAAGAGCCCCGTCTTCGCACGGGGCTTTTTCGTTTCTGCGGAAGCCGTTGGATGAGAGTTCTCGCGAAATGAAATTCTTCGACGAAGCACGCATCGAGGTGATCGCCGGAAACGGAGGCGACGGCTCCGCGTCGTTCCACCGCGCGAAGTACGTCCCGATGGGCGGCCCCGACGGCGGCGACGGCGGACGCGGCGGCAGCATCTTCGCGGTGGCCGACCTCAACATCAACACGCTCGTCGACTATCGCTACACGCGCATCATCCGCGCGAAATCCGGCGACAACGGACGCGGGCGCGATTGCAACGGAAGGGGCGCCGAGGACATCCTGCTGCGCGTTCCCGTGGGCACCGTGATCCGCGATTCCGAATCCGGCGACACGATCGCCGACCTCGCGAAAGATGGCGAGCGCGCGCTCCTCGCGAAGGGCGGCCGTGGCGGCCTTGGCAACCTCAACTTCAAGTCGAGCACCAATCGGGCGCCGCGCAAGTTCACGCGCGGCGAGGCGGGCGAGACGAAGCAGCTCGAGATGGAGCTTCGCGTGCTCGCGGACGTGGGCCTGCTGGGCATGCCCAACGCCGGAAAGTCCACGCTCATCCGCGCCGTGTCGTCCGCGCGCCCTAAGGTCGCCGACTATCCCTTCACCACGCTGCAGCCGAACCTCGGCGTCGTCCGCGTCGATGCGAACCGCTCGTTCGTGATGGCCGACATCCCCGGCCTCATCGAGGGCGCCGCCGAGGGCGCGGGCCTCGGGCACCAGTTCCTGCGGCACCTGAAGCGCACGGGACTCCTGCTGCATCTCGTGGACATGGCGCCCTTCGACGAGTCGATCGATCCCGCCGCCGAAGTGAAGGCGATCGCCTCGGAGCTCAAGAAATACGACGAGTCGCTCGCCAGGAAGCCGCGCTGGCTCGTGTTCAACAAGATGGACCTCCTCGATCAATCGGAGCGGAAAAAACGCGCCGCCGCGATCGTGAAGAAGCTTCGCTGGACCAAGCCGTGGTTCGCGATCTCCGCCATCAACGGCGAGGGCACGAAGGAGCTCGCCTACGCCGTGATGGAATTCCTGGAGCGTGGTCGCGAAGCGCCGGCAGGGTCGAAGAGCAGGAAATGACCCGCTCGCCGCTCTCCGACGCGCGCCGCGTCGTCGTGAAGATCGGTTCGAGCCTCCTCACGAACGCGGGCTCGGGTCTCGACCGCGACGCGATCGCCGACTGGGTGCGGCAGATCGCGCAGCTTCGCCGGCAAGGGATCGAAGTGCTCGTGGTGTCCTCGGGCGCGATCGCCGAGGGCATGAAGCGGCTCGGATGGTCGAAGCGGCCCCACGCGGTGAATGAGCTGCAGGCGGCCGCAGCCGTCGGCCAGATGGGACTCGTGCAGATGTGGGAGTCGTGCTTCGCCGAGCAGGGAATGCACACGGCGCAGGTCCTGCTCACGCATGAAGATCTCGGCGACCGGCGCCGCTACCTCAACGCGCGCACGACGCTGCGAAGCCTGGTGGCGCTCGGCGTCGTGCCCATCATCAACGAGAACGACACCGTCGTTGTCGACGAGATTCGCTTCGGCGACAACGACACGCTCGGCGCGCTCGTCACGAACCTGATCGAGGCCGACGCGCTCGTGATCCTGACGGACCAGAAGGGCCTCTTCACCGCCGATCCCCGCAAGGCGCCCGATGCGAAGCTCGTGGACCGCGCCACGGCAGGCGACCCCGCCCTCGAATCCATGGCCGGAGGCGCCGGATCGCATCTCGGAAGTGGGGGCATGCTCACAAAAGTGCTGGCCGCGAAGCGGGCGGCCCGCAGCGGCGCCCATACGGCGATCGCCTGGGGCCGGGAGCCGGACGCCCTTTCCAGGCTTTTCTCCGGCCAATCCGTCGGCACCCTGCTGGTGGCCGAAACCGCCCGCGTCGCCGCGAAAAAACAGTGGCTTGCGGATCATCTCAAGCCCTCGGGACGCGTCGTCCTGGACGCTGGCGCCGTGAACGCCCTGGCCGCCGGCAAAAGCCTCCTCGCGATCGGAGCGACCGGGGTCGAGGGCACCTTCGAGAGGGGGGAAGTGGTGAGCGTCTGCGGCCCGGACGGCCGGGAAATCGCCCGCGGACTGGTCAACTACGGGGCCGCGGAAACGACCCGGATCCTGCGCAAACCCAGTGCCGAAATCGAGGCGATCCTGGGCTATGTGGCCGAACCTGAGCTGATCCACCGGGATAACCTGGTCATCCTCTGAGCTGCCGCGATACGGCAGTCCCTGACAGTACCGAGTCCAGGGGCCGAAATCACACTCCCCCGGGGCAGTTCCTCCGGGCGCGCAACCTCCGGAAAGTGCTGAATATTACGTTGACGCCCCCGCGCCCCACGGCTAGCCTACGGGTGGCATAGCCCTAGCTTTCCTGAATCCAGAATAAGCCTCCGTTGGGAGACATCGATGCGCACGCTGCTTCGCCGCCGTTCCGTTTCCGATTTTTCATATACTCCGCTCGCCGCGGCGCTGGCTGCAGCCCTCGCCCCGCAGGCGGTGAACGCCGCCACCGTGACCGTCGACAACACGGTCGACAACGGTTTCAGCTACTTCCAGGACCCTGTCCAGGGGACGAACCTGCGTGGCGCGATCGATCACCTCAACGCCAACTGCACCGGCAGCGACACGATCAATTTCTTCCACGTGAACGGCAACACGCCGTTCGTGATCTCGGTGTCCGGCGAGATGGACGTGACCTGCGGCGGCCTCACGATCGACGGCGGCGGCAACAAGACCAATTCGCTCACGCTCCTGCAGGCCATGTACGGCGGCATGGGCGGGTACGCGCTGTGGTCCGGCGCGAGCACCAACATGAACGTGAAGGGCCTCGACATCAGCGGCTGGACCTACGGCACCGCGCTGGGTGGGCACGTCAACGCGGACAACAACATCCTCCACGCGAACAGTACCGGGATCTTCATCTCCTACGGCGGCGCGACGTCGATCACCAACAACACGATCTTTTCCAACTCCTCGGACGGCATCGAAATCTTCGGCACGACGACGAGCCTCTCGGGCAACGTGATCGGGCTGAACACGAGCGGCGGCTGGGCCGGCAACAGCGGGGACGGCATCTTCTCCGTGAACAGCAAGCTCACGATCGACTCGAATGTGATCTCGGCCAACTTCAACAATGGCGTCTTTCTCGAGAGCGATCCGGGTTCGACGATAACGGGCAACAAGATCGGCGTCGATGCGGCCGGGACCAGCGGGTTTGGCAACGACAACTACGGCGTTTATCTCCAGCCCGGAACGGGAACGACGATCAACAGCGGCAATGTGATCTCGAGCAATTACGGCGGCGGAATCTACATCAGCAACGGCTCCAGCGGGATCAAGATCGACGGCAACGCCATCGGAACGGATTCCTCGAACAGCCAGGACATCTCGAACGCCGACGGCATCACGGCTTTCTGCAGCAGCGACATCAGCATCACGTTCAACTCCATCGCCGCGTACAACGACCACGGCATCCTCTTCAGCGGGATCACGGGCGGCGGCACGATGGACATCAAGGGCAACGCCATCAACGTGGCGGGCGACGGCGTCACGGCGCTCGGCGGCAGCTCCTACGGCGTCATGCTCGAGAGCAACATCTGCGCGTCGAGCCTCGTGGTTCCCGGCAAGCGCGCGCCCGGTTCGACAATCCAGGCCAAGACGACCGCCGGCGCGACGACGAACGTGATGATCTCCGGCAACAACATCAGCAACGCATTCTCCGACGGCATCTTCATCGACGGCGCCAACAACACCACGATCACGGGCAACACGATCCTGAACAACGCCGGGTACGGCGTGAATATCATCAGCGGCACCGGCAACTCGATCGTCGACAACTCGAAGATCTTCGGCAACGCGGCCCAGACCCCGTTCCCGAAGGCCATCAACCTCGACTTCCCCGGCGGCGTGTACCAGATCGGGCCCGACTCGTCCCACGCGAACAACGGGATGAATGCGCCAACCATCACCAATGCCGCGGTGAACTATTCCAACTCGCAGACGACGGTCAACTTCTCGCTCTCGGCGATCCCGGGCTCCTACAAGGTCCAGGTCTGCGACAACCCGCCGGGCACTTCGGCACCCGGCTGCAACAACCTCGTCGCAACGGCGGACGTGACCGTACCGGCGGCCGGAAGCGTTTCAGGCGTCGCCGTCTTCTTCGGCATCTCGTCGGACAACTTCTCGGCCACCGCGACCAGCGACTCGAGGAACGACACGTCCGAGTTCTCGAGCGTGTTCACGATCACGCCGGCGCCGAACGTGACCTATGTGCCCGGCACGACACTCGATTTCGGCAACGTCGCGGTCAACGGCTCGAGCCCGCCGATGACAGTCACGCTGCGCTCGTCGGGAACCACGCCCTACACGATCGACAGCCTCAGCAGCCCCGGCTGCTACGGCGGCTCGATCTGCTACGGCGGCGCCTTCACCTGCACGACGACGTGCGTCCCGGGAAATTCGTACAACCCGGGTGGCGGCTGCAGCATCACGGCGACATTCAACCCGACGGTGCTCACCACGTACTCGCAGACGATCGGCATCTGCGACGACTCGCCGAGCTATGGCGGCACCATCACGCTCACCGGCACGGGCGTCACGCCGCCCCCAGTCGCGTTCCAGCCTGCGTCGTTCGACTTCGGCCCGCAGTCGGTCGGAACGCCGAGCGCGCCGCAGACATTCAGTGTCGTCAACGCCGGAACGGCATCCGTGGTCCTCGGGGAGCCGTCCATCGACGACCCGAACTTCGTGATCCTCAGCAACTCCTGCGGATCGAGCATTGCCGCGGGCGCGAGCTGCCCGATCGTGGCGGAGTTCCTGCCGCAAGCGGGCGGCACCGTTCATGGGACCCTTTCGATTCCGGCAGGCAGTGGCGGCCCGCCACCCGTCCTGCTGATCAAGCATCGCGGCACGAAGGCCGCTCTCGCGGGACCGGCACTCGCCGCCACGGCGGCGCTCCAGGGCACAGGCGTCGCGCAAGGCGCGATCACGCTGCCGAGCTCCCTGGATCTCGGGACGTACAGCGTTGGCAGCCCGCCCAACCAGCGCAATCTCACGCTCGTGAACACCGGAAACGCGCCGGTCAACGTCAACACCGTCTCGGTCGCGGGCCCCTTCACGATCAGCAACGGGTGCACGACGGCGCTTGCGCCGCAGACCTCCTGCGCGATCAGCGTCTTCTACTCGTCCCCGACCCTTGGCGCGAACACGGGAACCCTCACCGTTTCGACCGATGCCCCGAACGGATCGGCCGCGATCGCGCTCACCGGCATGACGGTTCCGAGCCCGGTACCGATCCTCACGGTGTCGCCGAGCCAGATCGGCTTCGGCGATCGCCTGCTGGGAAGCACGAGCGGCCCGCAGCGCATCACGATCACCAACGTGGGCAACTCGCAGGCCACGCTCGGCCTCGCGATGAGCAACACCGACTTCGTGATCGGCTTCACGACGTGCGGTACGACGCTCGCGCCGGCCGCCAGCTGCTACGCCGACGTGTCGCTGCGGCCGGTCGGATTCGGCCCGCGCTCGGGCTCGTTCGTGGTCACCAGCAACTCGAGCAGCAGCCCGCAGGGCACGTTGCTCTCGGGCAGCGGATGCCGTCCGTACAGCGCCGGCTCGAGCCGCCTGGGATCGTCGTTCGGCTGCTCGCCGTAGTGCGGGGGCGCGGCTTCATCGCCGCGCCCTGCTTCGCACCGGGCTGAAACGCCGTGGCCCGCATCCTCTGCGCCTGGGAATATGGCGGCGACCTCGGTCACGTCCGCCGCATCGTTCCCATCGCGCAAGAGCTTCGCAGGATGGGCCATGAAGTCACGATGGCCTTTCGCGACAGCGCGTTCATCGAAAGCTCCCGCGCCGAAGGATTCGAGACGTTCATCGCGCCGCTGCTGAAGCTGCAGCGGGAGATGAATCCGTCGCCGCTCAACTTCTCCGACGTCCTCCTCAACCTCGGCTTCAAGGACACGCGCGGGGTCGCGGGCGCGCTGCGTGCATGGCAGTCGCTCTTCGACCTCCTCAAACCCGACGTGCTGGTGGCCGAATACGCGCCGACGGCACTGATCGCAGCGCTGCTCGCGCGAATCCGCCGCGTCACCGTGAGCGCGGGATTCTCCGTGCCAATCTTCAGCGACCCCATGCCGGACCTGCGGCGCTGGCAGCCCTCCGATCCCAACATCCTTCGCGCGCTCGACGACCGCCTTCTCGCGACGGTGCGCCATGCAGCCGGTGCGAGGGCGCAACTCCTTCCCGATCGTGCGCACGCGCTCTTTCACGCGAACGCGCACCTCCTCTGCACTTTTCCGGAGATCGATCCCTTCGGCCCGCGGGAAGGCGTCGAATACCTGGGACCTCCGGCCGATTCGGTGGGAGGCGCCGACATCCCATGGCTGAATGAAACAGCACCGCACGTGTTCGCCTATCTCAAGCCGCGCGCCGCGCGCTTCGATGCGGTGATGGCCGCGCTCGCCACACTCGACGCGGAAGTGATCGTCGCGGCGCCGGGGCTCACCGCCGATCGCGCGACCGCGCTGTCGACTCCGTCGATGCGCGTCGTCCCAGGAGCCGTGAATCTCGATCTCGTGATGCAGGGTGCGTCGCTGTGCGTGAGCCATGCGGGCGCGGGCGTCCCCGCGCGCGCCATGGCCGCGGGCGTGCCGATGGCGCTCCTCCCGTTGCAGCTCGACCAGTTCCTCATGGCCATCCGCATCGAGCAGACCGGAGCGGCGGTGATCTCCAATCCCGAACAGCCCGCGCCCGATTTCCGAGCGTGGTTCACGGACGTCCTCACCGAGCCGCGGTTCCGCGAAGCGGCGAAGCGGCTGCGCGAGTCTCACGGCACGCACGATTTCGGGAAAGCCGCCACCCGCACCGCCGCGCGCATCGCCGAAGTCGCGCAACGATAGCCATGGCCCGCATCGCATTCGCGTGGGAGATGGGAGGCGAGCTCGGGCACGCGATGGCCTGCAATTCCCTCGCCCTCGCGATGCGCGCGCGCGGCCACCACGTCGCATTCATCTTCCGGGAGCTGCACAGCCTCACGCACCTGCCGGTGATCGCGGCGCACGACGTATTCCAGGCGCCGGTGTCGATCAGCGAGGGCGAAGGCCAGCCGCTTCCGTCGAGCCTCGCGGACATCCTCCTCGGATGCGGATACGATCGTCCGCAGCACCTGGCCGGCATGCTCGCGGCCTGGTTCGCGATCTTCGACCGGTGGAAGCCCGATCTCGTCGTCACGGATTTCTCCCCGACGGCGCTGCTCGCGGCGCGCGTGATGGGCCTCAGGCGCGTCACGTTCTCCAACGGCTTCTCGGTGCCGCCGCGCCTCACGCCATTGCCCGCGTTCCGGTTCGACCAGGGCGTGAATCCCGAGAAGCTCGCACAGTCCGAAGCGCGCGCGCTCGCCACGGTGAACGGCGCGCTCGCGCGCTTCGGCGTCGCGCCGCTGAGGGCGCTCGCGCAGCAGCTCGAGACCGACGAGGATTTCCTCGCGACCTTCCCGGAGCTCGATTCCTACCCGAACCGTCCGGCCGCCGGCTATTGGGGGCCACGCGTGAGCTTCGACGCGGGCGCCGATGTGAAGTGGCCCGCGGCCGGAGGCCGGCGCATCGCCGTCTACGTGAAGCAATCGATGCGCCATATCGACACGCTCATCGATGCTCTCGCGGCGAGTCCGCATCGAGTCGCCGCGTTCATCCCGGATCTCGACCCCGCGCGCGCCGCGAAGCTTCGCTCCCCGGCCCGCATCGTCTCCGAGCGCGCGATCAAGCTGGGGCCGTTGCTGAGAGACTGCGACCTTCTCGTGAGCCACGGCGGCAATATCTGCCCCGGCGCTCTGATGTCCGGAGTGCCGCAGCTCGTGTTCCCGACGCAGTACGAGCAATTCCTCACGGCCCACCGCATCGCGACGCTCGGTGCCGGCGCATGGGTCGGCCCCGAAGCGCCTGTCGCGGATGTCGTCGCGGCGCTCGACCGGTTGGCGAACGATCCATCGTTCAAGCGCGCGGCCCAGGCCTACGCGGCGCGCTATCCGGGCTATTCCCCGGCCGAGCAGCAGCGGCGCATCCTCAATCGCCTGGACGAGATCATCGCGAAGCCCGCGAGGCCCAGCGCGTTGCCGTCCGCGAAGTAGCCTATACTCTCGGCCACTCAACCGGAGAGGGAGCTTCACAATGAATCTCGTCGATCGCGTGAAGAAGCTGATGCTGCAGCCGAAGGCCGAGTGGCAGGTGATCGACGGGGAGACCCACACGGTCCAGGGCCTCTACACCGGTTATGTGATGATCCTCGCGGCGATCCCCGCGATCTGCGGCTTCATCGGGATGTCGATGCTCGGCGGCCTCATGGGAGCCGTGGGCATCGAGCACGCCGTGGTGATACTCGTGGTGCAATACCTCGGCGCTCTCGCGAGCGTCTACATCCTCGCCCTGGTGATCGACGCGCTGGCGCCGAACTTCGGATCGACGAAGAACTTCATGCAGGCATTCAAGATCGCGGCATTCGTGCCGACCGCGTCGTGGATCGGGGGCGTGTTCAGCATCATCCCGGTGCTGGGGATCATCGGGCTGCTCTTCGCCCTCTACAGCCTCTACCAGCTCTTCATCGCGCTGCCGATGCTGATGAAGACGCCCGCGGACAAGGCGGTGATCTACTTCGTCGTGGTGCTGATCGTGGCGATCGTGGTCTACGTCGTGATCGGCACGGTCGCCGCGCTCGCGATGCCGAGCCCGGTGCGGGGCTTCTAGCCGAGCAGCGGGGGCTGCGAAGGCCGCGGCCCCCGCGACTTGCGGCGCCGCCCGTAGGGCGAGATGCCGATGGCGCGCGGGATGACCTCGAGGAAGCCCGCGAGCTGCTCGAGCCCGAGGCGATAGACCTCGCGCTTGAATTCGATCACGGCTTCGAGCGGCACCCAGTAGTCGTGCCATCGCCATGCGTCGAACTCCGGATGCCCGCTCGCGCGCAGGCTGATGTCGCAGTCGCGCCCGCAGAGGCGCAACAGGAACCAGATCTGCTTCTGGCCTCGATAGGTGCCGCGCCATTCGCGCTTCACCCAATGCGTGGGCACGTTGTAATGCAGCCAATCGCGCGTACGGCCCAGTATCTTCACGTGCTGGGGTAGCAGGCCCGTCTCCTCCTGGAGTTCACGGTACATCGCCTGCTCTGGCGTCTCCCCGGGCTTGATGCCGCCCTGCGGGAATTGCCACGCATGTTCCTTGATTCTCTTGCCCCAGAAGACCTGGTTCTTGCCGTTGACCAGCACGATGGCGACGTTCGGGCGATAGCCGTCCCGATCGATCATGGCGTCCACCATCCAATCCGTTCAGTTGAACCCATTTTTCCACAGTTTGCGGGCGCTCGCCAGCTACGGGCCAAAACCTCCGGGCGTGTAAAATAGTCATTCGCAAGCCGATGATTTATCGCTGAAAACACACGGCCGGAACCCCCGGCCCGACGGAGACTGAATGCGCGCCACCCAGTACTATCTCGCCACGCTCAAGGAAGCGCCCCAGGAGGCCGAGCTCGCGAGCCACAAGCTCATGCTTCGCGCCGGACTCATTCGCAAGTTGGGCAGCGGCCTGTACACCTGGATGCCGCTCGGCCTGAAAGTCGTCCGAAAAATCGAGCACATCGTGCGCGAGGAAATGAATCGCGCCGGCGCGCTCGAGATGCTCGCGCCGCCGGTGCAGCCGCGGGAGCTGTGGGAAGAGACGGGGCGCTGGGAGCTCTACGGTCCGCTCATGCTGCGCATCAAGGATCGCGCCGAGCGCGAGTTCTGCTACGCGCCCACGGCGGAGGAAGTGTTTTGCGAGACGGTGCGAAAGGAGATCCGCAGCTACCGCCAGTTGCCGGTGAACCTCTACCAGATCCAGACCAAATTCCGCGACGAGATCCGCCCGCGCTTCGGCGTGATGCGCGCGCGCGAGTTCACGATGAAGGACGCGTATTCGTTCGACACCGACTTCGAAGGATTGAAGAAGAGCTACAAGGCGATGTACGACGCTTACACGCGCATCTTCACGCGCATGGGGCTGCAGTTCCGGGCCGTGGCCGCGGACAACGGCGAGATCGGCGGAACGGCGTCGCATGAGTTCCAGGTGATCGCGCAGTCGGGGGAAGACACGATCGTCTATTCGAACGGCTCCGATTTCGCGGCGAACATCGAGCTTGCCGAAGCGCTTGTGCCCAAGGCGCCTCGCGGCGCCCCGTCGCAGCCGATGAAGAAGGTCGCAACACCCGACAAACACACCTGCGAGGAAGTCTCCGCACTTCTCGGCATTCCAATCGAGAAAACGGTGAAGAGCATTGTCGTCATGCGTGATCGCGATGCGTCGGCAGGATCGCACAGCGACACCATGTACATGCTCCTCGTGCGCGGCGACCACATGCTGAACGAGGTCAAGGCGTCGAAGATTGCCGAACTGAAGCCCTTCCGCTTCGCGACCGACGCGGAGATTCGCGCGCAGTTGAAGGCGCCTCCCGGATCACTGGGCCCCGTCGGTACCGGCGTCAAAGTCATCGCCGATCGCACGGTGGCCGCCATGAGCGACTTCGTGACGGGCGCCAACGAAGAGGGGTTCCACATCACGGGCGTGAACTGGGGACGCGACCTCCCCGAGCCCGCGATCGTCGCCGACATCCGCAACGTGGTCGCCGGCGATCCGTCGCCCGACGGCAAGGGCACGCTCGAGATCGCGCGCGGCATCGAGGTAGGCCAGGTATTCCAGCTCGGCACGGCGTACACAAAGGCCATGGACGTGACGTTCATCGATGAAAAAGGCGCCACGCATCCGATGCAGATGGGTTGCTACGGCATCGGCATCACGCGCGTCGTGGCCGCGGTCATCGAGCAGAACCATGACGACAAGGGCATCATCTGGCCCGATCCGATAGCGCCGTTCACGGTCGCCGTCATCCCGCTCGGCTATCGCAAGAGCGAGGCGGTGAAGGATGCGGCGGAGAAACTCTACGCGGAGCTCGTCGCGGCGGGAATCGAAGCGTTCCTCGACGATCGCGACGAGCGCGCCGGCGTGCTGCTCGCCGACCAGGAGCTCGTCGGCATCCCGCACCGCATCGTGATCGGCGATCGCGGCCTGAAGGAAGGCGTGGTCGAGTACCAGCACCGGCGCGACGCGGCGGCGACGAAGATTGCCGTGGCCGATGCGGCCGGCCATGTCAGGGCGCGGCTTGCTGCCGGGCGCGGCGCGTAGCGCGCTCTTCCTCCTCGTTCTCGCCCTTCCCCGCGAAGGGTGGGGCGGTGCGCAGCAATACGAAGTCCTCTCCGCGAGCGTGCGCACCGCGCTCGCGCAGGCGGTGAACGACCGCTCGAGCGTCGACATGAAGGACCTCGACACGCGCGCCTGGGTGCGCGCCATGACGCCGCGCGTGATGGGCCGCTACTTCGCCGACGAGGATTCGGCGCGCGAATTCCTGGGGCTCGTGCGCTACGAATCGATGCGCGCGGGACTCGATCCGCATCTCGTGCTCGCCGTGATCGACGTCGAAAGCCAGTTCCGCAAGTACGCGGTATCGCGCTCCGGCGCGCGGGGCTTCATGCAGGTGATGCCCTTCTGGACGAAGGAGCTGGGGGGCGCCGAGCAGAGCCTGTTCCCCGAGCGCGTGAACCTGCGCTACGGCTGCACGATCCTGCGCTATTACCTGGTGGAGCGCGAGCACGGGAACCTCACCAATGCGCTCGCGCGATACAACGGCAGTCTCGGCCAGCCGGACTATCCCAACCGCGTGCTGAAGGCCTGGAAAGCGCGCTGGGCCCTCGAAGCCGACCCGGTCTTCTCCTCGAGGAACTTCAAATCGACGCGGCCTGGCTTGTCGTACACGAGCCGGCCGGAGGGATCGTAGATGCGCGTCGTGGGCAATGCCGCGGGCGAGCCCAGCTGCTTCTCCACCGCGCCATTCGACAATACCAGTGGGTAATCGTGGCCGACCTTGCGGGCGAATCGCCTGACCGCTGCGGGATCCTTCGCGTCGACGGCGATGCCGAGGACCACGACGTCGGCGTGGCGCCGGTGGAACTCGGCGATCTGCGGAATCTCCTGGATGCACGGCACGCACCACGTGGCCCAGAAGTTCAATACCACCCAGTGTCCCCTCGAATCGTCGAGGCGGTGGCGCGCGCCCTGCGTGTCCACGAGGTCGAAGGCGAGCGCCCCCGGCGCCGCGGCGAGGCACATTACCAGTGAAACCAACCAGGCCCAGTTCGTGACGTACGGCACTTGCAAATCCGCGACCCTCGTCTATATTCGCCCCAAAGAATACTGGAAAAGCTCCCATGTCCTCACTGCCCGCCAGCGCACGCATGACCCCGGAGCGGTCCGCCCCGCCCCGCGATCTCGAGATCCGTCCGAAACAGGTGAAGGCCTGGATCGAAACCCTGCCGCTCGCGCAGAGCATCGAGGCCGCGCGCAAGATGTCCGCGCACCTCACCGCGCTCAATCGCGCGAAGATCGATCCCGATGTCCGCGTGCAGATCCTCGAGGTGTACCGCCCGTTCGCGGCCGTGGTCCTCGAAGAGCTCGACGCGATCTATGCGAAGGCGACGCTTCCGCTGGGCCCGAAGCCGCGTGAAGCGCTCACGCTCGCGCGGGCGATCACGTTCGACCTCGCGTCGGGGTATCGCATCGCCATCGGCGAGAAGACGGGAAAGCTGATCGCATTCGGCGCGAAGAAACAGCTGCCCGCGCTCGTCACGCGCGCGATGGAGTATCTCGCCGCGGAGCTGCTCGCGAGCTACAAGAGCTATTCGCCCGTGCCCTCGGCCATCTGGTCGGAGATGCACCAGCTCTATGTCTTCGCCGACAGGCAGGGCATCGCAGCGGAAGCCGGCGACACGGAATCGAAAGCGACCGCGGCCGACCTCTACTGCGAGACGCTGCTGCTGTCGCTCACCGATCCCTATCGGCTCGTCCCGGGCGAAGCCGAGGTGATCCTCGCGCAGCTCAAGCCCATGCGCGGCCTCGTGACGCTCGGCCAGGCGCGCCCTGCGACGCGGCCCGGCGGCCACTTCCTCGTGCCGTGCGACACGGACAAGCCGCCCAAGCCCGCGCTCTCCGCCAACGACGATGCGGGCGGCCCCAACTGGCGCCTGCTCGATGCCAACGGCGTCGTCGACAGGCTGCGTGCGCGCAAGAACGCGCACGAGACCGGCAACGTCTCGGCAACGCTTTCGAAGAGCGTGTCGCCCGAAGCGCTCACGCTTATGGGCAAGCTCGTCACGCTCTGGGGCGATCCGCCCAAGCGGGCCCATCGACGCGATCCCATGGAGACCACGGTCGCGGTCTGCGTGGGCCTCAAGGCCGTCGGCCATTTCGTCTCGATGCAACCCGATCGCGATCCCACCGCCGAGGGCGAGGCCATCCGCGCCGGCATCACGATCCCCCTCACCGCCATTCCCGACGACGAGGCTTCGAGGGCATTCCCCGTCTACGAGTGGGACGTGGTGAACCACAGCGCGGGCGGCGTGAAGCTCCGGCGCGAATCGCAATCGCTGAATCCCGTCGTCGTCGGCGACGTGGTCGGCATCAAGTTCATGAACCGCGCGAGCTGGACCGTGGGCGCGGTGCGGTGGATCACGCAGTTCGAGGAAGGCGGCATGGAATTCGGCGTGCAGTTCCTCGCGAACGTCGCGCGTCCCGTCTGGGTCCAGCCCACCAACTCGGCCAATCCGCAGGCGAAGCCCGGGCTGCTGCTCACGGATGACGAGGGAGCCGAGTCACTCCTCACGCCGCCCAGCGTCTTCGGGGAGCTTCGCACCTACGAGATCGAGGCGCAGGGCGAGGTGTCCACCGTGCGGGCCACCGGCCTCATCGAGAAGACGCCGCGCTTCGACGTGTTCTACGTGAGCGGCGCCTAGGAACGGTCGGCGTTCGCGGGCTGCGGCTTGGGCCGCGTCGCGAGCACTTCCTTCGTGGCCGCCGTGATTTCGTATTCGCGGCCCTTCTCCTGCACGACGCCGCCGTCGATCATCTGGAAGATCGTCTCCTCGACCTCCTCGGCGGGAAGTCGCGTGCGCTCCGCGAGCGCATTGAAGCTGAGCGGTCCTCCGCCTGCCTCCAGCAGTACCTGCGTGATCGCGAGCGCTTCGCGGAACCGCACGCCGGGGCGCTGCGCTTCCTTCCACAGGTTGCCCTGCCAGTAGGGCGCGCAGGCCGTGAACTCCGCGCCGAGAAGCACGACGAGCCACGAGAAATAGAGCCAGACGAGGAACAGCGGCACCGCGGCGAGCGCGCCGTACACGCGGCTCACCGAGGGCGTCGCATGCACGTAGATCTCGAAGAGCTCCTTGGCGAGCTCGAAGAGCACGCCCGCGAGGAGCGCGCCCACCAGCGCGTGCCGCCACGGGACCCTGCGATGGGGAATGATGCGATACACGAGAAAGAACGTGAGCGTGCTCATCGCGGTGGGCACGACGTGCAGGAATACGGTCTGGATCTCGGCCGGCGCGTTCACTTCCGAGCGAAGCCGCAGCAGGTAGGTCGTCGCCGTGACGCCCACGCCGATCAGCACCGGGCCGGCGAGGATGAGCGCGATGTACCCGGGGATGGAGACCCAATAGGTGCGCGTGCGGCGCACGCGCCAGATGGCGTTCAGGGTCCGGTCGATCGTGAGGAGCATCCACACCGCGGCGATCAGCACCCCGAGGCCGCCCACGGCCGTGAGGCGGTGCGCATTTCGCGCAAGCTGCGGGATGTACTGGTTGATTATCGTCGTCGCGAGCTCGGGCGTGAGATTCAGCTGCAGGAAGACCCTGAACTTGATCATCACGTCCTCGAAGAACGGCGCCGAGGACAGCACCGCCACCCCGACAACGAACATGGGCGCGAGCGCGAGTATCGTGGTGTAGGTGAGGCTCCCCGCGATGAGCGGGCAGCGGTCGTCGTTCCAGCGCCTCACGACGAAGCGCAGGAATCCGAAGAGGTCGCGGAGTTTTTCGATCACGGCGTGGCATCATAGCAGCCGATGAATGCGCGAGCGGCTCGGCTCGCGGCGAGCGCCCTGCTCGTCGCGCTCATCTTCCTGGGCCTCGCCTGGGAGCTTTTCCTCGCGCCGCTGCGCCCCGGCGGCTCCTGGCTGGTGCTGAAGATCCTGCCGCTGCTCGCGCCGCTCTTCGGGATCCTCCACGGCAAGCGCTACACCTACCAGTGGTCGACGCTCCTCATCTGGCTCTATGCGGCCGAGGGCGCGACCCGCGTCTATACCGACCGGGGGATGTCGTCCGTGCTTGCGGGCGTGGAGCTCGTCCTGGCGCTCGCCTACTTCGGCGCGGCCGTGGCCTACGTGCGATCGACGCGCGGCGGCTGAGGCCACATGCGGGGATGGACCGCCCTCGCGGCGAGCAGCACCTCGTGCATGAAGAAGAGCAGCGCGATCGTGAGCGCGATCACCGCGGCGATGAAGAGCAATGCGACAGGGCGCGACAGGTCGAGGGAGACGAAGGCCGCCGCGAACGCCGTGCCGATCAGCAGGCACACGAAGAGCGCGGAAATCACCGCGAGCGCGATGGCGCGGATCGTGATCCGGATGCGTTGCGCGAGGAGGGCCAGCTCTTCGCCCACGTCGTTGCGCGCCTCGCCCTCCAGCTTGGGCAGGATCTCGTCCTCGATCTGGCGGCGGCGGTCGACCGCGCGCGACAGGCGGCCCGTGAGCGCATTGATGATCGTGCCGATCGCGGTGAGCAGGAACACGGGCGCGATGGCGAGCTGGATCGCGTGCGTGATGAGCGCGATGTGCGAATCGGGATCGATGAGCGGCATGGCTACGCCTCCCGCGGTTTCTTGAGGAGCGCCCACGCAAGCGGCAGCAGGCTCACGGCCACGATCCCCAGGATGATGGCCGTGAGATTACCGCGAACCCAGGGAATGTTGCCGAAAAAATATCCGGCGTAGGTGAGGCCGCCCACCCAGAGGACGGCGCCCACGGCATTGAACATCGCGTACTGCCGCGCGTGCATCGACGCGAGCCCCGCGACGAAGGGCACGTAGGTCCGGATGACCGGCATGAAACGCGAGATGATCACGGCCGATCCGCCGTGGCGCTTGTAGAACGCGTTGGCCTTCTCCAGGTGCTTCGGATTGAGCCAGCGGGAACCGCCGTCGGTGAAGAAGCGCTTGCCGAGCCATCGTCCGATCGCGTAGTTCGCGAGATTGCCGAGGAACGCGGCCGAGGCGAGGAGCGCGAAGAGCAGGTTCACGTCGAGCTGGCCCGCGGCCGCGATGGCGCCCGCCACGAAGAGCAGCGAATCGCCCGGAAGGAAAGGCGTCACCACGAGGCCGGTCTCGCAGAAGATGATGGCGA
The DNA here is from genome assembly GCA_035308545.1 of Usitatibacter sp. GTDB lineage: Bacteria > Pseudomonadota > Gammaproteobacteria > Burkholderiales > Usitatibacteraceae > Usitatibacter. The sequence goes on from DATGGI010000119.1 coordinate 26,433, forward strand.
AGAGGATGGCGTAGATCCACACGCCATACTCCGCCACCATCCTGAGCAGGTGGACATCCAGGTGCAGGACGAGGTCCAGCACGGCCGGGCGCCTAGGGGACCAGCGGTTCGACCGTCTTGCGCTCCGGCTTCACGAAGTCCTCGCGCGAGGCGCCGAGGTACATCGCGAGCGGGCAGGCCACCAGCACCGAAGAGTAGATGCCGAAGCAGATCCCGATCGTGAGGGCGAGCGCGAAGTAGTGCAGGCTCGCGCCCCCGAAGAAGAAGATCGAGAGCACCATCATCTGCGTGCAGCCGTGGGTGATTATCGTTCGCGAGATCGTGCCGGTGATCGACGCATCCATCACTTCGCGCACCGTGGCCTTGCGCATCTTCTTGAAGTTCTCGCGCACCCGGTCGAATACGACGACGGACTCGTTCACCGAATAGCCGAATACGGCGAGCACCGCCGCGAGCACCGGCAGCGAGAATTCCCACTGGAACGCCGCGAAGAAGCCCAGGATGATCACGACGTCGTGCAGGTTGGCGAGGATCGTGGCCACCGCGAAGCGCCACTCGAAGCGGAACGCGAGGTAGATCACGATGCCGAGACAGACGAAGAGCAGCGCCTCGGCGCCATCGGTGGCGAGCTCCTTGCCCACCTGGCCGCCCACGAACTCGACACGCTTCAGCTCCGCGCCCGGATCCTGGCCCTTCAATGCCTTCATCACGGACTCGGATTGCTTCTGCATCTCGATATTCTGGCTCGAGCCCTCGACAGTCTTCAGCGGCAGGCGGATCAGGATGTCCCTCGACGTGCCGAAGGACTGGACCGACACGTCCTTCAGCCCGATCTGGTCGAGCGAATCGCGGATCTTGTCCGTGTGCGCGTCCTGCGGGTAGTTCACCTCCATCACGGTTCCGCCGAGGAACTCGATGGAGAAATTGAGCCCCCTGGTGGCGAGGAACACCACGGAGAGCAGGAACACCACGAGCGAGATGATGTTGAACACCAGCGCGTGGCGCATGAACGGGATGCTGCGCCGGATCCGGAAGAATTCCATGGTCTAGGCCGCCGCTTTCTGGTGCCAATCGACGTTGCCGATCGACAGCTTCGGCGGCTTCTTGCGCCCGCCGTAGGTGAGGTTCACGATGCCGCGCGAGACGACGACCGCGCTGAAGATCGAGGTGAGGATGCCCAGGCAGTGCACGACGGCGAAGCCGCGCACGGGGCCGGAGCCGAAGGCGAGCAGCATGAGGCCGACGATGAGCGTGGTCACGTTCGAATCCAGGATCGTGCCGAAGGCGCGCTCGTAGCCCGCCTGGATCGCCATCTGCGGCGTCATTCCGGAGCGCAGCTCCTCGCGGATGCGCTCGTTGATGAGCACGTTGGAATCGATCGCCATGCCGAGCGTGAGGGCGACGGCGGCGATGCCGGGCAGCGTGAGCGTGGCCTGCATCATGGACAGGATCGCCACCAGGAAGAGCAGGTTGCACGCGAGCGCCAGGACGGAGATCACGCCGAAGACCGCGTAGTACACGATCATGAACGCGGCGATGGCGATGAAGCCGCCCTGCACCGCGTGGTAGCCCTTCTCGATGTTCTCCTTGCCCAGGCTCGGGCCGATGGTGCGCTCCTCGATGATGTCCATCGGCGCCGCGAGGGCGCCCGCGCGCAGCAGCAGCGCGAGGTTCTTCGCCTCGGTCGTGTCGGGCATGCCGGAGATCTGGAAGTGGCTGCCGAGCTCCTCCTGGATGACGGGCCACGTGAGCACGACGGTCTTGTTGCGCTCGACGAGGAGGATCGCCATGCGCTTCTTCACGTTCTCGCGCGTGACCTGCCGGATGATCCGTCCGCCCGTGTCGTCCGTGGCGATGGAGACCACGGGGCCGCCGTTGCGCTGGTCGAAGTTGGGTTGCGCGTCCTTGATGCGGTCCCCCGTGATGATGATCTGCTTCTTCACGAGCACCGGCCGGCCTTCCTCGTCGAAGAACTTGTCGGTGCCGACGGGCGCGGGCGAATCCTTGTAGGCCATGAACGCATCCTGGCCGGGGCCGGCGGCGTTCTCTTCGGCGACGAGCCGCACCTCGAGTGTCGCGGTGCGGCCGAGGATGTCCTTGGCGCGGGTCGGGTCCTGCACGCCCGCGAGCTGCACGACGATGCGGTCGGGTCCCTGCTGCTGCACGATCGGCTCGGCCACGCCGAGCTCGTTCACGCGGTTGCGCAGCGTCTGGATATTCTGCTGCAGCGCCATGTCCTGCTCGCGCTTCAGGACTTCGGGCTTCACTGTGGCCGTGACCGCGTCGCCATCTTCCTTGATCGTGAGGTCGGGCATGGTGTCGACGATGGCCTTCAGCCCCGCCGCACGCTGGTCGGCTTCGTTGAATCGCACCGTGACGCGATCGCCCTCGCGCGTGATGCCCGAGTAGTAGATGCGCTTGTCGCGAAGGAGGCTGCGGATGTCGCCGAGGTAGCGCTCGACCGACTTGTTCGCCGCGGCCTTCATGTCGACCTGGAGCAGGAAATGAACGCCCCCGCGCAGGTCGAGGCCGAGATACATGGGCTTGGCGCCCACCACCTGGAGCCAGTGCGGCGTGTTCGCCACGAGGTTCAACGCCACGACGTAGGAGTTGCCGGCTTTCGCCTGGATCACGTCGCGCGCCTTCAGCTGCGAGTCGGTATCCGCGAAGCGGAAGCGGAGCGCGTCTTCCGACTGCTCCACGTCGGTCGCCGCGAGGTTCGCGCCCTTCAGGGCTTCGTCCAGGCTCTTGCGCAGCGTGTCGTCGATCTTCACGGTCGCGCGCAGCGGTGAAACCTGCACCGCGGGGACTTCGCCGAAGAGGTTCGGCACCGCGTACGTCACGCTCACCAGGATGGCGATCGCGATCAGCACGTATTTCCAGGTCGGATACTTGTTCATCGCTCTACTGCGCGTCCTTGACGGTGCCCTTGGGCAGCAGCGTGGTAACGGCGGACTTCTGCACCTGGATCGTCACGCCGGAGGCGATCTCGAGGCTCACGTAGTTGTCGGTGATCTTCGCGATCTTGCCGAGGATGCCCACGGCGATCACCTCGTCGCCCTTCTGCAGCGCGTCGAGCATCGTCTTGTGCTCCTTCGCCTTCTTCATCTGGGGACGGATCAGGATGAAGTACATGATGACGAACATCAGGACGATGGGCAGCATGCCCATCAGCGTGTCCGTGCCCTGGGGCGCGCCACCGGCGGCCTGGGCGTAAGCGTTTCCGATCATTATTGGGTGTCTCCGGAAGCGGAAAAAAGCCCGCTATTTTATCACGGACAAAGGCCTCAACCGCCGGTTTCCTGCTCCGATCGGCCCCGGGAGAACCCCTCCTCCCAGGACACGAACTGGCCCGCCTGGATGGCGTCGCGCATCTCGCCCATGAGCTCGAGGTAGTAGTGCAGGTTGTGGATCGTGTTCAGCCTCGCGCCCAGGATCTCGTTGGCGCGATGCAGGTGGTGCAGGTAGGCCCGCGAGAAATTGCGGCACGTGTAGCAGCTGCATTGGGGATCGAGCGGCGCCTCGTCGTCGCGGTGCCTCGCGTTCTTGATCTTCACGTCGCCGTGGCGCGTGAAGAGCCACCCGTTCCGGGCGTTTCGCGTGGGCAGCACGCAATCGAACATGTCCACGCCCTGGGCGACCGACTCCACGAGATCCTCGGGCGTGCCCACGCCCATGAGGTAGCGCGGCTTGTCGCGCGGCATGCGCGGCGCGGTGTGCGCGACGATGCGCTCCATGTCTTCCTTGGGCTCGCCCACGGACACGCCGCCTATGGCGTAGCCATCGAATCCGATCGACGCGAGGCCCGCGAGGGATTCGTCGCGCAGCTCCTCGAACATGCCGCCCTGGACGATGCCGAAGAGCGCGTTCGCGTTACCTTCGTGGGCGCGCTTCGAGCGCTCCGCCCAGCGCAGCGAGAGCTGCATCGACGACGCGGCGTCCTCCTTCGTCGACGGATAGCCCGTGCATTCGTCGAAGACCATCACGATGTCGGAACCGAGGACGCGCTGGATGCGCATCGCTTCCTCGGGCGTGAGGAAGAGCTTGTCGCCGTTGATGGGCGACTGGAATGCGACGCCCTCTTCCGAGATCTTGCGAAGCTCGCCCAGGCTGAACACCTGGAAGCCGCCCGAGTCCGTGAGGATCGGATGCTTCCATCCCATGAAGCGGTGCAGGCCGCCGAATTTCGACATCACCTCGAGGCCGGGCCGAAGCCAGAGATGGAACGTGTTGCCGAGGACGATCTGCGCGCCGTTCTCCTCGAGCTCGGCGGGGCTCATCGCCTTCACGGTGCCATAGGTGCCTACCGGCATGAAGGCCGGCGTCTCCACGACACCGTGGGCGAGCGTGAGCGAGCCGCGGCGCGCCTGCCCGTCGGTGGCGCGAACCTCGAACTTCATCGCCAGTGGGCCGGGAACGTCTTGTCGAAGTAGGGAAGCGCCTCGATGCGCTTCTTGTAGTCGGCGAGCGCCGGTGGGATCACGTCGCCCAGGCCCGCGTCGGGCCGGCGCACGTTGATGCGCCAGCAATAGGCGAGCGACGGGTAGAACGCGAAGTCGGCCGCGGAGAGCGCATCGCCAGCGATGAATTTGCCGCGCAGCTCCTTGGCGAAATACTCGAGCTCGCCGCGCAGCTTGTCGCGCCACTGGCCGATCTTCGCGAGATCGGAGGTCTCGCCTTCCTTCTTCCAGAAGAGCTCGTCCACGATCTTGTCGATGCATTCGGCGTGCACGTAGTAGGCCGCCTCGTGGATGAGCCGGCGGATGCGCGCGCGGGCGCTCGCGTCTCCCGGGTAGAGCTTCGCCGCATTCGGGAATCGATCGTCCAGGTACTCGAGGATCGCGAGCGACTCCCACAGCGTGTATCCGTCATCGACGATCGTGGGCACCGTGTGGCGCGGGTTGATCGCGACGAACTCGGGCTTCGTGGTGTCGCCGTCCGAGAAGGACAGGATCTTGAGGTTGTACGGCACGCCCTTGAATTCGAGCGCGAGCCACACGCGCCAGGAATAGGGCGATCCGTGTCCGTGGTAATAGTCCAATGCCATGCGTTTCTCCTCTTCGATTTTCAGTGCAGCGTAAAGCCGTCGAGCGGGATGCGGCTCGCGCGTCCTGCCGCGAGGTCCGCCAGTATGCGGCCGGTGGCGAGCGCGAGCGTGAAGCCGAGCGCGCCGTGGCCCACATTGAGCCAGAGATTCGCGTAGGGCGTGTTTCCGATCACCGGCATGCCCTTCGGCGTCGCCGGGCGCATGCCGCACCAGGGCCCGAGCTTGCGGAAATCCGACGCCTTCGGGAATGCCGTCTTCACTTCGCTCACCAACTGGTCGACCCGCTCGCCATCGATCACGGCGCGCGTGCCCGAAAGATCCGCCATGCCCGCGACCCGCAGCTCGCCGCCCAGGCGCGCGTACACGACCTTGCGCTTGAAGTCGGTCACGCTGATGCGCGGCGCGCCGCGATCGTCGGCGATCGGGAGGGACAGGCTGTAGCCCTTGAGCGGATACACGGGCACGCGGATGCCCAGGGGCTTCAGGAGATTGGGCGCGTTCGTGCCGAGGGCCAGCACGTAGGCATCAGCCTCGATCACGCCGTGATTCGTCTCCACGCCCATCAGCCGTCCGCGCCACGGAAGGAGCCGCTGGATCTCCACGCCGAAACGATACGACACGGGATTCGCCCCCGAGGTCATGATGCGCTTCAGCTCGTTGCAGAACTTGTAGCAGTCACCCGCGTCCTCGCTCGGCGTGTAGATGGCCCCGGCGATGCGCGGCGACATGGATTCGAGCGCGGGCTCGATCTCCACGCAACGCTTCGCATCGAGCGCTTCCTGCTCGGCGCCGAGCGTGCGCTGGTACTCGAGCAGCCGCTTCGCCGACTCGTACGAGGCGGGATCCGTGTGCACGACGAGCTTGCCGTTCTGCACGTAATCGAAATCCATCGCGTTCGAGCCCACCAGCTCGTGCATGAGCTCGCGGCTGTAGAAGGCGAGGCGAAGCAGCTTCTGCGTCGTGTCGTCGGCCGTCGCCGTATTGCATGCGGCGAGGAACTGCGCGATCCAGCGCCACTGGTCGAGGTCGAGCTCGGGACGGAATCGAAGCGGCGAATCGCGGCGCAGGAGCCAAGGTGGAATCTTCGGGATGACCGATGCGCTCGCGAGCGGCGCGACATAGCTGTAGGAAAGCTGCCCGCCGTTCGCGAAGCTCGTTTCCAGCGCGACCCCGTCGTTGCGCTCGAGCACGGTCACTTCGTGGCCGTCGCGCCAGAAGTACCACGCGCTCGCGATTCCCGCGACACCGGCACCGAGAACGATCACTTTCATGAGGCTGGGGAGGTTATCACGCAGGCCAAAGAAAAAGGGCCGCCGGAGCGGCCCTTCCGTTGCGCGGCGAAGATTACAGCAGCGGCACGATCAGCAGCGCCACGATGTTGATGATCTTGATGAGCGGGTTCACCGCGGGACCGGCGGTGTCCTTGTAGGGATCGCCAACGGTATCGCCCGTCACCGCGGCCTTGTGGGCATCGCTGCCCTTGCCGCCGTAGTGGCCGTCCTCGATGTACTTCTTGGCGTTGTCCCACGCGCCACCGCCCGTGCACATGGAGATCGCGACGAAGAGTCCCGTCACGATCGTGCCCATCAGCATTCCGCCGAGGGCCTGCACGCCGGCGTCGGCCCCCATGAGGCAGCGGATCACGAGCGCCACGGCGATCGGAGAGAGCACCGGCAGCAGCGACGGGATCATCATCTCCTTGATGGCGCCCTTGGTCAGCATGTCCACCGCGCGGGAGTAGTCGGGCTTGGCGGTACCTTCCATGATGCCCTTGATCTCGCGGAACTGGCGGCGCACTTCCTCCACCACGGAGCCCGCGCAGCGGCCCACGGCTTCCATCGCCATCGCACCGAAGAGATAGGGAATGAGGCCCCCAATGAACAGTCCGATGATGACGGCCGGGTTCGAGAGGTCGAAGCTGATGTGGCGCCCGGCTTCCTCGAGCTTGTGGGTGTAGTCGGCGAAGAGCACGAGCGCCGCGAGTCCGGCGGAGCCGATGGCGTAGCCCTTCGTCACAGCCTTCGTCGTATTGCCGACGGCGTCGAGCGGATCGGTGACGTTGCGCACTTCCTTCGGCAGCTCGCTCATCTCCGCGATGCCACCGGCGTTGTCCGTGATCGGACCGTACGCGTCGAGAGCGACGATGATGCCGGCCATCGAGAGCATCGAGGTCGCGGCGATCGCGATGCCGTAGAGGCCCGAGAGCGCGTACGCGGCCCAGATGGCCACGCATACCGCGAGCACCGGCCACGCCGTGGATTTCATCGAGACGCCGATGCCCGCGATGATGTTCGTCGCATGGCCCTTGGTCGAGGCTTCCGCCACGTGCTTCACCGGCGCGAAGTCCGTGCCCGTGTAGTACTCGGTGATGAACACCATGAGGCCCGTGAGCACGAGGCCCACCACGCAGCAGCCCCAGAGCCTCCAGACGGCCGAGGGATCGGAGCCCAGGGCTTCGCGCATCATCGAGTCGGTGACGAAGTAGAAGGCGATGAGCGAAAGCAGCCCGGCGACCGCGAGGCCGCGGTAGAGCGCGTTCATGATCTTGCCGCCCTGGGCGGTCTTCACGAAGTAGGTGCCGATGATCGAAGCGATGATCGAGACGGCGCCCAGCACCAGCGGATAGGTCACCGCGTTGGAAGCGAACGCCGGATTGATCACCAGCGCGCCCAGGACCATCGTCGCGATGATCGTCACCGCGTAGGTCTCGAAGAGGTCCGCGGCCATGCCGGCGCAGTCGCCCACGTTGTCGCCCACGTTGTCGGCGATCACCGCGGGGTTGCGGGGATCGTCCTCGGGGATGCCCGCTTCCACCTTGCCCACGAGGTCCGCGCCCACGTCGGCGCCCTTGGTGAAGATGCCGCCGCCGAGTCGCGCGAAGATCGAGATGAGCGAGGAACCGAACGCGAGGCCGATCAGGGGCTTCACGATGTCAGTCATCCTCGTCCCGTGATCTGCGGAGCCGTGCAGGTACATGAAGAATCCCGACACCGCGATGAGGCCCAGGCCCACGACGAGCAGGCCCGTCACGGCGCCCCCCTTGAAGGCGATGTTCAGCGCCGGGCCGATGCCCTGGCGCGCGGCTTCCGCCGTTCGCACGTTCGCGCGCACCGACACGTTCATGCCGATGTAGCCCGCGGCGCCGGAGGCGATCGCGCCGATCGCGAAGCCGATCGCCGTGATCCATCCCAGCACGAAGCCGATGACCACGAAAAGCACGACGCCCACGATGCCGATCGTGGTGTATTGGCGGTTCAGGTAGGCCTTGGCGCCGGTCTGGATGGCCGCGGCGATCTCGCGCATGCGGTCGTTGCCGTCGGGCTGCTTGAGGATCCACGACGCCGTAATTCCGCCGTACAGCAGCGCGACGGCGCCGCAGACGAGCGCGATCAGGATTGCGTTGTTCAACATCGGTGCTTCTCCCAGAGGTTTTTGTGTGTGAAAGCGGGTGCTACGAGGTCTTCTTGCGCACGGCGGCGTTCTTCAGCCGCACGTACTTGGGCAGCCCTTGCTCGAACGGCGGGAACGCTTCGCCGCCGATCAGGGGCAGGAGGTAGTTGCGGCACTTGGCCGTGATGTGGAATCCGTCCGCCGTGATGAAGTCGCGCGGCATCTTCTTCTCGACGTTGGCCACGTCGGAAAGTTTCGCCACGCCGATCTTCCAGCGGTACGGCTTGCTCGAGGTGCGCACGATCGTGGGCATCACGCTGTTCATGCCCTTCACGGCGTACTCGACCGCGGCCTTCCCGACCGCGTAGGACTGCTCGAGGTCCGTCTTCGAGGCGATGTGGCGCGCGGCGCGCTGCAGGTAATCCGCGACGGCCCAGTGCTGCTTGAGGTTGAGCTTCGAGCGCACGAGGCCTGCGAGCATCGGCGCGACACCGCCGAGCTGCGCGTGGCCGAAGGCATCCTTCAGCCCGGACTCGGAAAGGAACTTGCCCTGCGCATCCTGGAGCCCTTCGGAGGCACCCACGGCGCAGTAGCCGTATTTGTCGACGCATTCCTTCACGCGCGCGAGGAACGCTTCCTCGTTCCAGGGCACTTCGGGGAACAGGAGGATGTGCGGGCCTTCGCCGGCGCTGCGCGAAGCTAGCCCCGTCGCGGCCGTGATCCAGCCCGCGTGGCGCCCCATCACTTCGAGGATGAATACCTTCGTCGAAGTCTTCGCCATCGATTCCACGTCGAGCACGGCTTCGGCCATGCTGGTGGCGACGTACTTCGCGACGGAACCGAAGCCCGGACAGGTATCGGTGATCGGAAGGTCGTTGTCCACGGTCTTCGGCACGTGGACCGCCGTGATCGGATAGCCCAGCTTCTCGCTGATCTGGGAAACCTTGAGGCAGGTGTCGGCGGAGTCGTTGCCGCCGTTGTAGAAGAAATAGCCGATGTCGTGGGCCTTGAAGACCTCGATCAGGCGCTCGTACTCGGTGCCGCCCTTCTCCACGCCCTTCAGCTTGTAGCGGGCGCTTCCGAAGGCGCCGCCCGGCGTGTTGCGCAGCGCGCGGATCGCGGCGGGCGATTCCTTGCTGGTGTCGATGAGGTCCTCGTTCAGCGCGCCGAGGATGCCGTTCCTTCCGGCGTACACCTTGCCGATGTGCTTCTTGTGCTTGCGTGCGGTCTCGATCACGCCGGCCGCACTGGCGTTGATGACGGCGGTCACCCCGCCCGATTGCGCGTAGAAAGCGTTGCGTGGCATTTCGTTATTGTCCCAGTGCCTTGAAGATGCGGTTGCTCACCTCGTCGACGGCTCCGAGCCCGTCCACGCGGTGGTAGTGCGGGGCCTGCGCGTCGCCCGACTTCGCCCAGTTCTCGTAGTAGTGCACCAGCGGCTCGGTCAGGCGGTGGTACACCTCGAGGCGGTTCTTCACGGTCTCCTCGAGATCGTCCTTGCGCTGCACCAGGTCCTCGCCGGTGACGTCGTCCTTCATGTCCACCTTGGGCGGGTTGAATTTCACGTGATAGCTGCGCCCCGAGGCGACGTGCACGCGCCGCCCGGACATGCGCTCGACGATGAGCGCGTCGGGAACGGCGATCTCGACCACGTGCTCGAGCTTCACGCCCGCGGCCTTCATGGCGTCGGCCTGGGGAATCGTCCGCGGGAACCCGTCGAAGAGAAAGCCGTTCTTCGCGTCGTCCGCCTTGATGCGCTCCTTCACGAGCCCGATGATGATGTCGTCGGAAACGAGGTCGCCGCGATCCATGACCTGCTTCGCGGCGAGACCGAGCGGCGTGCCCGCCTTCACGGCGGCGCGCAGCATGTCTCCCGTGGAGATCTGCGGAATCGCGAACTTCTTCGTGATGAAGGCGGCCTGAGTGCCTTTGCCGGCACCGGGCCCGCCCAAGAGAATCAGGCGCATCAACCTCCCCCGAGGGTCGATCTTCTTGGCAAACGCGTGATTATACGTGGCCGAGCTTGCCGCGTACGCGCTCCAGGTCCTCCCGGGTGTCCACGCCCGGCTCCATGGGCTCGTTCCAGAAGGCGACGGCGATGCGATGCCCATGTCCCAGCGCGCGCAGCTGCTCGAGCGCCTCGAATCGCTCCGCCGGCGTGGGCGAAAGCGACGAGTATTCGCGCAGGTACGAAACGCGATAACCATAGATGCCGATGTGGCGGAACGCGGGCAGCCCTTCGGGGAGCGCGTCGCGGGACTTCGCGAAGGCGTCGCGGGCGAAGGGGATGGGGGCGCGCGAAAAATACTGCGCGTAGCCGTCCGTATCGATGACGACCTTCACCACGTTCGGATCGAAGAACTCGGCGGCCTTCGCGATGGGATGCACCGCGGTCGAGATCGAGGCCTTCGGCCGCAGCGCGAGCTCGGCCGCGACCTTGCGGATCAATGCCGGATCGATGAGGGGCTCGTCGCCCTGGACGTTCACGACGATCTCGTCATCGGCGAGCCTGAGCAGCGTGACCGCCTCGGCGAGGCGATCGGTGCCTGTCTCGTGCGCGACCGAGGTGGTGCACACCCGCCAGCCGAGCGCGGCCACCTTGTCGGCGATCTCCTGGTGATCGGTGGCGATCACGACATCGTCGGCGCCCGATTGCTTCGCGCGCTCGGCGACCCACGCGACCAGCGGCTTTCCGGCGATGTCGGCGAGCATCTTCCCGGGCAGGCGCGTGGAGCGCATGCGCGCGGGAATCACGACCTTGAACGCGAGCCGCTCCACGGATCCCCCTAGGGATCCTCGTCGGCGGCGAGCTCGCGCGCCTCTTCCTCGAGCATCACGGGAATGCCGTCCTTCACGGGGAAGGCCAGGCGGTCGGCCTTGCACAGGAGCTCCTGCGCTTCCTTGCGCCATGCGAGCGGGCCCTTGCACAGCGGGCACACCAGGATTTCAAGCAGCTTGGGATCCATCGGCGCTCCTGAGTCGTTGGGCAATCCGCGTGGCAAGGAATTCTTCGAAATCGGGCGGAAGGATCGCGTCGATGCGAAGAAACCACATCCGCGCATCGGCGAATGCCGCGCATTTTACGGCATCCTTTTCGGTCATGACGACGATCTCCGCCCCGGGGATCTTGAGGTCCTTCGCCTGGAACGGATGGTGGTCGGGAAAAGCGAGCGGCTTCGCGCTCACGCCGAGGCGCGCGAGGTGGTCGAAGAACCGCTCGGGATAGCCGATGCCCGCCACGGCCGCCACGTTGCGTCCGCGCGCGGCGAGCGCGAATTCGTGGGGAGCGAGCTGCTGGCCGCCCGCGAGCGCCACGAAGCGCTCGCCGCCCAGGGTCATCGCGAATTGGCGCGAGCCCGGAATCGAATCGGACCACCCACCGTTCACGACGACCGCATCGACGCTCGCAAGGCGCGACACGGGTTCGCGCAGCGGCCCCGCCGGAAGCATCAGCCCGTTGCCGAAGCGGCGCTCGCCGTCGACCACCGCGATCTCCACGTCGCGCGCAAGGGCGTAGTGCTGCAAGCCGTCGTCGCTCACGAGCACGTCCACCTCGGGATGGGCCTGGAGCAGCGCTCGCGCGGCCGCAGGCCGGTCGTGCGACACGTACACCGGCACGCGCGACCGCAGCGCGATCAGCACCGGCTCGTCGCCGAAATGCTCCGGCGTCGCCACGTCCGGATAGACGCGCACCACTCCGAGCGGATCATTCAACCCGCGCGGCACCCGGCCGTAGCCCCGCGACACGACGCCCGGCGTGAACCCCCGGCGCGCGAGCGCTTCGATCACGGCGAGCGTGAGAGGCGTCTTCCCGGTTCCGCCCGCCGTCACGTTTCCCACGACGACCACGGGCACCGGTGCGCGCCAGGCGGGCAGGAGCCGCGCGCGATAGGCGAGCCGCCGCAGCGCGACCACCGCCATGAAGACGAGCGAGAACGGAAGGAGGATGAGCGCGCCGCCGCCGAGGCGTTGCCACTCGCGCTCCAGCCAGCGACCCACGGCCGGGCCTTAGCGCTGACGCGATTGCGTCGTGAAGGAGATGTGCGTGTACCCGGCGATCCGCGCGCTTTCCATCACGTTGATCACCGATTGGTGCGTGGCGGCGGCGTCGGCGCTGATGGCGATCACGGGCTCCTTCGCGCCCTTGGCGGCGTCGTGGAGGGCCTGCGCGAAGGTCTGGGTATTGCCGTAGGGCGTGGCCTGGCCGTTGATCGCGTACTTGCCGCTCGCGTCGACCGCGACGTTGAGCACCGCCGGCTTGTCCGCGGACTTCTCCGCGGACGCCTCGGGCAGGTTGATCTGAAGCTCCGCGAAGCGGCTGTAGGTCGTCG
>DATGGI010000120.1:0-2826 GCA_035308545.1 Usitatibacter sp.
TTCTACTTGATCGCTTCCACACGGTCGTAGAGCTCCTTCGGCCACGGGGCGTCGGGCGCCGTGAGCGCCGGCTGAACCGCCTTGATGAAGGGGCCACGGTCGACCTTCACGACGGTCTTTCCGCGCTTCTCGAATTCCGCCGCGAGCCTGTTCTCCTGCTCGAGGATGTCGTTGGTGGCGCGCGTGGAAGCCTCCCACATCACGTCGGAGAAGATCTTCCGGTCCGCATCGGGAATCTTTCCCCACGTGGAGCCGGAGACGATCGTCACCAGCGACTCGGTGATGTGGCCCGTGAGGATGATGTACTTCTGCACCTCGTAGAACTTCTTCGCGTCGATCGTGGGCAGCGGGTTTTCCTGCGCGTCGACCGTGCCGTTCTGCAGCGCGAGGTAGACCTCGGCGAACGCGATCGGCGTGGGGTTCGCTCCCACGGCGCGCGGGAACATCATGAAGAGCGGCGCGTCCGGCACGCGAAGCTTCATGCCCTTCATGTCCTCGGGCTTCGTCACCAATTTGTTGGCCGTGAGGTGGCGCTGGCCGTAATACGTGTATCCGACGATGTGGTTGCCGCTCTTGTCCTCGTAGCCCTTGGCGAGCTCCCTGAAGATCGGGCCGTTGCGGAATTTCTGCCAGTGGTCGAAGTCGCGGAAGACGAAGGGCCCCGACGCGATCGACATCGGCGGATAGTTGCGCCCCGCGAACGCCATGCCCGTGTAGATGATGTCGATGGTGCCGAGCGAGAGCGCCTGGTTGATGTCGGTTTCCTTGCCGAGCGTGGAAGCCGGGAAGACGTCGATCTGGTAGCGGCCGTTGGTGCGCTTCCGGATCTCCTCGGCGGCCCACAGCGCCTGCAAGTGATACGGCTCGGAGCTTTCGTACACGTGCGCCCACTTGAGCTTCGTCTGGGCCGAGGCCGCCGGCGCGGTGATCGCGACGATGGTAGCGAGTACAATCGCGCCGCAAATTCGCAGGTTCATCGTTGTCTTCCTCCTTGCTACTATCGTGCCATGGATACCCCCGTCATGTACGGACGCCTCCTGCTCACGGGTGCCGCCGGCGCGCTCGGCCGAGTGCTGCGTCCCGCGATGCGCGAATGGTCGCCGAAGCTGCGCTTGTCGGACATCGCGCCGATGGATCCGCCGCAGGCCAACGAGGAAGTCGTCACGTGCGACCTCGCCGACCCGGGTGCGATGAGGAAGCTCCTCGCGGGCGTCGATGGCGTGGTGCACATGGGCGGCATCTCGACCGACAAGCCGTGGGAGCCGATCCTCGCGGGCAACATCGTGGGCGTCTACAACCTCTACGAATCGGCGCGCATCGCCGGCACGAAGCGCATCGTCTTCGCGAGCTCCAATCACGCGATCGGGTTCCGTCCGCGTTCGGAGCGCATCGATGCCGACGACCCCACGCGTCCCGACAGCCTCTACGGCGTGAGCAAGACCTTCGGCGAGAACATCTCGCGCTTCTACTTCGACCGCTACGGCATCCAGACCGTGTGCCTGCGGATCGGAAGCGCGTTCCCGGAACCGAAGGATCGCCGCATGCTCATCACCTGGCTTTCCTATGGCGACCTCACCTCGCTCGTGAAGGCATCCCTCTTCGCTCCGCGCGTCGACCACACCATCGTCTTCGGGGCGTCGGCGAATCGCGACATCGGCACCTGGTGGGACAACTCGAAGGCCGCGCACCTCGACTGGAAACCGAAGGACAACACGGAAGCGTTTCGCGCCTCGCGCGAAGCCGCTCCGCCCGTCGACGCATCGTCGCCCGTGGAGAAGTACCAGGGCGGCGCCTACGTGATCTCCGGACCCTATGAGTGACTGGCAACCCGCGCTTCGCTATCCCGATCCCGCGGTCGAGCAGATCGATGCGCGTTTCAGGGCCCTTCGGCTCGGCAGCGCGAGCGTGGAGCGCATCGCCACGGGCTTTCGCTGGGCCGAGGGTCCCGTGTGGTTCGGCGACCTTCGCACGTTGCTCTGGAGCGACATCCCGAACGACCGGATCATGCGCTGGGAGGAAGAGACCGGGGCGGTCTCGACGTTCCGCGCGCCGTCGAACAATGCCAACGGCCACACGCGCGATCGCCAGGGGCGCCTCGTGAGCTGCGAGCACGGGACGCGGCGCGTGACGCGCACCGAGATCGACGGCACCGTCACGGTCCTCGCCGACAACTACCAGGGCAAGCGCCTCAATTCCCCGAACGACATCGTGGTGAAGTCCGATGGATCGATCTGGTTCACGGATCCGTCGTTCGGGATCATGTCCGACTACGAGGGGCATCGCTCGGAGCCCGAGCTGCCGACGAACGTCTATCGCATCGATCCGCACACGCGCGCCCTCACGATCGTGATCGAGGGACTCACGCTGCCCAACGGGCTCGCGTTCTCTCCCGACGAGAAGCTGCTCTACGTGGTGGAGTGCTGCGCGCCCCCGCGCAAGATCCATGCGTACGAAGTGCTCGACGGCGGCAAGCTCGGAAAATCCCGCATCGCGGTGGACGCGGGCGACGGCGCGCCCGACGGATTCCGCGTCGACGAGCACGGAAACCTCTGGTGCGGCTGGGGCCGCACGAAGGGCGACGAGCCGCTCGACGGCGTTCGCATCTTCAGCCCGCAGGGCGAAGCCCTGGGGCACATCCACCTTCCCGAGCGCTGCGCCAACGTCTGCTTCGGCGGCGTGAAGCGGAACCGCCTCTTCATGGCGGCGAGCCACTCGGTCTACGCCCTCTACGTGAACGTCCGGGGCCTGCCGTATTCGTGACGGACGTAACCTGCGCGGCCGCCCGAATGTGAGCTTTTCCACAGACGGCGGAGTCGTCCTGGAGAA
>DATGGI010000121.1:0-1720 GCA_035308545.1 Usitatibacter sp.
AGGTCGACCACTTCGGGCTCGCGCGCGGCATTCTCGATGACAGTCTCGCCGTCCGCGAGGGTCGCGGCCATCATGAGGTTCTCGGTACCCGTTACCGTGACGGTGTCGAGCACCAGTCGGGCGCCCTTGAGCCGCTCTGCGCGCGCGCGGATGTAGCCGCCTTCGATCTGAATGTCCGCGCCCATCGCCTGCAGCCCCGCCACATGAATGTTGACGGGACGCGCGCCGATCGCGCAGCCACCCGGGAGTGAGACGTCGGCATGACCGAAGCGGGCCACGAGCGGCCCGAGGACGAGGATCGATGCCCGCATGGTCTTCACGAGCTCATAGGGCGCGAAGCACTCGCGCAAAGTCGAGGCGTCGACCTCGATGCGCATGCGCTCGTCGATCGTCACGCTGACGCCCATGCGTCCGAGCAGCTCGATGGTGGTGGTCACATCCTGCAGATGCGGGACGTTCGCGACGACGACGGGATCCTCGGCAAGGAGCGCGGCCGCCAGAATCGGCAGTGTCGCATTCTTGGCGCCCGAAATCCGTACTTCGCCCTCGAGGGGCGTGCCGCCCTGGATCTGCAGCTTGTCCATGGGTCTGTGGGCTTAGTCGCCGGCGCGGGGCGCGCCGCGCTCGGCCCACTCTTCAGGCGTGAGGGCCTCGATCGACAAGGCATGGATCTCCCGGCCCATGCGTTCGCCGAGCGTGCGGTATACGAGCTGATGCCGGGCCAATCCGCGCTTGCCGACGAACTCGCGTGCGACCACGCGCGCGGCGAAGTGCGTATCGTCATCGGACTGCACGAGCACCTGTGCGCCGGGCAGCCCGGTGCGGATCAGCTCGGCGACCTGTTCGGGACTCATCGGGCCATTTTAGCGGATATCATTGCGCGCATGAGTCTGACTCCTGACGCCGACGCGCTGCTTGCCACCGCGCGCCGGGCTCTGGGGATCGAGGCGCGCGCCGTGCAAGCACTGGCCGAGCGCCTGGATCAGCGCTTCACCGAGGCCTGCGGTATCTGTCTCGCCTGCGAGGGCCGCATCGTCGTGACGGGCCTGGGCAAGTCGGGGCATATCGCGCGCAAAGTCGCCGCGACTCTGGCGAGCACCGGAACACCGGCATTCTTTCTGCACCCCGCCGAGGCCCATCACGGCGATCTCGGCATGATCACGCGCAGCGACGCGCTCCTCGCGCTGTCGAACTCCGGCGAGACTCCGGAGCTCGTACTGCTGCTGCCGCATCTGAAACGGCTGGGCGTGCCTTTGATCACCATGAGCGGAAAGACGGACTCGACGCTGGCGCGCGCCTCGGCCGTCATGCTCGATGTGAGCGTCTCCGAGGAGGCCTGTCCGCTCAACCTCGCACCGACGGCGAGCACTGCCGCGATGCTCGCCATGGGCGATGCGCTTGCCGTGGCATTGCTCGAGGCGCGTGGCTTCACGGCCCAGGACTTCGCACTGTCGCATCCGGGAGGGACGCTCGGTCGACGCCTGTTCGTGCGTGTGGAGGATGTCATGCGCACGGGCGCGGACCTGCCGCGCATCGGGCCCGACGCCACGCTCGCCGAGGGACTGCTCGAAATGTCCCGCAAGGGCCTCGGAATGGCGGTGATCGTCGACGACGCGCAGCGTGTGCTCGGCATCTTCACCGACGGCGATCTGCGGCGCACGCTCGATCGTCAGATCGACGTGCACACTGCCGTCATGAGCTCAGTGATGACTGCGCAGGG
>DATGGI010000122.1:0-14593 GCA_035308545.1 Usitatibacter sp.
GATCCGTGCAGGTTGCCGCGGCGATCGTCGCTCGAGATGACGATCATTCCGGTCTCGACGAGGAGATCCTCGCCCGTTCGCGATTCGATGTCGCGCCAGATCTCGTGGGAGCGCATCGCGAGCGGCGTGTAGTGAGCGCCCTCCCCGATCGCAAGGCGCGTGATGCGCGTGTCGCCGTGCGACGATCCTAGAGCGTGCGGCGGCGAGTGCCGGTCGATGCCCAGTACCTTCGCCCCGCGCTTCGCGAGCTGCCACGCCGCGGCGCTCCCGACCGCGCCGAGGCCGATGACGATTACTTCGGGGTCAGACCCCTTGGCCATGGGCTCTCAGGGGTCTGGCCCCGAATCAGTCCGCGTGAGCGCCGCTTGCCTTGGCCACGGCGGACCATTTGACGATCTCGGACTTGATCCACGCGGAGAAGTGCTCGCGGGAGTCGCCGGCCGCGGTGAACGCGAGCTTCTCGAACTTCTCCTTGGTCTCGGGCGCGGCGAGGAACTTCTGCACCTCGGCGTTCAGCTTGTCGAGGATCGCCGCGGGAGTCTTCGCCGGCGCGCACAGGCCGATCCAGCCCACGCTCTCGAATCCGGGATAGCCCTGCTCGGCCACGGTCGGCACGTCGGGCATGAAGGGCGAGCGCTTCGGAATCGCCACGCCGAGCGCGCGAAGCTTCCCGGCCTTCACCTGCGCGAGAACGCCCGGGACCGTATCGGACATCACCGGGAACGAGCCGCCGAGGATCCCCGTCTGCGCTTCCTGGCCGCCCTTGAACGGGATGTGGTTCATCCTCACGCCGGCCGCAGTCTGGAACGCTTCCATCGTGAGGTGGCTCGTGGAGCCGATTCCCAGCGACCCGAACGCGACCTCTCCCGGGCGCTTCTTCGCGTCGGCCACGAGATCCTTCAGCGTCTTGTACGGATACTGCGATCCCGCCACGATCACCTGGGGCGTGAGGCCGATGTTGGAGATGGGCTCGAAGTCCTTCACGGGATCGTAGGGCAGGTGCGAGTAGATGCCGGGATTGATGCCGAAGGGGCCGCTCGGGCACGCGGTGAGCGTGTAGCCGTCGGGCGGCGCGTCCTTCGCGACCTGCGTGCCGATGATGCCGCCCGCGCCCGCGCGGTTCTCCACCACGAACTGCTGGCCCATCGATCGGGAGAAATAGTCCGCCGTGAGGCGCGCGAGGACGTCGGTCGCCGATCCGGGCGTGAACGCGACGATGATGCGCACGGTCCGCGCCGGATACTGCTGGCCGAAGACCGTGCCCGCGGACAACGCGAGCGCGGCGGCGATGAGTCGGGTCGTCCAGCGCATGTTTCCTCCTCGTCTGTCGTTATCGTCCGAATCCGTAGAGCTTCGCGGGATTCTCCACCAGGATCCGGTGACGCGTGTTCTCGTCGAGCGCCCATTCCTGGAGCAGATCGAAGAGTACGGCATCGTCGGGCTTTTCGTGGGGTTCCGTGGGATGCGGCCAGTCGCTGCCCCACACGCAGCGCTCGGGCGCGTGCCGCGCGAGCTCGCGCGCGACCGCCTTCACGTCCGCATAGCGCGGCGCTCCGGTCTTCGTGTCGAGATAGGGACCCGAGAGCTTCACCCATGCGCGCCCCTTGTCGATCTCGCGCTTCACGATGGCCATGGCCGGATGGCGCGGCCCATGCGGCTGCGGCATGCGGCCCATGTGGTCGAAGACGATCGTGCCCGGCAGGTTCCCGATGAGATCCGCCATCTCGACGATCTGCTCGGCGCGCAGGTGCAGCTGCACGTGCCAGCCGATGCGGCTCACGCGATGCGCGAGCGGCTCGATCATTTCCACGCTCGTGACGGCGGTGCGCGGCTCGTGCAGCGTGAAGCGAAGGCCGCGGATGCCGCCCTTGTCCATGGCGACGAGCTCGGTATCGGTGACGGTCGGGTGGCAGACCGCGATGCCGCGCGCCTTGTCCACGCCCGCCTGCGCCACCGCGTCGACGGTGACGGCATTGTCGGTTCCGTAGGCCGCCGGCTGCACGATGATGACGCGCGTGGTCCCGATGCGCTCCTGCAGCAACCGGTATTGCGCGATCGAGGCATCCGTCACCGCGCGAAGGTTCGGCCACTTCATCTTGAAGCGCGGATCGTAGATGTGGATGTGGCTGTCGCACGCGTTGTCCGGCGCCTTGTAGCGCGGCAGCGAAGTGCCGGCCGAATTGGGGACCGCCGGCGTCATTCCGGTTCGTCTTCGGCGGGCGGCGCGCCCTCGATCACGGCGCCGTCGGCGAGGAGCTTCGCGTAGCGCGCGTCGTCGACTCCGACCTCGCGCAGGATCTCGCGATTGTGCTGGCCGAGGCCCGGCGCCGGCGTGCCGATCGAACCCGGAGTTGCGGAAAGCCGCGGCACCACGTGATGCATCGGGAACTGCCCCATGTCCGCGTCGGGATAGTCCGCGATCACCTCGCGCTCGATGAAATGCGGATCCTCGAGGATCTGCGTGATGTCGTAGATGGGACCGATCGTCACCTCGGCCTTCTCGAAGAAATCCACGTTCTCGGCCTGCGTCATCCTGGCCACGAACGCGGAAATGATTTCATCGAGCTCCGCCGCGTTCGCGACGCGATCCGCGTTGGTCCGGTAGCGCGGATTGCCGATGAGGTCCGCGCGGCCGATCGACGTGAACACGCGCTCGGCCATCTTCTGCGTGGAGGCCGAGAGGCACACGAAGCGCCCGTCCTTCGTCTTGTATGCGTTGCGCGGCCCGGAATTGGTCGAGCGGCTCCCGGTTCGCGGCTTCACCTTGCCCGAGAGGCGGTAGTTGGCCGCTTGCGGGCCGAGCATGTGGAAGAGCGGGTCGAGCAACGGCAGGTCGATCACCTGGCCCTTGCCGCCGTTCACCTCCACATCACGCAGGGCGATGAGCACCCCGGACGCGCCGTAGAGTCCCGCGAACGAATCCGCGAGATAGATCGGCGGCAGCACGGGCTCGCGGTCGGCGAATCCGTTGAAGGATGCGAAACCCGAGATGCCTTCCACGAGCGTGCCGAAACCGGGACGGCGGCGATAGGGACCCGTCTGCCCCCACCCGGAGATGCGCACGATCACGAGGCGCGGGTTGCGCGCGAGGAGCGCCTCGGGCGCGAGGCCCATCTTTTCCAGCGTGTCGGGCCTGAAGCTTTCGACGAAGACGTCGGCCTTGTCGACGAGGGCGAGGAGCAGCTCGCGCGCCTCGGGTTTGCGAAGCTCGAAGGCGACGCTCTTCTTGTTGCGCGCGTAGACCTTCCAGTTGGTCTGCACGTCCTTCGTGCGCCAGGCGCGCAGCGTATCTCCCGCGGCGGGCTCGACCTTGATCACCTCGGCGCCGAAGTCCGCGAGCAATCCCGTGAGCGTGTTCCCGGCGACGAGGCGCGACAGGTCGAGGACGCGAACGCCGTCGAGCGCGCCGCGCTTTCCCGGTGTGTAGTCACGCTTCTTCAGCGCCACGGGATCACTCCGCCTTGATGTTCGCGGCCCGCGCGACCTTCTTCCACTCGGCGATCTCGCTCGACACAGTCACCGCGAACGCGGCCGCGGGCATCGGCGCGGGCTCCGCGCCCTCGCGAACGATCGCTTCCCTCATCTCGGGCATCTCGAGCACGTGATTCACGTCGGCGTTGAGCTGGGTCACGATTTCCCGCGGCAGCCCCGCGGGCGCGAGGATGCCCCACCAGAGCTCGAAGCTGTAGCCCGGCGCGCCCATTTGCCCGACCGGCCCCAATCCCGGAACGACGCTCGAGGGCCCGACGCTCGTCACGCCGAGGGCGCGGACCCTTCCCGCCTTCACCATCTCGTAGATCGACGGCGCGCTCGCCACGAGCACGTCCACGTTTCCGGCGATCACGTCAGTGACCGCGGGCGACATGCCCTTGTAAGGGATGTGCGTCATCTTCACGCCCGCCGCTTCCAGCAGGAGCTCCGTCGCGAAATGATTCGTGCTCCCCTGCCCCGACGATCCGTAGTTCAGTTTCCCCGGGGATTTGCGCGCCATCGCGAAGAGCTCGAGCGTGCTCGTGACGCCCAGCTTGTTCGAGACGGTGAGGATCATGGGCCCGCGCGCGACCATCGCGATGGGCGTGAAGCTGCGGATGGGATCGAACGGAAGGTTGGGCTGGACCGCGGCGCTCGTCGTGAACGACGAGGACAGCAGGCACAGCGTGTAGCCATCCGGCGCCGCGCGCGCGACGGCCGACGCACCGATGATTCCACCAGCCCCGGCCCGGTTCTCCACGATCACCGGGATCTTCCAGAGGTCCGACAGGTGCTTGCCGAGCACGCGCGCGAACGTGTCGTTCGATCCGCCCGGTGGGTACGGAACGATGATCGTGACCGGCCTGGAAGGAAACGGCAGCGCGAGCGCCGGCGCGGCCGCGATCGCCAGGAACGCGGCAGCGAAGGCCAGCGCGAGTCTCCACCTCATCGAATGATCTCCAGCTTGCGAGCGAGGGCGAGCACTGCCTCCGCGCGTCGAACGAACGGGCCGTCGACCATCTTCCCGTTCACCGTGAAGGCGCCCACGCCCTTCGCAGACATCTCGCGCGCGGTCTCCACGACCTCGAGCGAGTGCGCGATCTCGGCATCGGTGGGGCGGAAGACCGCGTTGGCGAGCGGCACCTGGGTCGGATGGATGCAGCTCTTGCCGAGATAACCGAGGCGCCGCGACGCTTCCGCCTCGCGCGTGTAGCCTTCCGGATCCTTGAAGTTCGCGTAGGCGCCGTCGTAGGCCCAGACTCCGGCCTCGCCCGCCGCGATGCGGATGTGCAGCAGGCAGGTCTCGATCATCGCGGGGTTGTAGCGATCGATGTCGAGGGGCTCGATGAGGTCGCCCCATCCTGCCTGGAGGCCGACGACGCGCGAGCTCGCGGTGGCGATCTCCGCCGCGAGCCGGTACGCACGGGGCGTTTCGATGTTGGCGAGGATTCCCACCTCCGCCGGCGGATCGAGCTTGTCGAGCGCGGATGCGCAGCGGCGGACGTCCTCGGGAGACTCGGGCTTGGGGAGGTTCACGATGTCGAGCGCGTCGCACATCACCGCCGCGAGGTCCTTCTCGAAATGCGGCGTGCCCAGGCCATTCACGCGCACGATGATCGTCTTGCCGTGGTCCGGCGCGAGCGCGCGCAGGAATTTCCCGAGCGTGCCGCGCGCCTCGTCCTTCCTCGATTCGTCCACCGCGTCCTCGAGGTCGAACGACAGGCCGTCCGCCTCGCTCGCCATCGCCTTGGCGAAGAGCTCGGGACGGGAACCGGGGACGAAGAGCTTGCTGCGCATCGCGTTACTTCAACCGCTTCACGACGGCCTGGGTGAACTGCTTCGTGTTGGCCTTGCCGCCGAGATCGCCGGTGCGCACCTTGTCCTTCAGCAGCACGTCGTCGATGGCCTTCTGGACACGTTTCGCCTTGTCGTGGTGGCCCACGTGGTCGAGCATCATCGCGGCCGAGAGCATGAGCGCGAGCGGATTGGCGATGCCCTTGCCGGCGATGTCGGGCGCGGAACCGTGCACCGCCTCGAAGATCGCGGCGTCCTTGCCGATATTGCCCGCGGGCGCCATTCCCAGGCCGCCCACGAGGCCGGCGTTGAGGTCCGAGAGGATGTCGCCGAAGAGGTTCGTCGTCACGATCACGTCGAACTGGTACGGGTTCATCACGAGCTGCATGGCGCAGGCGTCGATGATGCGCTCGTCGCAATCGACCCGGCCCACGTACTGCTTCGCGACGTCGCGGCCCGCCTCGAGGAAGAGTCCCGTGAGCGCCTTCAGCACATTCGCCTTGTGCACGAGCGTCACCTTCTTGCGCTTGTTCTTCACCGCGTACTCGAAAGCGAACTCGCAGATGCGCCGGCCGCCCGCGCGCGTGTTCACGCCCGAAGCGAGCGCCACCGCGTGCGGATCGTCGCCGACCGGAATGTAGTGCTCGAATCCCACGTAGAGCCCCTCGAGGTTCTCGCGCACGAGCACGAGGTCGATGTTCTCGTAACGTCCGCCGGGGACGAGCGTGCGCGCGGGGCGCAGGTTCGCGAAGAGATGGAACTCCTCGCGCAGGCGCACGTTGGAAGACCGGAAGCCGCCGCCCACGGGCGTCGCGAGCGGGCCCTTCAGGGCGAGCCGCGTCTTGCGGATGCTCTCGATCGTCGCCTTGGGCAACGGATCGCCTTCCTTTTTCAGCCCCGTGACGCCCGCTGTGTGCCACTCGTAGTCGAAGGGCGCGCCGGCCGCCTCGAGCACCTCGAGCGTGGCCTCCGTGACCTCGGTGCCGATCCCGTCGCCCGGAATCAGCGTGACGGGGATCCGGCCGGCGTCTTTCGCGGGCTTTTTCGTCTTCGCTGCCATGGTGTTCGCCCTTTTGAACGAGAGTGGGATTATAGGGCTTCGCGAATTCTGCGATCATTCGCGGGTGAGCGACGACGACCAACCCGGACAGGGACTGAAGAAGGGCCTCGCGAGCTACGGCGACCGCGAGTTCTCGCTCTTCCTGCGCAAGGCCTTCATCAAGGGCGCGGGGTATACCGACGACGCGCTTTCGCGCCCGGTCGTCGGCATCGTCAACACGTCGAGCGGCTACAACCCCTGCCACGGCAACGCGCCGCAGCTGATCGAGGCGGTGAAGCGCGGCGTGATGCTCTCGGGCGGCCTGCCCGTGGATTTCCCGACGATCTCGATCCACGAGAGCTTCTCGCACCCCACGTCGATGTACCTGCGCAACCTCATGTCCATGGACACCGAGGAGATGATTCGCGCGCAGCCCATGGATGCCGTGGTGCTGATCGGCGGCTGCGACAAGACGGTACCCGCGCAGTTGATGGGCGCCGCTTCGGCGAACGTGCCCTGCGTGCAGCTCGTGACGGGCTCGATGCTCACCGGCTCCCACGAGGGCGAGCGCGTCGGGGCGTGCACCGATTGCCGCCGTTATTGGGGCCGCTATCGCGCCGAAGAGATCGACAGTGACGAGGTCGCGCGGGTGAACGACCAGCTCGTGGCCTCGGTCGGAACCTGCTCCGTGATGGGGACGGCAAGCACGATGGCGTGCGTGGCCGAAGCGCTCGGCATCGCGCTGCCGGGCAGCGCTTCGGCGCCCGCCGTGACGGCCGATCGCATCCGCATCGCCGAGCGTTCCGGCGCCACGGCCGTGGCGGTCGCGAAGTCGAAGCTCACGCCCGACCGGATCCTCACCGCGAAGTCGTTCGAGAACGCGCTCCGCGTGCTGCTCGCGATCGGCGGCTCGACCAACGGCGTGATCCACACGACCGCCATCGCGGGGCGCCTCGGCATCCCCATCGACCTTGCCCGGCTCGACGCGATGGGACGCGAGACGCCGGTGCTCGTGGATCTCAAACCCTCGGGCAAGCACTACATGGAAGACCTGCATCGCGCGGGAGGTTTGCCGGCGCTGCTGCGGGAGCTCAAGCCGCTCCTTCACCTCGACGCGCTCACCGTGACCGGGAAGAGCCTCGGCGAAGAGCTCGATGCGGTGCGGCCCTTCGCGCAGGCCGTCGTGCGCCCTTTCTCGAATCCGATATTCCCGCAGGGCGGCATCGCCGTGCTGCGCGGCAATCTCGCGCCCGGCGGCGCCATCATCAAGCAATCGGCGGCGAGCGCGTCGCTCATGAAGCACGAGGGGCGCGCGGTCGTCTTCGAGGACGCGGAGGATCTCGCGCGGCGCCTCGATGACGAGGCACTGGACGTGCGCGCCGACGACATCCTCGTCCTCAAGAACATCGGCCCGAAGGGCGCGCCCGGAATGCCCGAGGCGGGATACCTTCCGATTCCGAAGAAGCTCGTGCGTGCCGGAGTGAAGGACATGGTGCGCATCTCCGACGGGCGCATGAGCGGCACGGCCGCCGGCACGATCGTGCTGCACGTGACGCCCGAGTCCGCCGTCGGCGGCCCGCTCGCCTGGGTCCGCACGGGCGATCGCATCCGGCTCGACGTGGAAAGGCGCGAGCTCATGCTCCTCGTCGGCGACAATGAGATGGCGAAGCGGCGCGCGGAGCATCCCGTGAAGGAGCCTCGCGCCGGGCGTGGCTACCTCAAGCTCTTCCTCGAGTCCGTGACCCAGGCGGACCAGGGCGTCGACTTCGATTTCCTGCGCAAGGACGATGGCCACACCCTTTGACGCGATCCTCGATTCGAGCCGCGCCCTCCTGGAGGAGCGCGTCGCCGAAGCCGTGTCCGCGATGCTGGCGCGCGCCGAAGCCTCGCTGAACGAGATCATCGACAAGACCGACAGCGCGGAAGCGCGGGGCGTCCTCGGCGCGGGGCGCGACGCCGCGCTGCGCGGACGCGAAGCGCTCGAGGGCGAGTTCGGCGAACGCTTCGCGAAGGGATTCGCCAAGAAGGTGCGCAAGGTGAAGCGCGGCGTTTCCAATCGCAACAACCCCGGCGACCAGACGGGCGCCTTCGAGATCGAGCTGGAGCTGGTCGGCGACGACGATCTCGAGGAGACGCTCAGCTACAACAAGCTCGCGGCGCGCGTCCGCAAGCATTGCGACGAGGGACTCGGCGCGCTGGACCAGCGCGCGGCGGTGATGCTCGGGGACGGCAACCTCCAGTCGGAGGACAACCCGTTCGGACCGAAGGTCGTTTGTGATGCCTTCAAGAACGCACTGCGCGAGATCGAGACGGATGCCAAGGTGCGCGCGGTCTTCCTCCTCCTCTTCGACGAGCCGATGCTGGACGACTTGCGCTCGGGCTACGACGACGTGAACGAGCTTCTCGTCGAGAACTCGATCCTGCCGAAGATCCGCTACACGGTCGTGAAGAAACCGCACTCGGCCAGGAAGGCGGGCGCGGACGACGTCGAGGATGCCGAGGAAAGCGCGCCGGCCGAGCCCGCGCTCCCGAACGACGTCTTCGGCGCGCTGCAGAAAATGCTCGGCGGCGGCGCGCCCGCCGGTGGCGCGCCCGGCAGCATGGGCGTGGGCGGCGTGCCGATGGTGCAGGGCGCGGAGCTCATGTCCTCGCTCTCGCGACTGCAGGTGGGCAACCTCGAGGGCGTGACCGGCGTGGATCTCGCGGCGCTGAACGCCGCCGCGGGCAGCCTCACCAACGTCCTCGCGCAGCTGAAGGAGTCGAGCGTCGGCCAAAGCATGGGCCAGGTCGACGCCATGACCTTGAACGTGGTGTCGCTCCTCTTCGACAAGCTCTTCGACGACGCGAAGGTTCCCGCGGGCATCAAGGCCCTCGCCGCGCGCCTCCAGATCCCGATGCTGAAAGTCGCGATCGCGGACAAGGCGCTCTTCTCCGAGAACGCCCATCCGGCGCGGGTCCACCTCGACTTGCTGGGCGAGCTGGGCGCGCGGCTGTCCTCGGATTTCGACGACAAGCACGAGATGTATCCGAAGCTCGAGCCCGTCGAGCGCGAGATCGTCGACAAGTTCGAGGACAACGTCGAGGTCTTCGACGCGGCCAACGAAAAACTGAAGGCCTTCATCGCCGAGGAAGACCAGCGGGTCGCGCAAGCCACGCAGGTGGAATCGAAGCGCCTCGAGCAGCTCGAGAATCTTTCCGCCGGCCGCACGGCCGCGCAGGAGGAGATTCGCACGCGGCTTCGCGAGCACCATCCCGGCAAGGCCGTGCGCGATTTTCTCGCGCAGCAGTGGATCAAGGTGCTGCTCGTCGTCCACGCGCAAAGCGGAAGGGACAGCGAGCCCTGGAAGGCCGCGCTGGCGACGATGGACCAGCTGCTCTGGAGCGTGGAGCCCAAGCCGAAGCAGGAAGAGCAGCGCAAGCTCGCTTCGCAGGTTCCCGCGCTGCTGCGGTCGCTCACGACGGCCCTGAATGGCGTCGGCGTCGAGGACTCGGTGCGCCAGGCGTTCTACTCCGAGCTCATGAAGCTCCACACCGCGGTGATGGCGCTCGACAGCAAGCCGCGGGGCGGCGGCGACACGCACGCCGCGAAGCCTGCGGCGCCCAAACCTCCCGCGCCGGGCACGGCGGCCGCGATCGCGGCGCAGCTTGCGCCTCCGCCAAAGGCCGAGGACGAGACCCTGGACTTCACCGCGGAGATCACCGTGAAGAATCCGTTCGGCGGCGGCGAGGTGCAGGTCGACGAGCTCGACTTCACCGAAGCGCAACCGGCGCTCGAAGCCGCGCCGAAGGCGGAAGCGAAACCCGACGCCAAGGGCGCGAAAGCCGCACCCGAGAAGGAGAAGAAGCCCGCGAAGGATCTCGCGCTTCCGTCCAAACTCAAGGAAGGCGTATGGGTCGGCATCCGCGATGCGGGGAAGGATTCCGACGAGCCGCGCCTTCCCGCGAAGCTGCTCTACATGAGCCCGCTCAAGTCGCGGTTCCTCTTCTGCGACCGCGGCGGCAGGAAAGTGCTCGAATGCAATCGCGCCGAGCTCGCCAAGCGCTTCAAGTTGCGCGAAGTCGTGATCATCAAGGGCGATCCCGATGCCTCGCTCTTCGAGCGGATCCTCCGCGGCGTGATGAGCAGCCTCGGCGCCGAGGCGGCCTGAGATGCCGCACATCCCCGCTTCCCAGGCCCTCGCCCGCTTCCGCGTGATCGACATGACGCAGGTGCGCGCGGGCCCGACCTCCGCCCGCCAGCTCGCCGACTGGGGCGCCGACGTGATCCAGGTGCAGATGCCCGAGCACATGCGTGGCGACGACACGCTCGGCGGGCAGGAAGGCAGCGACTACCAATACACTCATCGCAACAAGCGCTCGATCACGCTGAACCTCAAGGAAGCCGAGGGCCTGGAGGTGCTGAAGAAGCTCGTCGCGACGGCCGACGTGATCCTCGAGAATTTCCGTCCCGACGTGAAGACGCGCCTGGGCATCGACTACGACGCGCTCTCGAAGGTCAATCCGCGCCTCGTGTACGCGAGCATCTCCGGATTCGGCCAGACGGGCCCCTACGCGACGCGGCCCGGCTTCGACCAGATCGCGCAGGGCATGGGCGGACTCATGTCGGTCACCGGCCTTCCGGGGCACGGGCCCTTGCGCGTGGGGTTGCCGATCGCCGATCTCTGCGCGGGAATCTTCGCGGCCTATGGCGTGACAGTCGCGTTGCTCGAGCGCGAAGCCTCCGGCAAGGGACAGTGGCTCCACACGTCGCTGCTCGAGGCGCAGGTGTACATGATGGATTTCCAGACCGCGCGCTGGACGCTCGACCACGAGGTGCCGGGGCAGGCCGGCAACTATCACCCGACCAGCATTCCGACCGGCGTGTACAGGACGAAGGACGGCCACATCAACATCGCGGTCTTCGGCGGAAAGATCTGGGAGCGTTTCTGCCACGCCCTGGGCGCGCCGGAATGGATCGAGGATGAACGCTCGAAGACCAAGAGCGGGCGTTCCGTGAACCGCGACTGGCTCAACGCCGAGATCGAGAAGAAGCTCGCCAGCCATACGAGCGACTACTGGATCGACAAGCTCAATGCAGAGGGCGTGGCATGCGGGCGGATCAACAACGTGAAGGAAGTCTTCGAGGAGCCGCAGGTGCAGCACCTCGGCTTGCTCAAGAAGGTCGTGTCGAAGCAGCTCGGCGAGCAGGCGCTGATGGGCCAGCCCGTGACGCTGACCCGCACGCCGTCGACGATCGCGCGCGCGACACCGCGGCGCGGCGAGCACACCGAGGAAATCCTTTCCGAGCTGGGCTACGACGCGGCGGCGCTCGCCGGCATGAAATCGCGAGGAGTCTACTGATGAACGACATGAGCTACGCCACCTCCACCGAGCGCGTGAAGACCTGGACCGAGGGTCCCGTCCTCCACATCCGCTTCAACAACCCGGCGAAGCACAACGCCCTTTCCGTGGAGATGTGGCAAGCCGTGCCGCCGCTGCTCGCGCGCGCGGCCAAGGACGACAACATCCGCGTGGTCGTGTTCTCCGGCGAAGGCGGGAAGGCGTTCGTCTCCGGCGCCGACATCTCCCAGTTCGAGGACATGCGCGCGGCGAAGGAAGCGGTGAAGAACTACGAATCCATGGCCGAAGCGGCGCTCGAAGGCATCTACGAATTCGAGAAGCCCACCATCGCGCGCATCGAGGGCTATTGCATCGGCGGCGGCATGAACGTGGCGATCTGCTGCGACCTGCGCGTCGCCTCGACGAACTCGACCTTCTCCGTCCCCGCCACGCGCCTGGGACTGGGCTACCGGTTCTCGGCGATGAAGAACCTCACCGATCTCGTGGGGCCGGGCTACGCGAAGGACATCTTCTTCACGGCGCGGCGCCTCGATGCCGCGGAGGCGCTTCGCATCGGGCTCGTGAACCGGATCGCGGAACCCGAGGCGCTCGACGCGCTGCTCGCCGAGTATACGAACGCGATCTCCACCGGAGCCCCGCTCACGATCAAGGCGGGCAAGCGAATCATCCGCGAGGTGCTGAAGGCCGACAACGCGGACATGGAGCTCGCCAAGCGCCTCATCCTCGACTGCTTCGAAAGCGAGGACTACATCGAGGGACGCAGGGCGTTCATGGAGAAGCGCAAGCCCGCGTTCAAGGGCAAATGAAGCGCCTTCGTTGCCTGCTCGGCGGGATTGTCGCCTTCACGGCAATGACCGTTTGCGCCGCGTGGCCCGAGCGGCCCATCAAGCTCTACATCGGATATGCGGCCGGCGGTTCCACCGACGTCGTCGCGCGGCTGATCCAGGCCAGGCTCGCCGAGAAGCTCGGGCAACCCATCGTGATCGACAACAAGCCGGGCTCCGCGGGCGATCTCGCGGCCGAGATGATGCTGCAGGCCCCCGCGGACGGATACACGCTGATGATGTCCACGGTCGCCGTGCACGCGATCAACCCGGGCCTCGCGAAGCAGAAGTTCGATCCCATCGGGGACTTCGTCCCGATCGCGTTCGTGTGCTCGTACCCGATGATCATGATCGCCTCGCCCACGACCAGCTTCGCGACGCTCGCGCAGCTGAAGGCCGCGAGCGACAACACGCCGATGTTCTATTCGTCGTCGGGCGTGGGCTCGCCCGGGCATCTCGCCGGCGAGCTCCTCGTGAAATCCACCGGCGACAACCTCACGCACGTTCCCTACAAAGGGGGATCTCCGTCGGTGCTCGCGATCGTTTCGGGCGAGGCCCAGCTCAATTTCGCGACGCTGCCCGCGGTGGTCCCGCAGATTCGCGCGGGCAAGGTGCGCGCAGTCGGCCTCGCGTCGAAACAGCGCAATCCCGCGGTGCCCGATGTCCCAACGATGGAAGAGCTGGGCCTCAGGGATTTCGAGGTCGGGACGTGGAGCGTGCTGATCGCGCCGAAAGGCGTGCCGCAGGAAGTCGTGCAGAAAATGAACGCCGCCGTGAACGCGACGCTCTCCGACCCCGCGATCCGCCAGCGCCTCGTCGCCGAAGGCTCGGAGATCCAGTTGATGACGCCCGCCGAAACCGCCGCATTCGTGAAATCGGAGAATGCGCGCTGGGTGAAGGTCGTGAAGGACGCGGGGATTCAACCCCAGTGACGCCTCAGGTGTGGGAGTAGAGGGGAGCGCCTTTCGACTGAAGGTCCGCCTCGAGGATCGATCCCGTCTCCGATTCCGTCATCACGACCTTCGACGCGCCCGGCCGGAATGCGACGTTGGTCACAGTCGAACCCACGGGGCTTTTCACGAAGTGCGTGACCTCGCCTTTCGCGTTGCAGACGAAGGCGCCGCCGAGGCTCGCGTGGCACACGACGAGGCCGTTGTCCGCGCTCACGGCCATGCCGTCGGGACCGCTCGTCCCGAAGAACGTGCGGAACGCGCCTACTTTCGAGACATTCCCATCGGCGAGGATCGGCCCGCGCCACACCTGGTTCGCGCGCGTGACCGCCACGTAGATGAAGCGGCGTGACAGGTCCAGCGCGACACCGTTCGGGCTCGGGATTCCCGCGATCACGAGGTCGAGTTGCCCGCTCGCGCGCAATCGATACACGCGGCCCGACGGATCGTGGAAACCCGTCTGCCCCTGGTCCGTGAAATAGCAATTTCCCTCGAAGTCGAAGGTGAGGTCGTTCATGCCCTTGAAGGACTCGGTGTTGCGGTGGGCGAGAACACTTGTCATCCCGGACGAGCGGGAGCCCGATGATCCGGGATCCAGTTTGAAAAGCCCCCTGCGGTAGTCCGCGATCCAGAGCGATCCATCCTGGTGGAAGGCCGTGCCGTTGGGCCACCCGTCGTATTCGGCGGCGAGCGTCCATTCGAGCGCGGGCGAGATGCGGAAGATGCGCCCGAACGGAATGTCGACGACGAAAAGATTGCCCTCGCGATCGAACGAAGGGCCTTCGAGGAAGCAATCGACGTCGTGGCCCGGCTTGTTGGCGTCGCTCCATTCGTTGCGGCGCTTCTTGCGGAACGAATCGGGAAGGCGCGTGAGGACGCGGGCCTCGATGACCTCGGGAGCCGTGAAGGAGAGATTCCACATCAGTCGAGCCTGATGTGCGCTTCGCGCACCGCCGTGCCCCATTTCGCGTGCTCCGCCCTCATGAACTCGCCGAACTGCTTCGGCGTGCCTCCGAGCGTCGTGCTCCCCTCGTCGGCGAGCTGCTTCTGCATCGCGGGAGTGGCAAGCGCCTTGTTGGCCGCCGCGTTCAGCTTGTCGACGATCGCCTGCGGCGTGCCGGCCGGAGCGACGAGCCCGCTCCACGTCGCCGCTTCGAAGCCTGCATAGCCCGATT
>DATGGI010000123.1:0-9078 GCA_035308545.1 Usitatibacter sp.
ATGACGCATGCAGGTAGTCGGCGAGGATCACCTTCGCGACCTCGCGCACGTCCAGGGCCTCGAAGTTGAGGCTCGCTTCCTGCGGACCGGGCGCGGGCGGCGTCTTCATCGGCGCCGGATTCACGAAGTTGCCGGTGCCCGTATAAAGGCGGGGCTCGCTCTGCTGCGCGGGCGGCGGAGGATTGGGAGCCTTCGATTGCACCGGCACTGGCGCCGGCGCCGGGGCCATTTCGGCCGTCGCGTCCTTCGCGGGCTGCATCCCGTGGGGGAGCATCGCGCACGATGCCGCCAGGAACGCGGCGGCGATCGGTAGTTTTTTCAGAATGTGCGCGGACATGGTCGCTCTCAGTTTCCTTGTTGTTGCCCTTGGCGGCGGGCCGCGCGGCGGCGCGCCACTTCCTCGGGCGTGAGCGGCGGGGCGGCCGCCGGAGCTGCTTCGGTTCCGAACTTGGCGGCGGGTCCGGACTTCGTTCCCGGTGCGTTCGGATCGGCCTTGACTCCCGGCTGTCCCGGGACCGGGATTCCTCCCGCGGGCCCGATTCCGGCCGCCGGCGCCGGCGTGGCCGACGGGAACGGCCCTCCCTGCGGGGCGGCAGCGACCGGTGATGCGGGCGGCTTGATCACGTTGAGCATGAGCTTCTCCTCGTCGTTGCCGACGCCGAGCGTCACCGCTTCCTTGTCGATGGAGACGACCTTCATGCCGTTGAAGTCCTTGCCGCGCTCGATGCGAATCACCTTGCCGGTGGACTTCTCTCGCACCATCGCTACGCGGTTGTCGCCCACCACGATGGTGCCCTGGAGCACGTACTGTCCGCGCTGCAACGCGCCCTGCGCGACCGCGGGCGCTTCAGGCGCGGGCCTGCGCGTCGGAATGAAGAGCGGGCGCGCGACAGTCTCCGGGTAGGCCTGCTCGGCCCCGATGTTCGCGAGCGCGGGCAGCAGCTTCGCGTCGGCCGGCACGCCGCGCCGCCCTTCACGCTCTTCGAGCGCTGTCTTCAGGTTCGTCGCGAAAGCGATCTCGAGGCCGATGGCGACGGCGAGCACAACGGCCACGAGGCCCATGAGCGCGACGAGCGGATTGGTACGCATCCAGTCCATCATTGCGGCCCCGTGAGCGAATAGCCCGACACGTCGAACTGCACGAACATCTCGGGCTCCGCGCCCGGAGCGGGCTTGAAGTTGCCCGCCGCCTGCGTCCTCACCGTGAGGTTGTCCACGAAAAGATACGGCACGTTGTTCTCGATCGCGTGCAGGATCTTGCGCAACGCGAAGATGTTCGCGGCGATCTGGACGTTCGCGGACATCTGCCGGTAGTGGCCGTCGTCCTTGGAGACGGGAGCCTGCATCGTCACGAGGCGACCGCCGCTCTGCTCCACGAGCTGGCGCACGGCCTCCTGCGCTTCGGCCGCCGAAAGCGCTGCTGCGCCACTGCGCAGGAAGAAGCGCTTCGTGTCCTTGCCCTTCATCGCCTCGAGCTCCTTCGCGACGATGGGGCGCGTGCTGGCGATGCGCCTGTAGCGCTCGAGCTTGTCGAGGCTGTCGGTGATGGCCGTGTCGTAGTGCCGGTGCAGCAGCCAGAACGGGATCGCGACGACCGCGATCGCGAGCACGATCGCGCCCAGCAGCAACGCGATGGCGAGCTGGCGTCCGCGATTCGGCTGGAGGCGCGGCAACGCGATCGCGCTCATTTGCTTCCCGCCTTCGGTTGCGGCGGCGGCGGCGTAACGGGTTGCACCGTTGCCACGGGAGGAGCGGGCTTGGGTGGCGGGGCAGCCGGTATCACGGTGACCATGTCGAGCACGGGCCGCGACTCGGGCAGCGCGCGCGGACGAACTTCCGCCGTGATGAGGAAGCGCTCGGTGCCCGCCTGGGAACCGCGGTTCACCGTGCCGCGGAATGCCGCGTTCTGGAGCAGCGTCGATCCCTCGAGGATCTCGATCAGTTTCGAGGCCGACGCGGTCTCGCCGGAGATGGTGACCTCGCGCGTCTTGCCCGTGGTCTTCACGTCGAGTTGCTGCACCCAGGTGTTGTCGGGAAGGAGCTTCGAGATTTCCTCCACGTAGGCGAGCACGGGTTGAGTGCCGTGCTTGCGCGCGAGGAGGTAGTTGTAGTCGCCCACCAATCTTTCGAGGTCGCGGGCGAGCGCGTCGGTCGCCTCCGCCTCCCGGTGCGCCTGGTTCACGAGGGGATTCAACTCGATGAAGGTCTCGCGCTTTCGGTAGACGGGATACACGAGCGCGACGAAGAGGAGCGCGAGCACCGTGCCGACCGCGATGCGTTGCGCAAGCCGTTCCCTGGAAGACTCGCGCTGGCCGCGCTGCTCCGAGGGCAGGAGGTCGAGCGGCGCGCCCGCGTGCCCCACATCCTCGCGGATCGCGACACCCTGCACGCTCACGCCCAGGTCCCTCAGCTCGCGGACTTTCGCGTCGACCACGTCGCGGCGCGCCACGGCGAGCTGGATCGACAAATGCCCCGCGGCCACGTCACGCGAGACGATGCGGTAGTCGAAGTACACCTCGTCCGCCTTGAACGGCGTGAGGCGATCCATCTCGAACGAAAGCACCTGGCGAAGGTTTTCCTCCGTGGCCGACGGCATCGACACGCGGCGAACGAGCGCCTCGTCGAGGCCGAGCGCCACGCGCGCGCGGCCGCGAAGCTCGCCATTGCGCTCGAGGAGCGAGCGGATCGCGGCCTTGCGTTGCGCGTCGTCAAGGGAGCCGATCGCGGCGCGCTGGACCGCGGTGGCGGGACGCGAATCGATCACCATCGCCTCGCCGTCGTGAATCACGAGAACCGGCGCGCGCTCGCCGCCGCCAAAGATCGAGAAGCGCTCGGGCGCGAGCTGGCGCAGCTCGCCCAGCCACCAGCGCAGGAAGGCCTGTAGCTTCTGGCGCCACGCGGGCGTGGGGCGTGCGGCACCCGGAATGGAGGTCGCGGCCATCAGCTTCGCGGCGCGGGCTGCGCGCTGCCCGCGATGGATTGTTGCGGTTCCGGCGGGGCGGCCGTCGATTCGCGCCACGCGACGAACGTCACGACGGATTTCGCGGTGGGACGGAGCAACGCGACCGCCTCGCGCGCGAAGACGGTTCCGTCCTCGAGCCGCGCCTGGGAGCGCACGGTCGCAACCATCGTGTATCCCGACGAATACATCGATGCTTGCGGGAAGACGGGCGCCGGCTGCCCCTGCGCGAGCGCCGCATCGCGCAGCGCGATGTACTGGTCGACCATGTCGCCCGTGGTGCCGGGAATCGAGAGCAGCACGTCACGGCTCGCGAGGCCGGGGTTCACGCCGGGTTGCCGCGAGAAAACGGTGATCATCGGCGCGATGCGGCGATAGATGTCGGGACGCATCCCGAGCACGAGCTGCAGCTCTTCGATCGCCTGGAACGGCGCATTGGCGGGCTTGTAGGGGAGTCCTGCGGCACGGTACTCGGGCTCTTCGGCGCCGTTGGGTCGCTTGAAGGAATCGGCATCGCGCCAGTCGAGGATGGCGTCGACGATGTGGGCCGTCTCGTCATCGGACATGCCGATCGACTGGAACATGCCGCGCAGCAACGCGTCCGAGGCGGTATTGATGTCGATTTTAGCAGACTCGTCGCGGATCTCGACGTCGACGGGCACGCCGTCGAAGCTCCAATGCTGCATGGTTCCATCGCGTTTCCACGCGTCCTGCGCGTTGTCCGTGCGGTACATCTCCCACACCGCGCGCTGCACGCCCGCGTCGGCGATCGCCTCGGCGCGCGCCATCGAAAGCGAGTTGCGCATCACCAGCGTCTCCGTGCGCCGCTCGAGGATGAAGCTCGAGAGCACGACGGCGAGCAGCACCGCCGCCCACATCACGAGGACGAGCGCGATGCCGCGCTGGCGCGATCGCTTCGTCATGGGCCCACGCGGCGCGGCTGGCACACGCGCTGGAATGCGTTCTCGATGCAGCCCGCCTCGGCGCCGAGCGCGATGCGGAAGGTCATCGTCGGAAGCTCGGTGCCGTCGGAGTTGCGCACCGTCATGCGCACGAGCTGCGGGATTCGCGCGGTGACCCACGTGTCCGCCCAATGCGGATCGACGAAATCGTTCTCGGAACCGAAGTAGCCGAAGCTCACGCTGTCCACGCCCTCGAGGAGCACGGTGCCCGGCGCCTTCTCGAGCGGGCCGAAGTCCTTCGCCGCGTCGTCGGGCATGGCGCGGCGCATCACGAGGTTGTGCGTGCGCCCTTCGCCCGGCTCGACGGAAAGGCCCACGAGCGAGAGGCCGCCCATCGCGACCTCGGGCGGACGCGAGGAGACGAAGCGGAATTCCTGGGGCTGGCCATCGAACGCGAAACGCAAGCTCATCGGATCCTTGAAGCGCATCGGAAAAAGCTCAGTCAACTCGCGGCGCAGGAAGTTCTCGCCGATGCGCCGATCGGTCTCGCGCCGCCCGTTCGCTTCGCCCGCGTCCCAGCTGCGGAATGCGAAGGTGAGCCCTCCGTAAAGCAGCACCATCATCACGCCGAGGAGCGCGACGGCGACCACGAGCTCGATCAGCGTGAATCCCGATTGCGAGCGCGATCTCACGTGGGCGCGTTCCATATGGCGAGCGTCGACAGCGGCAATCCTTGCGGCCGGCCCTGCGAATCCTGCCAGGTGACGAGGACATCGATGCGATAGAGGATGTATGCGCTCGGCGCGGGCTGGCCCGGCTTGAGGCCCTCGTCGGTGCGCGTGATGCGCGTGCTCCACTGGAATCGGTGGTCGGCGCTTTCGCCCTGCGCTTCGCCCTCGCGCATCGCCTGCTCGACGCCCGCGGATGCGATCTGCGACTGGGCGATCATCAGCGCCTGCGAGCGATCCTCGAACTGCCCGGCGCGCGCGAGGCCCGCGGAGAAGACCTCGAAGGCCAGCGTGAGCACGACCGCGAGCAGCACGAAGGCGACGACCACCTCGATCAGCGTGAAACCGCGCTGCCTATTCATTGATCGCCACCCGCCCCGTGAGCCAGTCGACGTCCACGAGGTACTTGCGCTCGCCGGACTCCACGGTGACGCGTCCTCCGGTGGAGCTGCCGTCCGGATAGAAGCGGATCGAGCCGCTGTGCTCGCTCACCACCTCGGTCTGGGCCGTGTCGAGCTTGAGGTCGATGTTCTGCGGCAGCTTGTGCGCGTCCTGCTCGCCGGTCGTGATGTACTCGCGCGACTCCATGTCGATCGTGAGGAGCGCGTCGCGACGCGTGGCGAGCGCCGTGCTCTGCGCGGTGCGCAGGCCCGACGCCACGGATCGCGCGGCGGCCTTCAGGTCCGCGGCCGAGGCCTTCCCGAACGGGATCGAGGCGAGCATCGCGTAGAGCGTCGCGCCCAGCGCGAGCACGACGAGGATCTCGATCAGCGTGAATCCGGGGCTCGCGCGGCGCACGTTAGTTCGTGATGTCCTTGTCGACTCCGTCGCCGCCTTCCTTGCCGTCGGCGCCGAGGGACACGAGGTCGTAGGCCTTGTTGGTGCCCGGGGCCGTGTACCGGTAATCGTTGCCCCACGCGTCCTTGAGGTCCGCATCCTTCGCGTAGGGCCCGTTCCACTTGTCCGCTCCCGCCGGCTGCTTCACGAGCGCCTGCAGCGAATCGGGGTATTTGCCCACCTCGAGCTTGTAGAGCTCGATGTCGCCGACGAGCGTCGTGAGGCGGATCTTCGCCTCGCGGGCCTTGGCGGTGCCCATCTTGTCGTAGATCTGGGGGACGATGAACGCGAGCAGCCCCGCGATCAGGACGAACACGATGATGATCTCGAGCAGCGTGAAGCCGCCCTGCGCGCGCGAAGGAAGGCGTTTTCTCATTGTGGGTACCTCATGGCAGGTCCTAGATGGGCAGGTCGTAAATTGAAAGCATCGCCGCCAGGATGGAAACGATGATGAATCCGATGACCACCGCCATCAGCACGATCATCATCGGCTGCAGCAGGGAGAGCGACTTGCGGATGGCGACCTCAACCTCGCGGTCGTAGGTCTCGGCCACCTGCATCAGCATGTCGTCGAGGCGTCCCGTCTCCTCGCCGACCTGGATCATGTGCACCGCGAGCATGGGGAACCGGCCGGTCTCCATCATCGGGCGGCCCAGGCCGCGGCCTTCCTTCAGCTCGCGCGCGACCCCGCCGATCGCCTCGGCCAGGTACGCGTTGCCCATGGTCTCGCGGACGATGTTGAGCGCCGCCACCAGCGTCACGCCGTTCGTGAGCAGCGTGCCCAGCGTGCGCGAGAAGCGCGCCATCTCGATGCGCGAGAAGAGATCGCCCACGATCGGCGCGGTCACGAGCCAGCGGTCGGCCCGGTAGCGCACCTCGGGATCCTGCATGCGCTTCATCGCGAGGAACATCAGCGCCGCGACCGCGATCAGCAGCAGCGCACCCCAGTTCTTCACGAAATCGCCGAGAAACAGCACCACCTGCGTGACGAGCGGGATCGCCTTGCCGGTCGTGGCGAAGAGCGGCTTGAAGCGCGGCACCACGCCCGCGAGGAGGAATGCCACGGCGAAGATCGAGATCACCGCGAGGAAAGCCGGATACGTGAGCGAGGCCGTGACGTTGTCGCGCAGCGCCTTGGCGCGCTCGAGATACTCGGCGAGGCGCAGCAGCACCGTGGGAAGGCTTCCGCCCGCTTCGCCCGCGCGGATCATGTTCACGTAGAAGCGCGAGAACATCCCGCGCTGCGCGTCGAGCGCCTTCGAGAGCGCCGCACCGCCGCGAACCTCGTTGCGGATCTTGCCGAGGAGCTCCGCGACGCGAGGCGTCGTGGCGAGGTTGATGAGGATCTCGAAGCTGCGGTCGAGCGGAAGGCCCGCCTTCAGCAGCGTGGCGAGCTCGCGCGTGACGATCGAGATGTCGTCCTGGGTGATCTTGTTGCGGCGGAAGAGCGTGATCCCGGAACGCGGGGCGGCGACGGCCTTCGCCACGCCGGCTTCCTCGGCGCGGATCGGGATGAATCCCATTTCCTGGATGCGCGCCACGGCGCTCGCGGCGCTCGCCGCTTCGAGGACGCCTTCCTGGACCTCCCCGGAGGGGTTCACGGCCTTGTATTGGAAGAACGGCAAGGCTTCAATCCTCGCGCGTGACGCGCAGGACTTCCTCGATTGTCGTGATGCCCGCGAGAGACTTGCGCAGGCCGTTCTCGAACATCGTCTCCATGCCTTCGGAGATCGCCTGGGTGCGCAGGTCGCCCGCGGTCGCGTGCCGCATGATGAGCGAGCGCATGCCGTCGGTCATCGCCATCATCTCGATGATGCAGATCCGGCCCCAATAACCCGTGCCCGCGCACGCGGGGCAACCCACCGGCTTGTAGAGCGTGATCTCCCCCGAGCCCTGGAAGCGCCGCAGGCCCATCTGCTGCACGACCTCGGGGAGCGCGGCGTGCGGCTCGCGGCATTTCTCGCAGAGCGTGCGCACCAGGCGCTGGGCGAGGACTCCGTTCACCGTGGAGGTGAGCAGGTAGTCTTCCGCCCCCATGTCGAGGAGACGATTCACAGTCGAAGGCGCGTCGTTCGTGTGCACCGTGGAGAGCACCATGTGGCCCGTGAGTGCCGATTGCATCGCGATGCGCACGGTCTCCACGTCGCGGATCTCGCCCACCATGATGATGTCCGGGTCCTGGCGGACGATCGACCGCAAGGCGTTGGCGAACGTGAGGTCGATCTGCGGCTTCACCTGGATCTGGTTGATGCCCGGCATCTGGTATTCGACCGGATCTTCGACGGTGACGATCTTCACGTCGGGCTTGTTCAAGCGGTCGAGCGCCGTGTAGAGCGTGGTCGTCTTGCCGCTACCCGTGGGGCCGGTGACGAGCAGGATCCCGTGCACTTCGTCCAACGCGGTGATGAAGCGCTCGAGCGGCTTTCCTTCGAATCCCAGCGAAGCGAAATCGAGCGGTACACCGCCCTTGTCGAGGATCCGCATGACGACGCTCTCGCCGTGCATCGTGGGGATCGTCGAGACGCGAAGATCGATTTCCTTGCCCTGGATGCGCAACTTGATGCGGCCGTCCTGCGGCAGGCGGCGCTCGGCGATGTCGAGCGAGGCCATGATCTTCACGCGCGAGATGATTGCGGCAGAGAGCCTTCGCGGCGGCGACTCGACTTCGTGCAGCACGCCGTCGATGCGATAGCGAACGACGAGCCGGTTCTCGAAGGGCTCGATGTGGATGTCGGATGCGCGCGATTCCAGCGCCTTCGTGAAGAGCAGGTTCACGAGCCGGATGACCGGCGCTTCGGAAGCGAGGTCCTTCAGGTGCTCGACATCGCCCCAGTCCTGCTCTTCGTCGCGCGATTGGATACCTTCGACGATCGCGCCCATGGAAGACTTGCCGCCTCCGTAAAGGCGCTCGAGCGCCGCCTCGATCTCATTCGGCGCGGCAATGTAAGCCTTCACGCGCTTGCCCGCGGCCATCTGCACGGCGGACACGACGAACGAATCGGTGGGATCGGCGATGGCGAGCGCCAACTCCTCGTCGTCTTCACGCAACGGCACCGCCTGCGCATCGCGCAGGAATTTCGGCGAGAGACGTTCCTCGAGAAGCGGTAGCTCCGGGAAATCCGTTGCCGCGGCGAGGGGCAGGTCGAGCTGATCCGCGAGCGCATCCGCGAGGTCCCGGCCCGACACCATGCCGAGGCGAAGCAGGATCACGCCGATCTTCTCGCGTGTCTCGCCCTCCTGGAGCTTCAGTGCGCGGTCGAGGTTCGCGGGATCGAGCTTCCCGCGTTCGATCAGCAGTTCGCCGATTCTTTTAGGCACGGCCGTGAATCAGTTGCGTAAGCGATTGAAAAGTATAGCATCGCACTCCCGTGCAGAGGCTCTTGTCAGCGCTGTCTGACCCCCTTTGTTGCAAGAAGTTGCGCGAAAAATCAAGCCAGGAAGCGATGCCACGCATCCCGGTACGCGCCTTCGAGCGCACGCGCCATCGAAGCGCCATCCAGGAGTTGCGAACAGCGCATGCGATCGCGCAGGCTCGATGCCAACTCCCGGCGGCGCGCCTCGTCGCGAGCGATCGATGCGGCGATTCGCGCGAAATCCCGCACGTCTTTGCCGATCAAGGCCTCGAGTCCCACTGCCGAAAGCAGAGCGACGC
>DATGGI010000124.1:0-5845 GCA_035308545.1 Usitatibacter sp.
CTGCAGGCGGCTCGAGATCCACTTGTCCACCGCCGAGAATTCCAGCGGCTTCGACTCGTCCACGCCCGTGTCCTTGCCCTCGCAGTTCATGAGCACGAAGCGCGTGGCGTTCCAGAGCTTGTTGCAGAAGCCGCGATAGCCTTCGCAGCGCTTCAAGTCGAAGTTGAGCGTGCGCCCGAGTGTCGAGAGCGAAGCGAAGGTGAAGCGCAGCGCGTCGGCTCCATAGGCGTCGATGCCCGTGGGGAATTCGCGCTTGATGCGCTTGGCCGCCGTCTCCCGGTGCGAGGCGAGCATGAGGCCCTGGGCGGACTTCTCCAGGAGCGCGTCGAAGGAGACGCCGTCGATCACGTCGAGCGGGTCGATCGTGTTGCCCTTCGACTTGCTCATCTTCTGGCCTTCCGCGTCGCGCACGATCGAGTTGATGTACACGTCGTGGAATGCGGTCTCGCCGGTGACGTTCAGGGACGCCATGACCATCCGCGCGACCCAGAAGAAGATGATGTCGAAGGCGGTGATGAGGACCGTCGACGGCAGGTAGAAGCGGCGCTCGCGCTCGAAGGTCGCCTCGTCGGGCCAGCCCAGCGTCGTGAAGGGAACGAGCGCCGAGGAGAACCAGGTGTCCAGCACGTCGGAATCGCGCGACTCGGGCGTGATCTTCTTGCCGGCGGCGGTCGCGTGCTTCAGCGCCTCCTCGAACGTGCGGCCCACGAAGGGCGTGCCGTCATCCGCGTACCACGCCGGAATCTGGTGGCCCCACCAAAGCTGGCGCGAGATGCACCAGTCCTGGATGTTGCCGAGCCACTGGTCGTAGATCTTCGTCCATTCCTCGGGCACGAATTTCGTCTTGCCCTTGGCGACGGCATCGAGGCCGGCCTTCGCCATCGAATCCATGCGCACGAACCATTGGTCCGAGAGCATCGGCTCCACGATGACGTCAGTGCGCTCCGATCTCGGCACCGTGAGCTTGTGGGGCTTCACGCTGTCGACGAGCCCTTGCTTCTCGAGGTCGGCGAGAACGCGCTTCCTCGCTTCGTAGCGATCGAGTCCCTGGTAGGCCAGGGGAGCGTTCTCGTTCACGCGGGCTTCGAGCGTGAAGATCGAGAGCGGCTCGAGGCCGTGGCGCACGCCCACCTGGAAGTCGTTGAAGTCGTGCGCCGGCGTGATCTTCACCACGCCCGTCCCGAATTCGCGATCGACATAGGTATCCGCGATCACGGGGATCAGGCGATCGCACAGGGGCAGCTTCACGCGCTTGCCCACGAGCTTCGCGTAGCGCTCGTCCTCCGGATGCACGGCCACCGCCATGTCGCCCAGCATCGTCTCGGGGCGCGTCGTCGCGACCACGAGGAACCCGCTCCCATCCTCGAGCGGATAGCGCAGGTGCCAGAGCGAACCGGTTTCTTCCTCGTTGTTCACTTCGAGATCGGACACGGCCGTCTGCAGCTGCGGATCCCAGTTCACGAGGCGCTTGCCGCGGTAGATGAGGCCCTGCTCGTGCAGGCGCACGAAGACCTCGATCACGCCGCGCGAACGTACCTCGTCCATCGTGAAGTACTCGCGCGACCAGTCGCATGACGAACCGAGGCGGCGCATCTGCCGCGTGATCGTCGACCCCGAGACTTCCTTCCACGCCCACACGCGCTTGGTGAATTCCTCGCGGCCCAGCGCGCGCCGCGACGTGCCCTGTTCTTCGAGCTGGCGCTCCACCACCATCTGCGTGGCGATGCCCGCATGGTCGGTGCCCGGCTGCCACAGCACGTTGTAGCCTTTCATGCGGTGGTAGCGCGTGAGGATGTCCATCAGCGTGTGCTGGTAGGCGTGCCCCATGTGCAGCGTGCCGGTGACATTGGGCGGCGGAAGCTGGATCGAGAACGATTGCTTCGACGCGTCGAAGCCCGCCTTGAAATATCCCTTCGACTCCCAGAAGGGATACCAGCGCGACTCGATGCCTTTGGGATCGAAAGCTTTTGCGAGTTCCATGGCCTACTTTTTCTTGTTACGGGCGGCGATCGCGTCGTGGACGGCATCCGCGATGGACTTGGCGAGCTCCTGGCGGACGTCGCCGAGCGCGCCGATCACCGCGGCGTGTATCTGGGGCTGGAGGTGCTGGGCAAGGCGCGCTTCGAGGTCGTGCGCAAGTCGCCCCTCGACCTGGAGCATCACGCGCTTGAAGACTTCGTGGGCGAGCTCGTCGGCGGCGGCCTTGTCCTCGACGAAGTCCGTGAGCACGGGGAAGGCGCCCGTGTCGGAGCCGGCGCCCGTGGCCTGGCGTTTCAGCAGCGCGTCGGCTCGCCCCAGCACGTCTTTTTCGAATTCCGCCGGCACTCTTCTAACCCTCGATGTCGTTCACTTGGATGTCGTAGCCGCGCTTCTTGTAGAACGCATGGCGGTCGCGGGCCTTCACCTTGTCCTGCTCGTCGGTCGAGACGATCTCGAGCACGCGATCGAACGACGCGAAGAAAGGCGGCCATTCGTCGGCCAGGTTCAGCAGCACTTCGTGGTGCGGGAGCTTTTCACCGTCGGCGCACAGCACCACGGGCGTCTCCACCGCGAGCGGTGAGTGCGCATAGACGTGCGGCACGAAGCTCGTCTGCTGGTACGTCCAGAGACTGCGATCGAATTCCGCGAGCGTGTTCGCGTCCGGCGAATACACGATGAGCCTGCTCGGCTTCGCGACCGCCTTGGCCGCGAGACGGCATGCGACCCGAAGCTTGTCCTCGGCGTACCGGTAGAAGTCGATCCGCGTCACGCCGCGCGCTTGGCGAGGAAGTGCGCGAGCAGGGCCACCGGCCTGCCCGTGGCGCCTTTCTCGGCGCCGGATTTCCACGCGGTGCCCGCGATGTCCAGGTGCGCCCAGGGATACGCCTTCGTGAAGCGCGAGAGGAAGCAGGCCGCAGTGATCGAGCCGCCCGCGCGCGATCCGATGTTCGGGATGTCGGCGAAGTTGCTCTTCAGCTGCTCCTGGTAGTCATCGAACATCGGCAGGTGCCAGGCGCGGTCCCACGCGGAATCGCCGGCATCGGTGACTTCCTTCGCGAGAGCGTCGTCGTTGGCGAAGACGCCCGTGGTGATGTGGCCGAGCGAGATCACCATGGCGCCCGTGAGCGTCGCGATGTCGATCACCGCGGCGGGCTTGTAGCGCTCCACGTAGGTGAGGGCGTCGCAGAGGATCAGGCGTCCCTCGGCATCCGTGTTGAGGATCTCGACCGTCTGGCCGGACATCGTGGTCACGATGTCGCCCGGCTTGATGGCGTTGCCGCCCGGCATGTTCTCGGTCGCGGGAATGGCGCCCACGACGTTGAGCGGAAGCTTCATGGCGGCGATGGCCTTCATCGTGCCCAGCACGCTCGCCGCGCCGCACATGTCGAACTTCATCTCGTCCATCTCGGGCGCGGGCTTGATCGAGATGCCGCCCGTGTCGAACGTGACGCCCTTGCCCACGAGAGCGACCGGAGCGGCGCCTTTCTTGCCGCCCATGTATTCCATCACGATGAATTTCGGCGGCTGCTTGCTGCCCTGCGCGACGGCTAGGAAGCAATTCATGCCGAGGGCCTCGATCTGTTTCCGGTCGAGGACCGTGACCTTGATGCCGCTCTGCTTGCCGAGCTCC
Source organism: Usitatibacter sp. (assembly GCA_035308545.1). Lineage (GTDB taxonomy): Bacteria > Pseudomonadota > Gammaproteobacteria > Burkholderiales > Usitatibacteraceae > Usitatibacter. The sequence goes on from DATGGI010000124.1 coordinate 3,611, forward strand.
ACGGCTTGTTCCGCGAGATAGGTCGGCGTGCAGATATTGCCGGGGAGGTTGCCCAGGTCCTTCGTGAGCGACATTCCCGCGGCGATGGCGGACGCGCGTGACGCAGCCGCTTCGGCCGCGTTCACTTCCGCACGCTCGACCGCCAGCACGACTTTCCTGACGCCGGCCTTCCGCTGGGGCGCCTTGCTCTTCAGCCGGTCGAAGCGATACGCCGCGTCGTTCATCAGGATCACGGCTTGCTCGACCTTCCACCCGGCGCCGCGGCGCTTGAGCGGCAATTCCGTGAGGCAGACCGTGGCGTCGGTGGCCCCCGTCGATTTGAGCGCTTTCGCGGCCGCGCTCACCGCGGTGCGATATGCGCTTTCGTTGAACTCACGCTCGCGCCCCAGGCCCACGAGGAGAACCCGGTCCGCGGGCACGTGGGGCAGCTTCTGGAGTAGGAGTGTGGTGCCGAGCTTGCCCTCGAGATCGCCGTTCTTGAGGATGTTGCTCAAGGACTTGCGCGAGGCCGCATCGATCGACTGCGCGGAGGCCGAAAGCTTGCGGCCATCGTAGATTCCAACCACGACACAACCGCTTTTCTGCTTCTCGGGAGTGCCGCTCTTTATGTTAAATTCCATGTGATATTCCCGGGGTTTTCCAGAGAGGGCGCGAAGCCTCGCATTATCTCACGCCGATGATTTTCCAGCGAAGCCTTGTCCGGGAATTCAGCCTCATCGCCATCGCCGTGGTCGGCGTCCTGCTGGCGATCATCCTCACCCGGCTCCTGATCCTGCTGCTCGGCCGCGCCGCGAGCGGCGAGGTGCTGCCCGAAGCCGTGATCGGCCTCATCGCGTTCGGCGTGCTCACGAACCTGCCGATCCTGCTGGGCATCGGCGTCTTCACGGCGGTTCTCCTCGCGCTGAGCCGCAGCTATCGCGATAGCGAGATGACCGTGTGGTTCACCTCGGGCCTCTCGCTCGGCGCGTGGGTGAAGCCCGTGCTCCAGTTCGCGCTTCCGGTGGTTGTGATCTGCGGGCTGCTCTCGCTGGGACTCTCACCCTGGTCCATCGCCCAGAGCGCCGAATACACGCGGCTCCTCGAAAGCCGCGACGAAGTCTCGAGCGTGATGCCCGGCACGTTCGTCGAGAGCCGCAGCACCAACCGCGTGCTCTTCATGGACAAGATGAACGACACCGACGACTCGTTCAACAACGTCTTCGTGCAATCGATGCAGGATGGGCGCCTCGGCGTCGTGGTCGCCAACAAGGGCTTCGTGGAGACGGCGCCCAACGGCGACCGGTTCGCGGTGCTGCTCAATGGCCGCCGCTACGAGGGCACGCCAGGCGAGCTCGACTACCGCACGGTGGATTTCGCGCGCTACATGATCCGCATCGAGCCCAAGGAAGTGAAGCGCGACGCGCCCAAGACGAGCGGCCTCACGACCGTGGAGCTGCTGCAGAACCTGCGGCCCGACACGATGGCCGAGTTGCAGTGGCGCATCGCATTGCCCATCGCCGTGCTCGTGATGGCGCTCTTCGCGATCCCGTTGTCCTTCGTGAACCCGCGCTCGGGGCGCTCGTTCAACCTCGTGCTCGCGGTGATGATCTATTTCCTCTACTACAACCTGCTGAGCATCTTCCAGGCGTGGACGCGCTCGGAAAAGATTCCCGGCTGGGTGGGCCTATGGCCCGTTCACCTCGCAATGATGGTGATCCTCGCCGTGCTGTTCTACAGGCAGTTGTTCGGCTTCCGGTGGTTGATGGGGTCGTCCCGGACGCCGACGCCGTCATCCCCGTGAAGACGGGGACCCAGCCAAAGCGCGCAAGCGGTTCATGAATGTAATCTTGTTCGGCGCGACCGGAATGGTAGGCCAAGCCGTCCTCCGTCAATGCCTGCTCGACGACGGCATCGAGGCTGTGCTGTCCATCGGCCGCAGCCCCGCGCCCCTCTCGCATCCGAAAGTGACGAACCTGATTCGCGCGGACATGTTCGACTTCACGGTCGATGCTTCGCAGCTCAACGCCTACAACGCATGCTTCTTCTGCCTCGGCGTCTCGTCGGCCGGCATGAGCGAAGCCGAATACACGCGCCTCACGTACGACCTCACGATGGGATGGGCGCGCGCACTGGCGAAAGTGAATCCGGCGATGCATTTCCTCTACGTCTCCGGCGTGGGCACGGGCGGCAAGTCGATGTGGGCGCGCGTGAAGGGGCGGGTGGAAAACGATTTGCTGGCGCTTTTTCCCGCGGCCT
>DATGGI010000125.1:0-7845 GCA_035308545.1 Usitatibacter sp.
ATCCGGTTTTCTCGCGGACGATCGCGGCCAGGGTGGGCGGCAGTGCTTTCACGCCCAGCATCATAGTGCCGATCATCGTCGCCGCACTACCCATGGTGGCCGCAGCGCTCCTTCATCGTCGCGCGGAATTTCTCGCGCTCCTCGGGCGTCATGCGGGCCCAGCGCTCGCGCATGCGGCCGCGCCAGTGGCCATGGTGGTTGTGGTGCCAGCCGCCGAAGCCGCGAAATCCCACGAGCAGGCGCGACAGCACGAGCAATCCCATCGCCTGCCAGTAGTCGATCGCCTTCCAGCCGATCACGGCAGGCACGAACCAGTTCCACAGCCACATCACGAGCCACGTGACCACGGCCAACACGAGAAGCGCCAGCACCGCCATGGCGATTCCCTTCACGATCCAGCGCACGACTCTCATCTCATTCTCCTTCGACGATCTCTTCGTAGATGTCCCTCAGGCGCTCGCGCAGGTGAAGCACCGCGTAGCGTTTGCGGGACAGCAATGTGTTCACGCTCTCGCCGGTCTCCGCGGCGAGCTCCTTGAAACTGCGTCCTTCGATTTCAGTGGCGATGAAGGCATCGCGCTGCGCCGCCGGCAGCTCTCCGAGCGCGTCCTCGAGCTCTTCGAGCAACACGCTCCTCGCATAAGCCGCTTCCGGACCCGCGTCCGGTGAAGGCAGAAGCTCCTCGATGCCCGCGCGCTCTTCGTTCGCATCGGCGTCGACAAGGTCCGCGAGCGCCTCGGGCCTCTTCTTGCGGAAGAAATCCGTGATGCGATTTCGCGCCACGCGGAAGAGCCACGCCCCGACCTGTTCCACCGGCTGCGGCGCGCGATAGGACTCGACGAGCTCGAAAAGCACGTCCTGCAGGATGTCCTCGGCGTCGGCGGCGTCCGGCACCCGTCCACGAATGAAGCTTCGCAGCCGGGGCCTGCGTTCCTCGATCTCGGCGGTGATCCGCCGTTCTTGTTCAGCCGTCATCCACCCTGCCGTAGCCGCGTGGCCCATATCGATGAAGACGTATGAACCGCGGATTTATTTTAAAGTCCCATTGTCCAGCAAGACTTGGAGGATCGAATGGCGAAAATCCCGGCAATACTGCTCCTCGCACTGTCCGCAGCCACGGCCGTGTCGGCGGCGGACTACAACGTCAACCCCGCCCAGCTCCCGGGCGAGGCGCCAATGTCCCTCGACTACTTCGCCTGGGACGCCTCGACAGGGCGCCTTTGGATTCCCGGCGGCAACACAGGCTCCGTGTTCGCGCTCGGGGGAACCGACTTGAAGCTCACGACGGTGCGTGGATTCCAGACCTCGGAAGTCACCCGCGGCACGCGGCGCGTCCGCATGGGGCCTTCTTCCGCGACCGTCGGCGACGGCGTCGTCTACGTCGGAAACCGCGCCGATTCGAACGTGTGCGCCATCGATGCGAGGACCCTCGAGCTCGGCAATTGTCTGAAGCTCACGATCGGCACGCCCGACGGGATCGCCTACGTGGCCGCGACGAAGGAGGTATGGGTGACGATGCACGGCCACACGCTGGACATCCTCGACGTCTCCGATCCGCGCGCCCCTCGCGAGAAAACCACGATCGCCCTCGGCGCATCGGCCGAAGGCTATGCCGTCGACGAGAAGCGCGGCGTCTTCTATACGAACCTCGAGGAGAGCGCCGAAACCATCGCGATCGATGTGCGCACGAAGAAGATCTCCACGCGCTGGAAACCCGGCTGCGACGACGCGCGCGGATTGGCGCTCGACGCGGCGCGGGGCTTCCTCCTCAATGCGTGCTCGGGCCGCGTCATCACGATCGACACGAACCACGGCGGCAAGGTCCTCGGCGCCATCGATACCGGCGCGGGCCTCGACAACATCGACTACTCGCCGTCGAAGGGACTCCTGTACGCCGCGGCGGGCCGTGCGGCGACGCTCACGATCGCGAGCGTCGACGACTCGGGCCACTTTTCGAAGGTCGCTGTGATTCCAACCGCGAACGGCGCGCGAGGCGTGGTGGCCGGCGACGGTGGAACCGCTTACGTCGCCGACCCCGCGAACGGGAAGATCCTCGTCGTCACGCCTCGCTAGCGATTACGGCATCTGCACCACGGGCACGAGGAAGCGCTGGCCGGCGACCGTGATCTGCAACACGTACGTCGCCCGTTGCTGGCTCGGCGCGAAGCCGATGAACGCAGTGCTGTCGAACACGTCGACGACGGACTCCGCGAAGGATGCGCCCGCGTGGGGCATCACGCCCACACCGATCTGCGAGTAGTGCACCGGGTGGCCGTGCTCCGTGAAGCTTAGCGACAGTCCGTAGTTCTCGTCGGTGTAGTGCACGATGACGAACGACGGCGAGACGGTGGCCTGGAGCTTCGACGGATCGAAGACGTGCATCGTGAGATCGCGCGATTGCCCCATCACGCGCGCCGACGTGGCGCACGACACCGACGCGTGCGTTCCCGTGAAGAGAGGCGCCGTCGCGATGCCGTTCGCGTCGGAAGTCGCCGTGACCGTGCGCGAGCCCGCGAACGTTCCGCAGCCCGAGTCCGTCGTGAAGATCACCGGCGTGTTCGCCACGGGATGGCCCGACGAATCGAGCGCCTGCATCGCGAACGGAACGGTGGTCGCCGAACCCACAGGGACCGACAACGGCGGCACTTGCCACTGGCGCAGCAGCCCGTAACCCGGATTGCCGGTCACGATCGAGAGGCTGTAGCTGATCCCGGCCGAGATCGACGAAGTGGCCGAGCTCAAGGCGTCCGCGCTGACCAACGGCGCGCCGGCCACGGGGCCCGCGACCGCCGCGGGCGACTTCGCGATTCCCTGGGCGTCTGCGGATACGTAAAGGAGCGTCGATCCGTTGAACGTCGCTACCGGATCGCCCGAGCCGCCGGGTTGGGACGAGATGAACTGGACCGCGGCATACGGCGCGGGACCGCTGTCATCGGCTGCGCGCACGACCAGCGGCGCGAAACTTCCGCCGGGGTTCGCCGATTGGCCGTTGCCCGACAGGAGTTCCATGCGCGTCGCCGGGCCACCGTTGATCGTCAAGCCGAACTGCACCTGGTTCTGCGCGGCGGCGCTGCTCGCGGTCACGGAGGTCGCTCCGGTCGCGAACGAAATGTATCCGTTCGGCGAAATCGGTGACGACGCCAGCGCGACACCGTCGGTTCCGGTCACCACGTCGAACGACGGATTGCCGCTGAAGCCGGGAACCTGCACGACGGAAGGATCGCTGGTGAACGTTACCGTCACATTCGCGGCCGGTGTTCCATCGGCATTGGTCGCTTTCACCGCCAAGGGAACCGGCAGGAACGAAAGCAGGCGCGTGGTTTGCGGCGTGCTTCCCGGCACCGGCGCGAGCGTGACAGGTGGCGCTGCGACCGTGACCCGGAGCGGGACATTGTTCAGGATCTGGCCGCCGGGCGAATCGAACACGTCGACCCGGACAAAGTCGGTACCGCTCACGTTGCCCGCCGCGAGCGGCGGTGATGCGGCGAACCCGTTCGCGTCCCCAGTGGCAACAGCGAGATTCTGTCCGCCATTGAACGAAGTGTTGATAGCCGGAGGCGAGCCCTGGGGCGCGAAGAAAAGGACGATCGGATACGGAACCGGCGCACCGCCCGCATCGACGATCTGGACCACGAAGGGCTGCGCGGAGCCGCCCAGCGGAACCGTCTGGTTGTTGCCCGACACGATCGAGATCGCCGTGGGCGGCGCCCCTCCGACGCTGAGATCGAACGTGGTGCCGGTCGCGCCATCCGCGGTAGCGGTCGCCACGTACGATCCCGGATCCGCGATGGCCCAGACGCCCGCGGGGCCCGGAACGATCGCGACTCCGTTCGCATCGGTCGTGAGCGCGACGTTGTTGAGGTTGATGGGCAGAGAGAAGATCCAGTTGCCCGGCATGGTGAAGGTCACCAGCACGCCCTCGACCGGCAGGTTGTTGTCGTCGGTCGCGACGACACCCACGGGATTGGGGAAGCCCTGTCCGGGGCGCGCCATCTGCGGCGTGCTGCCGGGCAAAGGTGACAGTGTTATTGCAGCGGCTGCAACATTTGCAGCCAGGAGCGCAAACAGGCCGGACGCAATATGAAGAATGCGTGACATGGTTTTCCTCTAGATGGATTGCCGGATCGGCGCCGCTTGGCGGACGTTTCTGTTGAACGTCGTCGACACTGCAAGTACGAGAAGCCACGCCGACAATACCATCACCGCCGCCTCCACTCCAAACCGCTCGATCAGCACGCCGGCGAGGGCCGAGCCCACCGGCATGAACCCGAAAGCGAGCAGGCGGAAGACGCTGTTCACGCGCCCCTGCAGGTGATCGGGGATGATCGACAGGCGATAGCTGAACTGCACCACGTTGTAGACGGGACCGAGGAACGCGGAGATCCCCGCGACGAGCGAGAGCAGGAAATACGTGGGCACGGCGAGATACAACGGAAAGCAGAGCGCCTCGATCCACGCGACCGCGATCACGACCTGGCCGAAGCGGAAGCGCCGCTGCAGCCCGCCGCCCACGAGCGAACCCACGATGCCGCCGATGCCCGCGGCGCTGAAGATCACCCCCACCTCGCCGTCGCTCGCGCCCATGTTCTTCGCGAACACGATGATGATGAGCGGCGTCGCTGCGTTGATGACGTTCAATCCGCCGGTGAGGAACGCCATGTATCGGATGAGCGGGTTGTCCCACATCCAGCGAAGGCCCTCCTTCACTTCCTTCTTCAGGTCGTGCGCGGCCGCTTCCCGCTGCAGGTGGAACGGCGCCTTGATGCGCGCGAGCGCGATGGCGGAGACCGCGTAGGTGATCACGTTCGACACGAAGGGCACCGCGCGCCCGAACACCTGGTAGATCACGGTGCCGAACGACGGCCCCACGATGTTCGTGATGCCGAAACCCGCTTCGTTCAGCGCCGAGGCCTGCGGCAACTGCCCCTTCGCGACCACGCGTGGGAGGGCCGCCACCTCCGCGATGTTGAAGAACACGAAGAGGCTCCCCTCGACCAGCGACACCGCGTAGATCTGCCAGAGCGTGAGCGCGTCGAACGCCATCGCGATGGGGATCGTCGCCACGGCGATCGCGCGGCCCACGTCGCAGCGGATCATCACCGCCTTGCGGTCCCAGCGGTCGATGAGCGCGCCGACGGGCAGGCTGAAGACGAGATACGGAATGAAGCGCAGCGCCCCGGCGATGCCCGCGTCCTCGGCGGAGCCGGTGATCGCGAGGATGAGCAGCGGCACGATGACCTGGGAAGCCGCCGTGCCGAGGGTGGACGCGAGCTGCCCGCTCCAGAGGAGCATGTAGTCGCGATTGCGCCAGATCGGGGCCAAGGCGCGACTATACACGCGGGTCGTCGGCTCCCGCATCGACCGCATTCCCGAAAATCATGCGGCATGACTGGAATTCCCACGGGACATGACCGAAATGGCGGGGTGCGATGTGTCATCCTTTCGCGCCTTTGTGCCGTAGATGAATGCATGGATACGATCGATACGCGCTTCACGCTCGCGGCTTCCACGGGCGACGTCTGGGAAGTCGATTTCACCCGGGGCACGCTCACGCTGGCCCCGCAATTCAAGCGGCGGCTCGGCTACGAGCCCCACGAGGTCGCCGACACGCCCCAGTGCTGGGCCACGCTCCTGCATCCGGATGACCACGACGCCGTCTGCCAGGCGTTCGTGGATCACCTGAAGCGGCGCACGCCCTACGACATCGCCTATCGCAAGCGCACCAAGTCCGGCGAGTACCGCTGGTTCAATGCGCGCGGGCAGGCGATATGGGATGACCGGGGCCGCGCGACCTTCATGGCGGGCGTGGTCCACGACATCACGCCGCACCGCGAGGCCGAAGAGCGCGTGCAGAAGCTCTTCCATCTTTCGCCGACGGCCACGTCGATCACGCGGCTCGAGGACGGACGCCTGCTCGACGTGAACGGCGCCTTCTGCGCGCTCTTCGGCTACACGCGCGACGAGCTCGTGGGCAAGACCATGTTCGACCTGGGCCTCCTCGTCGATCCCGACGCGCGCGCCGCCATCACGAATCGCTTCCGGGCGGAGCGGCGCCTGCGCAACTACGAGCTCCAGGTGCGGCTTCGCTCGGGCGACACGCGCAGCGTCCTCGTGAGCGCCGAGATGATGGAGATCATGGGCGAGCCCCGCGGGCTCATCACCATGAACGACATCACGGACCACAAGCGCTACGAGGAACGCATCGAGTACCTCGCGAGCCACGACGAGCTCACGGGCCTTCCCAACCGCGCGCTCATCCGCGACCGGATCTCGCAGGCGATCGCGCAGGCGAGGCGGGCCGGCGCGCAGCTCGCCGTGATGTTCCTCGACCTCGACCGCTTCAAGGTGATCAACGACGGCTACGGGCACCCGATGGGAGACGCGCTGCTCAAGGAGACGGCGTGCCGCCTCTCGAAGCTCATGCGCGAAGGCGACACCGTTGCGCGCCTCGGCGGAGACGAGTTCCTCATCCTCCTGCCCAACCTGCGCCGCTCCGCCGACGCCTATGTCGTCGCGCAGAAGATCCTCGATTCCTTCGAGCGGCCCCTGAGGCTCGAAGCGCAGGAGGCGCACGTCAATACGAGCATCGGCGTCGCGCTCTATCCGCAGGATGGGAACGACGTGGACAAGCTCATCACCAACGCCGACCTCGCGATGTACCGGTCCAAGGACCTCGGCGGCGGCGTCTACCAGTTCTTCAACGCCGAGATGAGCCGCGAGACCGTGCGCCGCGTGCAGCTCGAGACGCACCTGCGCGTGGCGCTCGCGCAACGCGAGCTCGAGCTTCGCTACCAGCCGAAAGTGAACATCGCCACGGGCCGCATCACCGGTTGCGAGGCGCTGGTCGCGTGGAACCACCCCGGCATCGGTCACGTGCCTCCGGCCCAATTCATCCCGGTCGCCGAGGAATCGGGGCTCATCGTGCCCATCGGCGACTGGGTGCTGCGCACCGCCTGCGCGCAGAACCGGGCGTGGCTCGACGCGGGGCTCGGGCCCATCACGGTCGCGGTGAATCTCTCGGCGCGGCAATTCGTCGGGCAGGAAGTGGTCGACTGGGTGATGGATGCGCTCGCGACGACGGGATTGCCGCCCACGATGCTGGAGCTCGAGCTCACCGAGAGCCTCATCGCGGAGGATCCCGACAAGGTCGCGGCCACGATCCGCCAGCTCAAGGCGCAGGGCGTGCGCTTCGCCATCGACGACTTCGGGACCGGCTACTCGAGCCTGAGCTACCTCAAGCGCTTTCCCGTGGACAGCCTCAAGATCGACCAGTCCTTCGTGAAGAACGTGGGCACCGAGCCCGACGACGAGGCGATCTCGCTCGCGGTGATCTCGCTCGCGCGAAGCCTGAGGCTCAAGGTCGTGGCCGAGGGCGTGGAGCGCACGGAGCAGCTCGATTTCCTGCGCCTGCACGGATGCGACGAGATCCAGGGCTACCTGGTGAGCCGCCCGCTGGCGCCGGAGGATTTCGCGAAAGTGCTGGCGGGCAAGGCGTAGCGATCCGTCAATTGCACGCCGTCGCCAACGCGGTCGAGAAGAAGATCTGCCGCGTGATGGCCTTCGACTGCGAGACGCCGTTCACGCTGTAGGCGAAGGTGCCGTTGTTGGGATCGCCGAACGTGAACGTTGCCGTTCCGACTTGCGACGCATTCACCGGCGCCGACGAGAACGCCGCGTTGTACGCCGGGCCCGTCGTGCGATAGAGCGCGCCCGTGTAGCTGCCCGGTGCCGTCTTCGCGCCGTTCGACATCACCAGCCAGAGGCCCTTTCCGTTGGCGTCATACGTGAACCACGTCGCGAAGAGCGTGTCGGCCTGGTGCGTGAGATTGACGCCCCACCCGGATT
>DATGGI010000126.1:0-28912 GCA_035308545.1 Usitatibacter sp.
ACCTCATCCAGGAGGGCAACATCGGCCTCATGAAGGCGGTCGACAAGTTCGAATACCGCCGCGGCTACAAATTCTCGACGTACGCGACGTGGTGGATCCGCCAGGCCATCACGCGCTCGATCGCCGACCAGGCGCGCACCATCCGCATCCCGGTGCACATGATCGAGACGATCAACAAGATGAACCGCATTTCCCGGCAGATCCTGCAGGAGACGGGGCAGGAGCCCGATCCCGCGACGCTCGCCGTGAAGATGGAGATGCCGGAAGAGAAGATCCGCAAGATCCTCAAGATCTCCAAGGAGCCGATCTCCATGGAGACGCCGATCGGCGACGACGACGATTCGCACCTTGGCGATTTCATCGAGGACCAGACCGGCCTCGCGCCTTCGGATTCCGCGCTCTACGCGTCGCTGCGCGAAGCCACCAAGGACGTGCTCGATTCGCTCACGCCCCGCGAGGCGAAGGTGCTTCGCATGCGCTTCGGCATCGAGATGAACACCGACCACACGCTGGAAGAAGTGGGCAAGCAGTTCGACGTGACGCGCGAGCGCATCCGCCAGATCGAAGCCAAGGCGCTGCGCAAGCTTCGCCATCCGTCGCGCTCGGAGAAGCTGCGGTCGTTCCTCGAAGGCGAGAGCTGATCGGCGGCCGTCATTCCGCGGGGGTGACCGCTCCCGCTACTGCATCAGGGAATTCATGAACCGAAGGCGCTCCACCACCGCCTTCAGCATCGTCATCGCGAATGCGGGCTGCGACTTGACCGCGGCCAACAGGGACGCGCGATCGACCGCGAGCAACTCGCTGTAGATGTGTGCCTGCGCGTCGGCCACGCGCGGCGACTGGTCCACGAGAGCCATTTCCCCGAACGTTCCGCCGGGATTCACGACTTCGACCAGCTTGTCGCGGATTCCGATCGCGACCTGTCCGGACTTCACGATGTACATGTAGATGCCGGCTTGCCCGACGCGCATGATCCATTGGCCGGGCTGGTAGCGGACCACGTTGGGGCGCGCGAGCGCCGCCTCGAATTGCTGCAGCAGCACCGCGTCGAATACCACCGCTTCGCGCGGCGGGATCGGGATCTTGCGCGCGGTGAGGCGCGCCACCACGAAGCGGATGCGGTCGAACATCACGCTCATGAGCATCAGCGCGAATTCCGGCGTCTGCCCGAGCGCGGTCTGCAGCTCCGATGCGGCCATGCTGAACAGGCGGCACGAGGCCTTCGCCGTGGCGGTGGCGCTGCGCGGCCGCTCGCTGATCACCGCCATCTCGCCGAAGATCTCGCCGGCCTTGATCGTGTCGAGCAGCTTGCCGCCGATCGAAAGCTGCACCTCGCCCTCCGCGATGTAGTACATGCGCGAGGCGCTCTTCAACGAGAATATCCCGCCGCCTTTCTCCGCTTCCTCGAAGATCTTGTGGCCCGCGGCGAACTCTTCTTCCTTGCCCGAGGACTGGAAAAGCTTCTTCGCGACGGCCGGGCTGTAAAATTGGCTGCTGGTCGGCTTGAACGGCGCCGATGGCTGGATGGCGGGCGCCGGTTGCGTGAAGTCGAATCCGTCGGAAGACGCGGGCTGCGGCGTTTGCGGCTTGGTGAAGTCGAAGTCGGACATGCGGCTATTGTCTCAAAAATGACGGGCCTGTAGCTCAGGTGGTTAGAGCAGGGGACTCATAATCCCTTGGTCCCTGGTTCGAATCCAGGCGGGCCCACCCTCATCACCGGACGGCGATGCCCTCGCCGGCAAGATCGATCGTCCTGCCGCCGGCCCTCACTTCCCAGCCTCCGGCGATTCGCCTCGCGCTGGCGGCGCCGGTTTCCGGTGGACTGCAATCGGATCCGATGCGCAACAGCGCGATGAATTCGGCCTCGTCGGATCTCGCGACGGTCGCGAAGGTGCCGTGCCACTGGTTCGGCTCCTTCGCGTTCATGTCCGACTTCTGCGGCGGGACGCTGAACTGGTCCGTCTGGGTGAAGGCGATGTCGGGCGAGGCCAGCATCTCGACGCACATCTGCGCGTCGCCGTTGGCGATGCGCACGCGCTTCGCGGGGTCGACGATCATCCTGTTCAAGGCGTGCAGGTTCCACTCCCACGTGCGCGGCGTGCCCGAGGCGAGCGCGTCGTACACCACGAGCACATTCGGGCGGATGTACACGAGCGTGCGCCGCGCCCTGGTGAGCGCGCCGTCGTAGGCCTTTTCCGCGTGGCCCACCGCGTAGTCGTACGCGGGCGTGGACTCGAAGCGCGTCACGGAACCCGAATATTGGCGCCCGTCGCTGCCCTCGCCCTTGCCGCCGTCGAAAGTGATCGCGTTGGTGGAGCGCGTCTGCTTGTACCAATCGACCCAGTGCGGCGTGCGGTAGTTGTCGTAGTAGCCCGAAGCGATCGCGAGGCGCTTGCCCTTGTCGTTCACGACGAAGCTGTTCTGGTCCGCGTGGCTGTGGTTGTACGAGCCGAAAGGGCTCGACTTGAAATAGATCGACGTGCGCCGCGGATCGGCGAGATCGCTGTGCATCGCGACCCAGCCGATCGAAGGGAACACGGCGCCGTTGGGCGTTCCCGCGGGAAAGGGCGCGCGGCCTTCCGGCAGGCGCGGCGCGAGCATGAGCTCCAGGCGCGTCGCATCCTCACCGCCCAGCTGGCTCGCATACCAGAGGCCGAGGGGGCTCGGAGCGAACGCCGTGTACGCCTTGCCGATGCGCGCCCAGACCTCCGTGAGCGGCAACTCGAGCGCATCGCCGAAGAGTCCGGACGGTGTCCCGGGCGGCAGCATGTACGCGAGGTAGCGAGCGTAGTTGCGGACCCACTCCTTCTTCGCGATGTCGATCCCCGCCGCATTCCTGAGGATCGACCACGCGATGAGGTTGCTTCCCGTGTCCCACTGCGCCTGGCCGGTCCCGTTGCCGAAACCGCCATCGGCGCCGCCCCACGGGCTCGTCCAAACCACCACCATGTCGACCGTGCCGCGCATCCAGTCGTCGGCCTCGGGAATGTCGCCGGCCATCAGGACCGCGATCGCCGCGGTCAGCGTGAGCGTGAGGTTGCCGTGCGAATCGTAGGGATACCTCGCGATGCGCCCGGTCGCGATGTAGCGCTCGTACATATCGCGCGTGCGCGTGCGGATTGCCGCCAGGATCTCGGCCTTCTGCGCGGGGTCGAGATAATCGTTCATCCAGTCGTACCCGAGCGCGAGCGTCCACGCGACGGTTCTGCTCGCCATGTCGTTGCTGCCGAAGGCGATGGGTCCCGTGGTGCTCCAACGGGCTTGCGCGAGAAGGCGGCGCGCGCCATCCGCTCCGTACTTCGGATTCTTCGTCGCCGCCCACGCGAATGCCGAATTCAGCGTGCGCTTCTGCTCCGCGACCGTGTCGTCGTAGTTCGAATCCTTCGATCCCGAGTGCGGCTCCTCCTGAACGGGAAGGTGCATCTTGTCGTCCACCTCCTGGAGGAGCGACTTGAACGCGTCGGCGCGTTCGCTCTCGAGGGCGGGAAGGGGGCTCGCGCCGGACCAGGTGCGCGGACGCGGTGTCGCTCGAGCATGGTGCAACGCCGCGTCTTCGGCGGGAAGAACGAAGGGCACGGCGCCGGGTGCGATCGTGAACGTACGTGCCTGGGTGGTTTCGTTGTCGTACGAGCTCTTCATTCTCCACGTGTACTTTCCCGGGGCCAGGACGCGATCCCACGCGAGCCAGTTGCGTCCCGTAGTACGGCTCTGCGGCACGCCATCGGGGCCAACGAGCGTGAGCGTGTAGGAGTATTGGCCATCGAGGGGAGGCCACGTGAATTCGGGCGGCGACTGGGTGAGCACGGAACAATCGGCCGGCCGCACGGGCGCGAGGAGGGGATCGGAGCGCACCAGGAAGTCGGACTGCATGCCACAGGCAACGCGCGCGTCACCTTGCGGCGACGCTTTCGACCGCGCGATCGATCCCAAAAGCAGGACGGCGCCGAGCACGGCGAATCCGCAGGCCAGCCAGAGCACGCGAGCTTTCACTCGCCATGAGACCGATGCGATGCGTCTTCGTTTCGGTCCTACACCGTAGGCGAGCGGCTACGTCGACTGGATCATATTCCGACACACGAATGGTGGTCCGCCCGACTTCATGACGACGGAGTCAAAAATAGATTGGTTCCTGACACCTACGCGCTATGGACCCCAATCATGGAAAACACGATTCTCGTAGTCGAAGATGACCCCGATCTCCAGGAAGTCCTCGCATTGAACCTTCAGAATGCGGGCTACAAGGCGATCCGGGCGGGCAACGTTCGCCTGGCCGAGGCCCTGGTGAACACGACGCTCCCGCAATTGATCCTGCTGGACTGGATGCTTCCCGACATGCCGGGCCTTTCGTTCGCGCGCAAGCTCCGTTCCCAGGCCCGCACGCTCGAAGTGCCGATCATCCTTCTCACGGGGCGCGACAGCGAATCCGACAGGATCACCGGGCTCGAGGCGGGCGCCGACGACTATCTCATCAAGCCCTTCTCGCTGCGCGAGCTGCTCTCGCGCATCAAGGCGGTGATGCGCCGCTGCTCGCCCCAGCACGCCGACGTCGTCGCGGAGATCGCGGGCCTGCGCCTCGACCCGGCCTCGCGCCGGATCGTCGGCAACGGACAGGACATCGAGCTGGGCGCGCTCGAGTTCCGCATGCTGCGTTTCTTCATGACGCATCCGGGCCGCGTGTACAGCCGCGCGCAGCTGCTGGACGAAGTCTGGGGGAACAACGTCTACGTGGAAGAGCGGACGGTCGACGTGCACATCCGCCGCCTGCGCCAGGTCCTCGAGCCCACGGGCCACAAGGGCCTTCTCGAAACGGTGCGGGGCGTGGGGTATTGCTTCCGGCGCGAGATCCCGCAGGACGAGACGCCGAGCGGCGGTCGGCCGATTCCTACCGGAGTCCTGCCGGACTACGAGATGCGGGCCGCCTAGCACGGGCTCCTTCACACGCATTCCCTAGTGTGCGAATCATGTCGAAGTCATTCGAGATACTGCTCGGGATCGCGGGATTGCTCTTCTCCGTAGGCCTGTCGGCCGAGGAGAAGGTCCCGGCCGTCGCGGTTGCGGACCACACCGCGTATGTGCAGCCGATCGTGGAACGCGCGGCGATCGCGCCGCCGCAATTCGACTTCGAAGCCACGGATTCGCCGGCCGACAGCGACCGGACTCCGAACCCCTGGATCTGCGTGCTCGGATTCCTCGGCGTCGTCATCCTGCGCCGCACACGCTCCGGCCCGATCGCCTAGCGGGTCATTCGACAGTCACGGACTTCGCGAGGTTGCGCGGCTTGTCCACGTCGGTGCCGCGCTGCACGGCCGTGTGATAGGCGAGGAGCTGCAGCGGAACCGTGTGGACGATGGGCGAGAGGATGGAATGGTGCGCCGGCACGGGGATCACGCGGACGCGTCCGCTTCCGGCCACCTGCGCATCTTCGTCGGCCATCACGAACAGCTCTCCACCACGCGCGTGCACTTCCTGCAGGTTCGACTTGAGCTTGCCGAGCAGCTTGCCGGAAGGTGCGATCGCGATCACCGGCATGTTGCAATCGACAAGGGCAAGCGGGCCATGCTTGAGCTCTCCGGCGGGATAAGCCTCGGCATGGATGTAGGTGATCTCCTTCATCTTCAAGGCGCCTTCCATGGCGATCGGATAGTGGATCCCGCGGCCCATGAAAAGCGCGTGCTTGCGCGCCGATAGATCGAGCGCCCAGTCCGTGAGCGGGCCCTCGGTTTCCAGCACCCGCTCGAGGACGGACGGAAGCGTGCGCAACGCCGCAAGAAGCTCGGCTTCCCGTTCCGCCGACAGGTTGCCTCGCGCCTTGCCGAGAGTCATCGCCAGGAGCAGCAGCGAAGCGAGCTGCGTGGTGAACGCCTTGGTCGACGCGACGCCGATTTCCGGCCCCGCTCGCGTGAGGAAGCGAAGCGCCGTCGAGCGCACGATCGCCGATTCGGCGACGTTGCAGATGGCGAGGCTGTGCGGCTGCCCCAGCTTTCCCGCATGCTCCAGCGCCGCGAGCGTATCGGCGGTCTCGCCCGACTGCGAGATCGCCACGACCAGCGTGCGCGGATTGGGCACGGACTCGCGATAGCGATACTCGCTCGCGACCTCGACGTTGCAGGGAATGCCGGCGAGGCTTTCGATCCAGTGACGGGCGACGAGGCCCGCGTGGCTGCTGGTGCCGCAGGCGACGACCAGCACCGAGTCGATCCCGGAAAAGACGCGCATCGCATCGGTGCCGAAAAGATTCGGATTGAGCCGCGTCGCATTCACGGCGAGTTCGAGCGTATCTGCGACCGCGCGCGGCTGCTCGAGGATCTCCTTTTGCATGTAGTGCTTGCAGGTTCCGAGCTCCACCGAAGCCGCGGAAAGCCGGCTCTCGTGCATCGGACGTTCCACCGGCCGGGCGTGCTGCCTGCCGATGATGCGGATGTCCTTGAGCGAAAGCTCCGCGCAATCGCCTTCCTCGAGGTAGATCACCTTCTGGGTCACCTGGAGCAGGGCGGACATGTCCGAGGCGGCGAAGTATTCGTTCTCGCCGACCCCCAGCAGGAGCGGGGCGCCCATTCGCGCTACAACCATGCGCTCCTTGTCGGCCTCGTCGATCACGGCGATCGCGTAGGCGCCATGCAGCTCCCGCACGGTGCGACGCACCGCGTCGAGCAGGCCCGTGCCGGCGCGATTGTGCAAATGAACGAGATGCGCGATCACTTCGGAATCGGTCTCGGAAGTGAACACGTATCCGCGGGCGCGAAGCTTCGCGCGCATCGGTTCGTGGTTCTCGATGATGCCGTTGTGCACGACGGAAATGCCGCCGCTCACATGCGGATGGGCGTTGGCCTCCGTCGGCTTGCCGTGCGTGGCCCAGCGCGTATGCGCGATCCCCACCGGTCCCGCGAGCCGATTCTCCTCGACGAGCTCGCCCAGGCGCGCGACGCGCCCGGTGCTGCGCAGCCGCTTCAGGGATTCGTTGACGACCGCAATGCCCGCCGAATCGTACCCCCGGTACTCGAGGCGCTTCAGGCCTTCGAGCAGGATGGGTACGATATCGCGCCCTGCGACGGCGCCTACGATCCCGCACATGGTGGAGCGCGCTTGTAGTCGTCTTCGATGCGCACGATGTCGTCCTCGCCGAGATACGACCCGGTCTGCACCTCGATCACCTCGAGCGGGATCTTCCCGGGATTCTCGAGGCGATGGATCTCGCCGAGCTCGATGAAGATCGATTGGTTCTCGGTGAGGAGGGTGACATCCTTGCCGCGGGTCACCCGCGCTGTGCCGCTCACGACGACCCAGTGCTCGGCGCGATGGTGGTGCCACTGCAGGGAGAGCCTGCATCCGGGCGCGACGAAGATGCGCTTCACGCGGAAACGCTCGCCCTGGTCGATATCATCGTAATGGCCCCAGGGACGATGGACGGTTCGTTGCGGGGTGGCGTCGGCTGCGGTCAGGGGATGGACGGTCATGGCGGCGGCCTCTAGTAGGCGTTCTGTTTCGCGAAGACCACGAAGATCGTCCTCCAGATGATCTGGAGGTCGAGCTTGAGCGACCAGTGGCGCAGGTAGTCGAGGTCGTACTCGATGCGCGCCTTCATCTTGTCGATCGTGTCGGTCTCGCCACGCAACCCGTTCACCTGCGCCCAGCCGGTGATCCCGGGCCGGACCTTGTGGCGGACCATGTAGCTCTTGATGAGCTTGCGGTACTGCTCGTTGTGCGCGACCGCATGGGGACGGGGACCGACGATGCTCATCCGTCCCTGCAATACGTTGATGAACTGCGGCAGCTCGTCGAGCGAGCTGCGGCGCAGGAACGCGCCGAACGGCGTCACTCGCCGGTCGTTCCGGGTGGCCTGCGTCACGACCGCGCCATCCTCGGCGACCGTCATCGAGCGGAACTTGTAGACCAGGATCTCGCGCCCGTCGAGGCCGTAACGGCGCTGGAGGAAGAGCACCGGCCCCGGGGACGTTGCCTTCACGCCGATGGCGATGGCGAGCATCACCGGCGCGATGAGGATCAGGATCAGCGTGGCGAGCACGATGTCCGACAGCCGCTTCACCAGCGCGTTGATTCCGAAGAACGGGGTTTCGCACACCGCGAGCACCGGCAACCCGCCGATTGTGTCCATCCGTGCCTGGATGAGATCGAAGAGGAAGATGTCCGGGATGAAGTAGACCGAAGCGGTCGTGTCGCTCAGCTCGTCCAGGAGGTTCATGAGCCGCGGCTCGGACGCGATCGGCATCGTGAGATAGATGAGATCCACGCGGTGCTTCTTCACGTACTCCGCGAGCTCGCCGACGCCGCCGAGGAGTCTCGCATCGGCCGCGGGCAATCGACTCGACGAGCGGTCGTCGAAGAATCCTTCCACGCGAACGCCGAGATACGGCGCGGTCGCGATGCGCTCGGCCAGCTTGCAGCCGAGCTCGCCCGCGCCGACGATCACGGCCACGCGCCCCATTCCCTCGGACGCGAGCAGGCGCGGCAGGAGCACCGGCACGATGATCTGGAAGCCGAAGAGGACGAACGGGGTGATCGTTGCCCAGGTGACGATCACACGCTCGTCGAAGGAGCCGATCGTATGGGTCGCCCATCCAAGGGCGGCAAGCAACGCGACGATCAGGGTCCACCCGCCGAAGACCTCGCCTGCGATGGCGCGGGGACTCGTGCTTCTCGGGGCTTGCCCCGGAAAGGTCACCGAGAAGACGAGCAGCGTGAGGATGATGTAACCGCCGTCGAAGCGTTCGCCGTAGGACGCCACGATCGCCGCCAGGCTGCCGACGATGACGACGGGCTCCAGCAGCATGCGCACCAGGTGCGCCACGGCGGGAGGAGCCTGGACCAGTCGCGGCTGGATGTTCTCGGTGGCCAGCAAGGAAGGAAGCCCCGCCTCAACTATCGATGGATCGTTGGAGATCCGATGTGGCCACGTTATCGGCCCAATGCGAAAACTCCATGCAAGGGACCTGGTCCGGGGGAACCAAGATGAACGAAATCGACAAACTTCATGTCCATTTCACAATGCGCACCTAACATCGCGTTTGATGCGAACCGAATTCAGACCTCCGGAACCGGGCCGCCGATTGGCCATGCTTCCCCCCGAAACGCCGTCGCAGGCGGGGGAGATGCACGACCTCACGCAGTCCGAACACACCCCCACTCGCCTCGACGAGTCGGAGCGGGAGGCGCTGCTGCTCAACGTGGATATCGCATTGCGGGTCCATTCGCGGTCGCAACTCTTCAGCTGGGTGCAGGGTGCGCTCCAGAGCATGATTCCCCACGAAGTGCTCCTGTGCGGATTGCAGGAAGTCCGCCAGGGCGCGATGCGGGTCGATGTCTTTTCCACCGCACCGGTGGATGGCGGCCGCCTGAGCGAAACGTTCCGGCAGGACGCCTCGCTGGTGCCGCATCTCATCAGGCTGTGGGAAGAGAATCGCTGCCACTCGGTCCTGTCCGAGACGCAGCGCGCGCCGCTCGCGGGAGCCGCGCTCGGACGTGAGTTGTCGCGCGTGGGCGCGAGCCAGGTCCTCGCCCATGGCACGCACGATGCGACGGGCACGATGACGAGCTTCTTCGTCTTCGCATGCCGCCCGGACGCCGTCAGCCAGAAGCAGGCGTGCCTCGCCGATCTCGTCGTTCCGTACCTGCATTCGGCCTGGATGCGAAGCCTGGTCACGTGGCCCCTCGATCGCGGAAGCGCGGCCCGGTCCGCGAAGACGAGCCTGCTCACGCCTCGCGAAACTCAGATCCTCCAGTGGATCTACCACGGCAAGAGCAACGCGGAGATCGGGATGATCCTCGAGATCAGCCCGCTCACCGTGAAGAACCACGTCCAGAAGATGTTGCGCAGGTTGAACGTGATGAACCGCACGCAAGCCGTGGGAAAAGGGCTCGCGCTGCGGATCGTGAACCCCTGACGCGCGCAGTAGTCCTATCGGACATCCGTACGGGCTCGTGCGTCCCTGACCATGGAACCTTCGAAGAGTGGCCTTTTCGCCGCGGTCGCGCTCTTGGCCGCGTTCACGCCGCCGAGCTCATGGGCCCTTTTCGGGGATCGTGTCGAGCTCTGGGCCGCCGAGAACGCCACCCACGACAGCAACGTGCTGCGCTTGTCGAAGGACGCCGAGCTTCCCGTAGGCGTGCCGCAGCGGGGCGACACGATCGATACGACATACCTGGGCGGCACGCTCGACGCCCGATTCAGCGAGCAGCAGGTTACGGCCGCCTACACGTGGTACCGCAGCCGATACCACGCGTTCACGGACCTGGACCATGACGGCCATGACGCCAACGCCAATTGGCGCTGGGTAGCCGGGCCGGTCCTCAAAGGCACCCTGGGTTTCACCGACGATGCGGGCCTCGCAAGCTTCGCCGACATCCAGGCTGCCGAACCGGACTACGTCACCACGCGAAGCGGCTTCGCGACCGCGAACTACATGGTCACGCCGCGCTATCGCCTGAGCGCGGCCTTCACGCAGACCGACGCCCGCCACGGCAGCGAGGCGCGCAAGGTGGATGACATCAACATCGCATCCAGCGAGCTGGGACTCTCGTACGTCACCCCGCTCGAGAACAGCCTGGGTGCGATCATGCGCGTGGAGAACGGACATCCTCCCGATGGCACGGACATCACGGCGCTTCCTTTCGACACCACGTACCGGCAATACGGCGTGGGAGCGACTGTCGCATGGACTTTCGCGAGCCACTCGACGCTCGACGGCCGCGTCGAATTCGTGCGACGCCAATATGACCAGGAGACGCAACGCAACTACAGCGGTCCGATCCTGAGGGGCGTGTACACCTGGAAGCCGACGGACAGGTTCCTCGTCGCCACGTCCCTTTCGCGCGACGTAGGACCCACGGACGACATCCAGACGAGCTTCGTGCTGGTGACCGGCGGCTACATCCGGCCGCGGTGGAGCGTCACGGAAAAGGTGACGCTCCAGGCGGATGCCGAGTACAACGTCTGGGACTATCGTGGCGATCCGCTCCTCGTGCAGGACATGACGAACCGGGTTCGCACGTTCGGCGGCAGCCTCGAGTGGCGCCCCTACAAGAAGGTGCTGCTGAGGCTCGGCGTCAACCACGAGGTCCGCACCAGCAACGTCCTGCTGGCCGACTACGAGGTCACGGTCGCTTTCATCGAGGGCCGGATCGGCTTCTGACGGCCCCCTAGTCCCTTCGGACTAGGCTGCGCGGCGCGGCGCTGCCCATGAGTTTCACGCTCGCTCCCTAGGGTGTCTCCATACGCAAGGAGATGCTCATGAACCATCCCATTCGAACTCTTTCAGTTGCTTTGCTCCTGGCCGCGTCGGCAATGACGGCCCAGGCTCAAACCAATCCGCTCTCCAGCAGCAGCTCGATGTCCAGGTCGCCGATCGAAAGCGCGCGCATGAAGCCGCTCTTCCATGCCACGGCCCCGACGACGCCGGGCCAGGTGTCTCCGGTCCCCGAACCTTCGGAGTGGTCGATGATGCTCGCCGGGATGGCGTTGGTCGGATTCATGGTTCGGCGCAATTCGAAACGCTCGTAGCGAGGCAGGGCCATGAAACTCCTTTCGGTCGTGACGACCTCGTTTGCGCTCGCGTGCGCGTTCGCCACCGGCGCGGTATCCGCGGCACAGCCCGTTGCGCCCATCGCCGCCGCGACGCCGGAAGCGCCGCCGCCGTCCGATGTCCGCCTCGAGGCACTGGGCACGGGCGATCTCATCCGCATCACCGTGTTCCGCAATCCCGAGCTCACGACCGAGGCGCGCGTATCCGAGCGCGGCACGATCCTCTTTCCGATGATCGGCGAAGTGCCGGTCTCCGGCCTCACGCCGTCGCAGGCGGGAAGCCGCATCGCCGATCGCCTCCTCGCGGGCAAGTTCGTCGTGAATCCCGAGGTGAACGTATCGCTCGCGCAGGTGAACAGCCGCCAGGTCTCGGTGCTGGGCAACGTCGCGAAGCCGGGGCGTTACCCGCTCGACTCGACCAACATGCGCCTGTCCGATTTCCTCGCGGTCGCCGGCGGAATCTCGCCGGGCGGCTCCGACCAGGTGACTGTCCTCACCAATCGCAACGGCAAGCAGGAACGCATCGAAGTCGATCTCGGCAGGATGATGCGAAGCGGGGATCTGTCGATGAACATCGCGCTCGAAGCGGGCGACACGATCTTCGTGCAGAAGGCGCCGCTCGTCTACATCTACGGTGAAGTGCAGAAGGCAGGCGCCTATCCCCTCGCGCCGCACATGACTGTCATGCAGGCGCTCGCGCTCGGCGGTGGTGTCACCACTCGTGGCACGGAGCGCGGCATCAAGATCAGCCGCCGCGAGCCCGGTGGAAACCTGGCCCGCATCGACGCGGCCCTCAACGATCCGGTCCAGCCGGACGACGTGATCTACGTTCGCGAGAGCCTCTTCTGAATGACCTTCTATCAATTCCTGCTCGCCCTCAAGGGCCGCCTGTGGCTGTTCGTCGCGATCCTCGTTGCGACTGTCGTCGCGGCGCTCGGCGTCACGTTGCTCCTGCCCAAGACCTACGAAGCGACCGTCTCGGTGCTGGTCGACAACCCCGACGTGCAGTCGCTCAACCAGCAACTCATGCCGGCGCGGCAGCAGCTGGGCTACATGCAGACGCAGGTCGACATCATCCAGAGCCAGCGCGTGGCGAGGGGAGTGGTGAAGGACCTGGGCATGGCCGAGCCTGCCAGCGTCCGCGCCGCATGGCAGAAAGCCGGTAGCCCCGACACGCTGGAAGACTGGGTGGCGAGCGCCGTGCTCACCGGTCTCAAGGTCGACGTGTCGCAGAGCAGCGTGATCCAGATCACGTACTCCGCGCGCAACGCGGCCGACGCGGCCACGATCGCCAATGCCTTCGCGAAGTCCTACGTCGATACCACGCTCGATTTGCGCGTCGGCGCCACCAAGCACGCCGCCACCTGGTTCGACGAACAGCTGAAGGGCCTGCGCGCGCAGTTCGAGCAGGCGCAGGCGAAGCTCGCGGAATTCCAACGCGAGAAGGGCATCCTCGCGACCGACGAGCGCGCCGATATCGAGAACGGCCGCCTCGCGGAGCTTTCCAACGAGTCCCTGCGCGCGACCGAATCGGGCTACGAAGCGTCGTCGCGCCTGGGCCAGGCCGCGGGGCACGCCGCCTCCACCGAGAGCGTTCCCGAGGTCATCGCCAACCCGTTGGTGACGGCACTCA
Organism: Usitatibacter sp.; assembly: GCA_035308545.1. Classification (GTDB taxonomy): domain Bacteria; phylum Pseudomonadota; class Gammaproteobacteria; order Burkholderiales; family Usitatibacteraceae; genus Usitatibacter. Next base: position 13,170 of record DATGGI010000126.1, read on the forward strand.
AGACCGAGATGTTGCAGGGCGAAGCGAAGCTTCAGGAGTTGTCGACCCGCCTCGGCCCCAACCATCCCGAATACAAGCAGCAAGCGGCGCAGGTCCAGGCGCTGCGCGATCGCTATAACGCCGAGATGCGCAACGTGGTCGGCGGCGTGAGGAGCAGCACCGCGGCGAGCCTCGCGCGCGCCGCCGCCGTGAAGGCCGACCTCGCGGCGCAACGCCGGAAAGTCGAAGACCTTCGCGACGCGCGCAACCAGTCGCTCGTGCTGCAGCGCGACGTCGACAACGCCCAGAAGGCCTACGAGGCCGCCCAGGGCCGCATGGTCGTGAACAAGGTGGAAAGCGATGCGCGGCAGACCAACGTCGTCGTGCTCAGCCCGGCCATCGATCCCACGTTCCCGGTGCGTCCGCGGGTTCCGCTCAACACCGCGCTCGGCCTGCTGGTTGGAACGCTGCTGGGTCTCGCCGCCGTGTTCCTCCTCGAGATCCTGGACCGCCGCGTGCGTTCCAATCCGGACCTGGACGTGGTGATGCTCGGCGTGGATATCCCGGTGCTCGGCATGTTGCACGCGTGGACCCCGCCCCGCCTGCTCGGGCGCGCCATCGGTGCGCCGGGGCCGCTACCCAATGCCACCTGAGGAATTCACGATGAACGCCCCGGAAAAGATCGTCGCCTTCGAATCGCCGCGCCCCGGCGCGGCCGCGGTGATCCGCTCGGAGCGCCTCATCGGCGCGATCCTGGTGGACGATGGCAAGCTCGCGGCGGGCGAGGTGACGCGCGTGCTGGAGCAGCAGCGCGTCGAGGGCGTGCGCTTCGGCGAGGCCGCCGTGATGCTCGGTCTCATCACCGACAACGACGTGCGCTTCGCGCTCGCCAAGCAATACGATTTCCCCCACCTGGTGCCGGACGCCGATGCGAAAGGCTTGCAACCCTCGCCGGAGCTGTTCGCCGCCTTCGCGCCGTTCCATCCGCGCACCGAGGAATTGCGCGCGCTTCGCACGCAGCTCCTCATCCGTTGGTACAACCCCGAGGCGGGCCGCAACACGCTCGTGATCGCGAGCCCCGACGGGGGCGAAGGCCGCAGCTACCTCGCGGCCAACCTAGCGATCGTGTTCTCGCAACTCGGTGCGCGCACATTGCTCGTCGATGCGGACCTGCGCGCGCCGCGGCAGCACGAGATCTTCGGATTGCCCCAGGGCCACGGATTGTCGACGCTGTTGTCCGGGCGAAACGACCAGAAGGTGACATTCCCCATCCATGGGCTCAGCCGCCTGACCGTGTTGCCCGCGGGACCGCTGCCGCCGAACCCGCAGGAGCTCCTTTCCCGGCCCGCGTTCGCCGCGCTCATGAAGGACCTCCGGTCGGTCTACGACGTGGTGATCGTCGATACTCCGCCGGCGCGTGAATTCGCCGATGCGCAAAGCATCGCCTACCGCGCGGGTGATGCGCTGGTGGTCGCGCGCAAGAACCACACCGAGGTTTCCGCCATCTCCAAGGTCGTGAAGGAACTGGCGGGCACGGGTGCGCGCGTGGTCGGCACCATCATCAACGCGTACTGAGCGAAAAGGACCGCCATGTCGACGGTCCTCGAACGGCGCGGCCTGCGAGCCGCCGGCCAGGAAAACTGGAAGCCCTGGCTTGCCGTGCTCGCGGGCCTCGCGATCCTCTACGTTCCGACGTGCGTATCGCTCGCGCGCACATTGTGGCGCGACGACGAGTACGCGCACGGCCCCATCATCCTCGCGATCTTCGCCTGGCTCGTGTGGCGCGACCGCGCCGCGCTGGTGGAAGGCCAGTCGAAGCCGGGAGCGGCCGGCGGGTTCCTGCTGCTTGCGGTGGGACTGTTCTTCTACATCGTGGGCCGCTCGCAATCGCTGCCGCTCTTCGAGGTGGGCTCGAGCATTCCGGTGATCGCGGGCGTCGTCCTGTCGCTTCGCGGAGCGCGGACGTTGAGGAGCGTTGGTTTCGCGATCGCATTTCTCTTCTTCCTCGTTCCGCTGCCGGGATTCCTCCTGGAGGCGGCCACCGGACCCCTGAAGCAGCTCGTGTCGGCAGCAGTCGCGGCGCTACTGCAGGCGCTGGGCTATCCCATCGAGCGCATGGGCGTGGTGCTCACGATCGGCGACCACCAGATGCTGGTCGCGGATGCCTGCTCCGGAATGAATTCGCTCTATAGCCTCTTCGCCCTCACGCTCCTCTACCTCCACCTCACGGGGCCTTCGAGCAGGGCGCGCATCGCCGTGCTGCTCGCGAGCGTGGTGCCGATCGCGATCGTCGCGAACGTGCTGCGCGTGCTCGCGCTGGTTCTGGTGACCTATCGCTTCGGTGACGACGCGGGACAGGGAGTCTTCCACACCGCGGCGGGAATGCTCGTGTTCACGGTCGCGTTCCTGTTGTTGACCGGAGTGGACCGCATCGCCCGCGGGCGTGAAGGGATCCGCCGGCAATCCGTCGCTCCTCTCCGGGGCGCGCACCCCGCCCCGATCTCCCGCACGGCCGCGATCGCCGTGGTCGCACTGATGGTCGGCGCTGCCTTCGCGGCGCCGCAAATGAAACCGGTTCCCGCCGAAAGCGCGGCGCCAGACCTCGAGCGTCTCGTGCCATCCGCTTTCGGCGACTGGTCCATCGATCCTTCGGTCGAGCCGATCGCGCCCGCGCCCGACGTGCAGGCGAAGCTCGACCGCATCTACGGCTCGACGTTGAGCCGCACCTACGTGAATTCCAGCGGCGAGCAGATGATGCTCACCCTCGCGTACGGCGGCGACCAGAGCGATGCGCTGAAAGCGCACCGCCAGGAAGTCTGCTACGCCGCGCAGGGTTTCACGATCCACGGCTTGCGTGAAGCCGAGCTCGCGACACCGGGGCGCGAGATTCCCGTGACGCGCATGCTCGCGGTGCGCGGCGAGCGTTCCGAGCCCGTGACGTACTGGTTCACGATGGGAGACCGGGTCGTGCAAGGGCGCGCCGAGCGCCTCGGCCTGCAACTCGCCTGGGGTTTGCGCGGGCGCATTCCCGACGGAATGCTCGTGCGGGTCTCGAGCCTCTCCGCGGATCCGGATTCCGCCTTCGCGGCGCAGCGATCGTTCATCGCTTCGCTCCTCGCCGCGGTCGCGCCCGCCGACGCGACGCGCATCGCCGGCGCGCCGCGCCCCTAGCGCCATGTCCGCGACGCCTGCTTCCTTCGCCATCACCTCCGGCTCGATGACGCCCATGAAGTGGGGCATCGTCGCGGCCTTCGTGCTGCTGGGGATCGCGTGGGGAATCTTCGTCGCGTTCCAGGCGATCAGCGCCGCGCTCGTGTGCCTCGCCGCGATCGTGTTCGTCTTCACGGTCCGCGACTTCCGCGTGGGCGTCCTGGTGATGATCCTCATCATGCCGATCTCGTCCAGCTACATGTTTCCCCGGGCGATGTTCGGAGTGACGGGCCTGAACCCCCTGAACGTGCTCCTCGTCGGGACGTTCCTCTCGTACCTGCTGGTCGCGATGCCGGATCGCTCCTTCATGCGCCTCATGCCGTGGTGGGTCGCCGCGACGCTGATCGCTCCGCTCGTCCTGGGCGGCATCAACGGCATGGGGCACGTGAACCTGATCGCGCCGTTCTTCTTCGACAACGACCTCATCGAATACAAGAACGCGTTCGGGTATATGCGGGATCTCGTGGTGAAGCCACTCATCCTCGTCGCCTACGCGATGATGGTGGGAGCGGCGTACGCGCGCGCCCGGGAGCCCGAGAAATTCCTGGTGCCGATGATGGTCTCGATGTGGCTCATGGCGCTGCTCGTGATCGGCTTCTTCCTGAATTCGGGCGTGAGGTTCGGCGAGCTGGCGAGCGAGTACGCGCGCCATTTCCTGTCGCCGCTGGGGATGCACGCGAACGACCTCGGGCGCCTTTACGTGACGGCGGTCGCGATCCTCCTCTTCACGTGGGACCGCACGCGCCGCCCGGTGCTGAAGACGCTCCTCTTCCTGTCGATGGGCCTCGCCGGCGCCGCGCTCATCCTCACCTTCTCGCGCAACGCCTTCCTCACGCTCGCCCTCGTGTTCGCGATCTTCCTCGTCTCGCGGCGGCGCAACAAGAAACTGATGCTGCTCGCCGCGGCAGGGATTCCCTTCGTGCTGTTGCTCATGCCGGGCGCCATCTGGTACCGCCTCGACATGGGCGCGGCCGATGGCGGCGACGTGAGCGCCGGACGCACTTCCGACATCTGGGCTCCGCTCCTTCCCGATCTCTTCGACAAGCCGTTCTTCGGACACGGCGTGCAGTCGATCCTGTGGACCCCGGCGATGCGCCTGGGCGAGATGCTGCAGGTCACGCATCCGCACAACGCCTACATCGGCGCGCTCCTCGATTTCGGCGTCGTCGGGACGATCCTCCTGCTCGGATTCTGGTTCACGGTGTGGAAGGGATTCCGCGAGCTCGCGAAGGCCCCGGACCTGCAGCCGCAGGAGCAGGGCTTCTTCGAAGGCTGCGCGGTGGCGCTCGTGAGCTTCATCGTCGCGGGGTTCGTGGGCAGCAGCCTCACGCCGGTCGCCGAGCAGAGCTTCCTGTGGCTCGGCATCGGGCTCATGTTCGGCGTGCATGCGCGGCGCGCGCGCGCCGAAGCGACGAGGCCCGCGCCGCCGGTCGAAGTGCTCCCGCGCCGTTCGCGCGAATCGATGGGAACGAGGATCTAGCCATGTGCGGCATCACGGGATACTGGTCACGGCGAGGCGATCCGAATGCATGGATCGCGGGGATGGACCGTTCGGTGAAGAGCCTCGCGCGCCGCGGGCCCGACGACAGCGGCATCTGGGTCCGGCCCGGCGGGCGCGTCGCGCTCGGGCATACGCGGCTTTCGATCGTCGACCTGTCGCCTTCGGGGCACCAGCCGATGCGCTCCGCCGATGGCGCGCTCACCATGGTCTTCAATGGCGAGGTCTACAACTTCGCCGCCGTGCGCGCCGAGCTCGACGCGCTCGGCCACCGTTTCCGCAGCACGGGCGATTCCGAGGTGATCCTGGCCGCCCTGCAGGAATGGGGCGTGGCGGCCGTGGACAAGTTCATCGGCATGTTCGCCATCGCGCTGTGGAACGAACGCGAGCGCAGGCTGGTGTTGCTGCGCGACCGCATGGGCGTGAAGCCGCTCTACTACGCGTGGAACGGCTCCGCCCTTTGGTTCGGCTCCGAGCTGAAGGCGCTTCGCGCGTTCGACGCGTGGAGGCCCGAGATCGATCGCGACGCGCTCGGTCAATATCTTCAATTCGGATACATCGGCGCGCCACGCTCCATCTACCGCGACGTCCACAAGCTGGTGCCGGGCCATTGGCTCGAGCTGGGCGAGATCGGCGAGCCGGTCCTGCATCGCTACTGGAGCGCGATCGGCACCGAAGAAACGCTCGAAGGCAGCGAGGACGAGCTCGACCGCCGTCTCGAAGCGTTGCTCGTGGACGCGTGCCGCCATCGCATGGTTTCCGACGTGCCGGTGGGCGTGTTCCTGTCCGGCGGCCTCGATTCCTCGCTCGTGGCGGCGCTGCTGCAGCAGGACGGCGGCGGCGAGGTGCGCACTTTCACCGTGGGCTTCAACGATCCGCGCTACGACGAATCCGGGTGGGCGAGAAAAGTGGCGAACCACCTCGGCACGCGCCATACCGAAAGCATCGTGACCGCGGGCGACATGCTCGGCGTGCTCAAGCAATGGGCCGAGCTTTTCGACGAGCCCTTCGGCGACCAGTCGGGTGTTCCCACCCACCTCGTCTCGAAGATGGCGCGCGAGCATGTGAAGGTCGCGCTCTCGGCCGATGGCGGCGACGAGCTCTTCAGCGGCTATTCCCACTATGGCGTGATGCTCGATCGCGAGAGGACGCTTTCGCGCGTGCCGCGAATCGCGCGCGGCGCGATCGCGAAGCTCTCTCCGGTTGCACTACGCACCACGCTCGAAGGAGCGCCGATGCCTTCGCCATGGCGCCACGGCGCCCGGCGCCGGTTCGTCGAGCGCGTCGAGAAACTCCAGGCGCTCTTTCCCGACCTCGATCGCCCGACGATGTACGACCTCGCGATGTCGTTCTGGGCGCCGTGGGAAGTGTCATCGCTTCTCGGAGCCTCGGTGGCCGCGCGCGATCGCGTCGGGGCACCGGCCTTCGCCGACCAGATGTCCCGTTGCGACCTGCGCTACTACCTGCCCGACGACATCCTCGTGAAGGTCGACCGGGCCACCATGGCCGTGGGCCTGGAAGGACGCGAGCCGCTCCTCGACCACCGGCTTGCGGAGTTCGCGCTGCGCCTTCCGCTATCCATGCGGCGCGGCACGCTCGGCTCCAAGCACCTGCTGCGCAAGATCCTCTACCGCCGCCTGCCGCGCAACCTGGTCGAGCGGCCCAAGCAGGGCTTCGCGATTCCGCTCTCGAGCTGGCTGCGGGGCGAACTCGCGCCGCTGATCTACGAGTACCTCGATCCGAAGCGCATCCGCGATGCCGGGCTTTTCGATCCCGTGATGGTGGCGACGGCGATCTCCAATTTCCGTGACGGCGGCGCCGCGAACGATCGCATCGACGTGCAGAAAGTGTGGCTCCTGCTCGCGTTCGAGATGTGGCGCGAGCGCTGGGCCGGGGACCTGGGCTACCGCGACGAAGGGACCGAGCATGCGCGTGCTGTTCACTATTAGCGACCTCGGCCTGGGCGGCGCCCAGAAGCAGGTCGTCGAGCTCGCGAGGCAACTCGCGCGCTACGGCAACGCGGTCGCCATCTACACGCTGAACGGCGTCGCGCCGCGCGCGGCCGAGCTCGCCGGCAGCGGCGTCGAGGTCCTGGTCGACCAGAAGCGAAGTAAGCTCGATGTGCAGGTGCTCGCGCGGCTGCGGCGCTTCATCCGGGACTGGCGGCCGGACATCGTCCACGGATTCCTCTTCGACGGAGACATCTACGCGCGCATCGCCGCGTTCGCCACCGGCATCCCGGTGCTGAACTCGGAGCGCAGCGACAACTACGAGATCTCGGCCACGCAGCGCCTCGGGCACTTCCTCACGAAGGGGATGGTCGACGGCGTCGTCGCCAACACCGGGTCCGGAAGCCGCTTCGCACGGAAGCTCTACGGATACGGTGCGGACCAGATGCACGTCGTCTGGAACGGCATGCACGTGGAAGACCTGGAGCGCCGGGCCGTGAGCGATGCCGACCATCGCCGCGAGTTCTTCGGACCCGGCGAGCACAAGGTCGCCACGCTCGTGGGCGCGATCAAGCCCGCGAAGGATTATCACCTCGCGATCGAGACCGCGGCGCATCTCGTCACGACCGCGCCCGAATGGCGCGTGCTCTTCCTCGGCGATTCGCTTTCGCCGCCCGTGCCCGGATACAAGGCAGGTGTCCATTCGAACACGAGCGACTACAAGGACGCGGTGATGCGCCACTACGAAAGCGCGGGCCTGTCCGGCCGCGTGACCTTCGCGGGCGCGCGCAACGACCTTCCCGCGATCGTGAAACAGAGCGACGTGTTGTTCGTCACTTCGTGCCGCGAGGGATTTCCCAACTGCGTCCTCGAAGCCATGGTGCTCGGCGTGCCGGTCGTGAGCACCGATTACTCCGACATCGCGCAGATCCTGCCGCGCGCCGGACAAGTCGTCGCCACGCGCTCGCCCGAGGCGATCGCCGCGGCGATCGTCGCCGCGCATCGCGACCGGAACGCGATCGTTGCCGAGCAGAAGCAGTGGGTTCGCACGCACGCGACCATCGAGAAAGCCACGGAGAACCTTGAACGTGTCTATCGCCAATACATTCGACCCGATCCAGTCGCCAAGCCCGCGTAGGGCGAGGGCGCCGCACATCTGCTTCCTGGCCCCGACCACGTGGCCGGTGATGTCGGGCAGCACCGACATCAAGGTCGTGGGCGGAGCCGAGGTGCAGCAGAGCATCATCGCGCCGGCGCTCGCGCGGCGCGGATATCGCGTCTCGATGGTGTCGCTCGACTACGGGCAGCCCGACCGGGCCGAGGTCGCCGGCGTCACGATCCACAACATGCACCGGCCCGACGAGGGCATCCCGGGGCTGCGCTTCATCCATCCGCGGCTCACGTCGTTGTGGCGCGTGCTCACTCGCGTCGATGCGGACGTTTACTACCAGCGCACCGCCGCGGCCTATACCGGCTTCCTCGCCCATTTCTGCCGCAAGTACGGTCGCAAGTCGATCTACGCCGGCGCCTCCGACGTGGATTTCCTGCCGGGCGAGGAAGACATCCGCTTCGCGCGCGACCGGAAGATCTTCGAGTGGGGCGTGCGCCATGTGGATCGCGTGATCACCCAGAACGGCGTGCAACAGAAGCAGCTGCGCGACCACTACGGGCTCGACGGCTCGGTCATTCCCAGCTGCTACGTGCCGCCGTCGGGCGCGCGCGCCGATCGCGGCGGATACGTGCTGTGGACGGCGTCGATGCGCCGTTCGAAGCGGCCGGAGCTCGCGATCGAGATCGCGCGGCGCCTGCCGCACTGCCGCTTCGTGATCGTCGGCGGCCCCGACGCGGAGCGCAAGTCGCAGGACTACTACGCGTCGCTGCGGGATGCGGCGAAGGCGCTGCCCAACGTCGAGATGAAGGGTTTCGTGCCCTTCGTCGAAGCCGAGCGATTGTTCGACGGCGCGCGGGTGGTGCTGAACACATCGCTCTATGAAGGCTTCCCGAATACGTTCCTCCAGGCGTGGTCGAGGGCGATCCCGACCGTGGCGTTCATCGACACGGGCTCGCGGATGAAGAATGGCGAAGCGGTGTACGACCCGGTTCGCGATGCCTACGAGGCCGCCTGGAAGGTCGAGCGTTTGATGAGCGACGACATCCTCTGGCGCGAAGCCTCGCTGCGCGCCGCCGCGCACTTCCGCGACAACCACGCGATCGACGCGGTGATCGGCCGCTACGAGCGCGAGATCGCCGCACTGACGGGATTCGCGCCATGAGCCCCGGGCAAGCATCCCTCGAACGGCGCGCGGTTTCGCTCGGGACGGCGTACGCGCTCGACTACGGCCTGCAGTTCCTGCTGCCCATCGTCCTCACGCGCGCGCTCGACGCGAACAGCTTCGGCGAATACCGCCTGTTGTGGCTCGCGGTGAGCACGCTCCTCGTGATCATGCCGATGTGCATGCCGCAGAGCCTCTACTACTTCATGCCCCGGTCGCACGGCACGCGCAAGCGGCTCTTCCTCAACCAATGCCTGCTCTTCCTCGCGGTCGCGGGACTCGCGTCGGCGCTCATCCTGTCGCCGTTCGATCCCTGGCTTCCCCAGGCGATGAAGGGCGTGATGACGGGCCACGGCGCGGTCGTCCCGATCTTCGTCGCGCTGTGGATCTTCTCCTGGGTGCTCGACGTCCTGCCGACGGTCGACGAACGCGTGCACTGGCAGGCCAAGGCGATCGTGGGACTCTCGGCATTGCGCGCGGTATCGCTCTCCGCCGCGGCCATCCTCACGCGCGACGTCACCGCGGTCTTCTGGGTGCTCGCCGCATTCGCGGCATTCAAGGTGTGCCTCCTTCTCTGGTACGTGCGCAGGCATCACGGCCTGGGCGGCCCGTGGCTGGAACGCGCGCCCTTCGCCGAGCAGATCAAGCAATCGTCGCCCTTCGCCTTGTCGGGGATGCTGAACGGATTCCGGCTGCAGGGCGACCAATGGATCGTCGCCACGCTCTTCACGGTGTCGCAGTTCGCGTCGTTCTCGGTCGCGACTGTCGTCGCCCCCCTGGTACAGATGTTCCGCCAGTCGGTGAACCACGTCTTCCTGCCGAGCATGAGCCGCCACCACTCCCGGGGCGATTTCGCCTCGATGCTCGCGCTGAACGGCCGTGCGAATGCGATGGTCGCGCTCCTCGTCTACCCGATGCTCGCGTTCGCGTTCGTCTTCGCCGAACCCCTCATCGCGCTCGTCTACACGCCGACCTACCTCGCCGCCGCGCCGGTGATGCGCCTGTACATCGTCGGGCTCCTCGCGCTCGTGGTCGAGCTGAGCAGCATCCTCTTCCTGCTGAAGCAGGGCGTCTTCGCCGCGCGGGTGAACGCGCTCGTCCTCGCGCTGGGCCTGCCGCTCAGCTATTTCGGGGCGATCAACTGGGGACTTACCGGCGCGGCCATCGGAAGCGTGCTCGCGCTCTACAGCGAGCGCGCGGTCTCGCTCGCGCGCATCGCGAAGCTCACCGGGACGCCGGTGGCGAAGCTGCAGGACTGGACCACTCTCGCCGGGATCCTCGCCGCCGCGGGACTCGCCGCGCTCGCCGCGGGCTCTGTGCTGCGCTGGACGCACCTGCCGCCGCTCGCGTTGCTCGCGAGCGGTGGCGCGATCCTCGCCGTCGTCTATCCGGCCGCGCTCCTCCTCATGGGCCAGCGCCGCTGCATCTCGTCTTTCATCGCATCGCTGCGGCATCCCGGGCCCCGGGCCGCCGCCGCCGAGTAGTCATTCAAAGGAAATGTCAATGGACAGGATTTCTTCGACGCACCGCACGTGGCTGGTAACCGGCGTCGCCGGCTTCATCGGCTCGAACCTCCTCGAAGCGCTTCTCGAGCTGGACCAGCGCGTGGTCGGCCTCGACAATTTCGCGACGGGCTTCCAGCACAACCTCGACCAGGTCGAAGCCGCGGTCGGCCGCGAGCGCTGGGCGCGGTTCCGCTTCATCGAGGGCGACATCCGCTCGCTCGAAACGTGCCGCGAAGCGTGCGCGGGCATCGACGTCGTCCTGCACGAGGCGGCGCTCGGCAGCGTGCCGCGTTCCATCGAGGATCCGATCGCGAGCCACGCGAGCAACGTGACCGGGTTCCTCAACATGCTGGTGGCGGCGCGCGACGCGAAGGTGAAGCGTTTCGTGTACGCCGCGTCGAGCGCGGCCTATGGCGACCATCCGGCGCTGCCCAAGGTGGAGCACACCGTCGGCCGGCCGCTTTCGCCCTACGGCGCGGGCAAGTACATGAACGAGCTCTACGCCGACACGTTCGGGCGTTGCTACGGGATGGAGACTGTCGGCCTTCGATACTTCAACGTGTTCGGCCCGCGCCAGGATCCGGAAGGCGCCTACGCGGCGGTGATTCCCAAGTGGATCGCCGCGATGCTGCGGGGCGAACGGGTGAACATCAACGGCGACGGCGAGACTGCGCGGGACTTCTGCTACATCGACAACGTGGTGCAGGCCAATCTCCTCGCGGCGACGGTCCGCGATCCCGGCGCGCTGAACCAGGTCTACAACGTGGCGCTCGGCGAGCAGACGTCGTTGAACGAGCTCTACAACACGCTTTGCGACCTGCTTCGCGCGCGCGATGGCGGATTCGAGTGCGGGCCGCCGGTCTATCGCGAGTTCCGCGCGGGCGACGTGCGCTTCTCGCGCGCCGATATCGGCAAGGCGAGGTCGAACCTGGGGTTCCGTCCCGCCTGCAACGTCCACGATGGCCTCGAGGTCGCCCTCGACTGGTACGTCACGCGCCTGGCGCCCGGATGGGCCGCGCCTCGCGAAGCCGCGGTGGCCGCCGGTGGCTGAGGCGCATCCCGCCATGAAACGGGAGTCGATGTACGTCGGAGAGGGCGCGAGCGCGTTCTTCGCGTGCTATCACTCCGAGGAGGCGGCGCCTCCCGGCGATCGCGTCGCCGTCGTGTGCGGACCCATCGGATACGAATACACCCGCGCGCACCGGACGCTGCGCCATCTTGCCGACAGCCTCGCGCGCGCCGGGATCCCGGCGTTGCGCTTCGACTATCACGGCATCGGGGACTCCGCGGGCAGCGACATCGATCCCGACCGCCTCGGAACCTGGAAGGAGAACATCCGCACGGCGATCGAGCAGGCGCGCGCGCTGAGCGGATGCGATTCCGTATGCCTCGTCGGCGTGCGCCTGGGCGCGACGCTCGCCGCGATTGTCGCGCACGAGATGGGAGTCGACGAGCTGGTGCTCTGGAATCCCGTCATCAAGGGCCGGCCCTACGTGCGCGAGCTGCAGGCGATCGCGATGAGCGCCGAGCGTGGAGGCACCGCCGAGGGCGCGCTCGAAAGCGCGGGCTCGATCGTATCGGACCAGACGCTGGCGGCGTTGCGCGAAACGAGCCTGCTCGACGTGCCGTTGCAGGCGAGGCGGATCCTCGTCGCGGGACGCGACGACCAGGCGCCCGACATGTCGCTCAACGAATACCTCACGGCGAGCGGCGTCGTGAACGAATACACGCGGCTGCCGGGCTGGGACGCCATGATGGCCGAGCACATGCTCACGGTGGTTCCCGAGGCCGCGCTGGAGAAGATCGTCGAGTGGATCACGCGGGAGCCGGCCGTGCCGCGCGCCTCGCGGCCGGCCTCGCCGGCTCCGGCGCGGACGGCGGTCTCGTTTCCCGTCGAGACGCAGGTCGGAAATGCGATCGTCGAAGAATCGTTGTGCGCGTTCGGAAAGGATTCCCACCTCCTCGGTGTCCTCAGCCGATCGACACGCGACACGGAACGCCCGGCGATCGTGATCTTCAACGCGGGCGCGGTGCACCGCGTGGGACCGAACCGCATGAGCGTGACGCTCGCGCGGCACTTCGCGGCGATGGGGCTCGCATGCCTGCGCTTCGATCTCGAGGGGATCGGTGACAGCGTGCTGCGCGGCAGCGGCCGCGAGAACCATCCATATCCCGAGACGGCGCTCGCCGACGCGCGCGCGGCGTTCGATTTCCTGCGCAGGCGCCACGGCTACACGCGCTTCATCGCGATGGGACTGTGCTCCGGGGCGCACACGACGTTCCACGCGGGGCTGCAACTGGCCGACGACGTGATCTGCGAGCTCATCCTCATCAATCCGATCACCTTCTACTGGACCGAGGGGATGGACCTGGATTCGGCGCGGCATTTCGAGGACGCGATCCAGTATCGCAAGGCGATGCGCAATCCGGACCGGTGGCTGAAGCTGCTCCGGGGCGGCGTCGATTTCAGGCACCTCGCGCTCACCGTGACGGCGTTGGTTGCGACGAAGGTGAAGTCGCATCGCGACGCGCTGCGCGAGCGGCTCATGCCGCTCAAGGCTTCGCCGCTATCGCGGGACCTTCGCCGCCTGCATGCGATGAACCGCGCAATCTCGCTCTTTCTCGCCGAGGACGATCCCGGGCGCGAGATCCTGCTGGCGGGAGCGCGGCTCACCGCCACGCGCGCGCTGAAGAGCGGAGCGCTGCGCCTCGAGATCATCCCGGGCGCCGACCATACGTTCTCGCAGCTCGCGCCGCGCATGGACCTCGTGAAGCGCCTGATCGCGCACCTGCGGCCCTACGCTTCTTCGTGACCGGGGCGTGCTCCTGGCCTAGGCGTAGCGGCTTCGCAGGAGCGTGAGGGCGATGTCCCACTGGGCGCCCATCGCGTCGAGGGGCGCGGAGTCTATGGGCTTGCGGCGCGACATCGAGCGCGCGAGCTGGAACTGGAACGCCTTCGCCGCCTGGGAAATCTGCTGCAGCGCGGAGCACGGCGTTTCGAGTCCGGCGACTCCCTGCTCACCCAGCCAGCGCAGGTAGGTCTCCCCGAGCTCGAAGCACGCGCCGAACTGACGCAGCGTCGCGAACGAGTATTTGTGGAAGTGATCGAGGTCCGCGGCGAGAAGGGCCGGAAGGTCCTCCTCGAAGCGCTTCCTGAATCGCGGGAACGGGTTGTCGGCCGGCGCGCGCGAGAGCTGCCGCCGCATGGAGGCGAGCGACGCTTCGACGAGATCGTCGCGCCGCGGCGCGGCGAATCCCGGGACCGTCTTCACGAACTGGCAGAAGGGCGGGAGGATGCGCGCATGCGGCGCACCGTCCAGGAGGAACAGTTCGCGGAAATCGGCGCCCTCCACGGAGAAGTAGCCCTGGTTGTGGAAGTAGCCCATGAAGCCGGCATCGGGGTCGATCTCGTTCACGCCGATCGTCGTCTTCTCGTGCGAGCGCCGATAGGCGGTGCCGGCGGTGTCGGGAAGGTAGAACGCATCGAGCTCGATGAGGACCGGCCGGCCGAGGCCCACCTGCTCGACCACGTGGTCGAGCGGCGGCCGCCAGATCGCGAGCTCCTGGTTGTCGAGCCCGTAGAGCGCGAGCAGGTCGGAATCCGGCGGCTTGAAGAACGTCCACTGGTCGCCCTCGAAGTCGATCGCCAGCGTGAAGGCGAGCATCGCGATGGGCTCGTGCCCGAGTCCGTGCACCAACTCGATGATGAGGTCGGTGTAGCAATTGGTCTCGCCCCACGTGCGGTCGGCGCCGTGGATGCGATGGCGCTTGTAGCTCGCCGGATCGAGAGGCGCGACGCGCAGGCGCCGCGATTCAGCCAATACCGAGGACATCGCGGACTTCCCGCGGCCAGGACTCGAGCTTCAGTCCATGCGTCTTGAAGAGCGCGAGCGCCACGCGCTCGAGCCCGAAACCCACGCAGGCGCTGTGCGCGACGGCGCCATCGTGCGTGCTGATGGCGAAGGCCTCGCCGAAGTGCTCGAGGTGATAGTTGCACGATCCGATCGCGGTCGGCTTCTCCGTCGAGCAGATCGGGATGACGAATTCGTACTTGAGGGCCTGCTCGCGCTGGATCGCCTTCTGCACGCGGCCTCCGCGCCCGAAGAAGGGATCGTTGGCGACGACGCGATCGACCTCGAGGCCCACCGAGGCGAACACGTCGCGGCCCTTGTCGAGCCACGTGTCGCGATGCTCGAGCGCTTCGGCGGGCGTGCCGAGGCGCACGAACTCGTGCATGCGGAAGACCTGCATGCGGGCCGGATCGTCCGACGGCTCGTGGCGGAACGCATAACCCTGGAGATCGACGCGGCGGCCACCGGGCGGGAGCGTGCCGGTCGCCGTGGGATAGAGCGGATAGCAGATCGCGGGCGTCATCATCGCCTGCGACGCGGAAAGGTCGCGGCTCCAGTCTTCGCCGCGCTCGAACCTTCCGAGCATGTCGCGGTGCTCGCCGTCACTGCCGGTGAACGTGTGGAGCGAACCCATGAGATCGGGAAAGTTGTGGATGTGCCCGACCTTCTCGTAGTTGGCGCGGCTGAAGATCGGCGGGAAACGCATCACTTCGGGCCGCGGCGTCGCGCCGGCGCGCGTGACGAGCGCATCGAATCTTTCGATCGCGTGTTCGAACGCTTCGCCGCGGCCGTACATGCCGCGCACGCCCATCGGGATCAGCAATCCCGCTTCGACGAGCTCGCGCCGGTAGGCGCCATAGCCGTCGACGGTCTCGAGCGCGAGGTCCTCACGCGAATGAAAGACGCACATGGTCAGGCCTCCCGGATGCCGACTTGCAGGGTCGCGTTCTGGCCGAGGATGCGGTCGTTGTTCACCATGAGCGCCGCCCCGGTCGCGTCGCGCAGGTGCCGCCCGAGCGAGAGCTTCGAATCGTTGCGGTAACCCTGGATGCCGCACACCAGCATCGCGCGCTGCACGATGTCGACGACCATCTGCGAGGCGGAGAGCTTGAGGTCGTTCACGCGCAGGACGAAGTCGAATCGCGAGAACCCCTCGATATCGCCCACGCCGAGGACGCGCTCGTAATCGGCGAGCGTGGCCTGCACGAGGCTCCTGAAAGTGTTCAGCACCAGGTCGGCTTCGGCGACGCGCATGGCCGAAACGGGCGTGACCCCGGGATTCTTCCGCGCCTCGGCTCGCACCGCCGAGCGGGCGCGGCCGAGCGCGTCGTGGGCGAGCCCCAGCCAGAGCGAGGCCCACAGGAGGTGTGCCACCGGATGCTGGGTCTGGGCGTGGATCTCGCCATAGGGCACGGGAAAGATCTGCTCCGCTTTGCCGATCGACTTCAGCTCGAAGCCCGGGCTGCACGTGCCGCGGA
>DATGGI010000127.1:0-37623 GCA_035308545.1 Usitatibacter sp.
GCGCACGCCGCTTCGCAACCCGGACTACGCACCGTTCCTGCAACGCGCGAAGGACGCCAAGCCCGATGCCCTATTCCTCTTCGTACCGTCGGGTGAAGGCGCCGCGGTGATGAAGCAGTTCGCCGACCGCGGCCTCAAGGAAGCGGGCATCAAGCTGATCTGCACCGGTGACGTGCTGGACGACGACCTGCTGGAAGCCATCGGCGATCCGGCGATCGGCATCCACAGCTCGCATCACTACTCGGCGGCCCACGACTCGCCCGAAAACAAGGAGTACGTCTCGAGCTTCATGAAGGCGTACAACTTCCGCCCGAACTTCATGTCCGTCGGCGGCTACGACGGCATGCACCTCATCTACGAAGCGCTCAAGAAGACCGGCGGATCCACCGACGGCGAGAAGATCGTCGATGCCATGAAGGGCATGTCGTGGACGAGCCCGCGCGGCAAGATGACGATCGATGCCGAGCTTCGCGACGTGGTGCAGGACGTCTACATCCGCAAGTGCGAGAAGAAGGACGGCAAGCTCTGGAACGTCGAGATCGACAAGCTCCCGCAGGTCAAACCCATCTAGGAAAGACATGGCACAACGCACCAAACCGCCCTTCCGCGCCGATCACGTCGGCAGCTTCCTGCGGCCCAAGGCGCTTCTCGACGCGCGAGAGAAAGTCGCCGAGGGCAAGCTCTCCAAGGCCGAGCTTCGCAAGGTCGAGGACGCGGCGATCCGCGACGTCGTGAAGTACCAGGAAGACTTGGGCCTCGAGGGCATCACCGATGGCGAGTTCCGCCGCACCTACTTCCACATCGACTTCCTCGAGCAGCTGGACGGCGTCGAGACCCACGCGGGCTTCACGTCGCAGTTCCACACGAAGACGGGAGACGTGGGATTCGCGCCGCCGGTCCTCAAGGTGACGGGCAAGGTGAAGCATGGCAAGCCGATCCAGGTCGAGGACTTCAAGTTCCTCAAGTCGGTCACGAAGAAGACGCCGAAGGTGACGATTCCGTCGCCCACGATGCTGCACTTCCGCGGCGCGCGAGCCGGCATCAGCATCGATGCCTATCCCGACATGGACAACTTCTTCGCCGACGTGGCCGCCGCGTATCGCGACGAGATCAAGGCGCTGGGGGATGCGGGTTGCACGTACCTGCAGCTCGACGACACGAACCTCGCCTACCTGTGCGATCCGAAGATGCGCGAAGCCGCGAAGGGCCGCGGGCTCGATCCCGACCACTTGCCGCGCGACTACGCGAACCTCATCAACGAAGCGATCCGGGACAAGCCCGCCGGCATGACGATCTGCACGCACCTCTGCCGCGGCAACTTCAAGAGCGCGTGGGTCGCCGAGGGCGGCTACGAGCCCGTCGCCGAAGTGCTCTTCAACGAGCTCAAGGTCGACGGTTACTTCCTCGAGTACGACGACGAGCGCTCGGGCGACTTCCGTCCGCTGCGCTTCCTGCCGAAGAACAAGACCATGGTGCTGGGGTTGATCACCACGAAGCTCGGCGAGGTCGAATCGAAGGACGCCATCAAGCGGCGCATCGACGAGGCCGCGAAGTACGCGCCCCTCGACCAGTTCTGCCTCTCGCCCCAGTGCGGCTTCTCCTCCACGGTGCACGGCAACGACATCGCCATCGAGGCGCAATCGAACAAGATCCGCCTGATCGTCGATATCGCACGCGAGGTCTGGGGCTAGGCCGGCTAAAGACGGGAACACGGAGACCACTGAGATTCACGGAGGCCACGGAAAGGCCAAAGCCATGGTGGCTATTCGTGGTGAATTCAGACTTGGGCACGAAACACATACGGTTTATTGATTCCTCCGTGTTCCTCCGTGGAACTCCGTGGTCTCCGTGTTTCCGGCGCGAGTCCTTTTAGTAAAATCCGAGAAATGAAATACGACGAGCAATCAATCAAGGTCCTGAAGGGCCTCGAGCCCGTGCGCGCCCGCCCGGGCATGTACACGCGCACCGACAGCCCGCTGCACATCATCCAGGAGATGATCGACAACGCGGCCGACGAGGCGCTCGCGGGCTCCGCGAAGCACGTGGACGTCACGATGCATTCGGACGGATCGATCAGCGTCGCCGACGACGGCCGCGGCATCCCGGTGGGCCCGCATCCCGTCGAGAAAGCTCCCACCGTCGAGATCGTGTTCACGCGGTTGCACGCCGGCGGCAAGTTCGACAAGAAGGGCGGTGGCGCCTATGCCTTCTCGGGCGGACTGCACGGCGTGGGCGTTTCCGTCACCAATGCGCTGTCGAAGCGGCTCGAAGTCACGGTGAAGCGCGACGGCGCGACCTGGGAAATTGCCTTCGAGGGCGGAGAGACGTCCTCGAAGCTCAAGAAGACCGGCAAGGCCGGACCGCGCGAATCGGGAACCATCGTGCGCGCGTGGCCCGATCCGAAGTACTTCGATTCCGCCACGGTGAAGAAGCAGGACCTCGAGCTCCTCCTTCGGGCGAAAGCCGTGCTGCTTCCCGGTCTCGAAGTCACGCTCCTCGACGAAGCGAAGAAGGACAAGCGCGTCTGGCGCTACGAAGGAGGCCTGAGCGCATACCTCCAGGAGCGGCTCGAGGGCGCCGACGGCTATGTGAGCCCCGTGTTCGCTGCCTCCTCTTTCGTCGCCGCCGACGATCAGCAGTTCGCGGAAGGAGAAGGCGCCGAATGGGCGATGGCGTGGACCGAAGCCGGCGGCGAAGGCGAGTCGTTCGTGAACCTGATTCCCACGGCGCTCGGCGGAACGCACGAGGCGGGCCTGCGCAACGCGGTGTACGAATCGGTGAAGGAATTCTGCGAGCACCACGAGCTCACCACTCGCGGCGTGACACTCCAATCCGAAGACGTGTGGAAGCCGCTTCGCTACGTGCTCTCCGCGCGCCTGCTCGATCCGCAATTCCAGGGGCAGACGAAGGAGCGCCTGTCTTCGCGCGAGGCCGTGAAGCTCATCGCCTCCCGCGTGAAGGACCCGCTCGACGCGTGGCTCAACACGAACGTGGAGGACGGCAAGAAGATCGCGCAACTCGCCATCAGCGCGGCCACCGCGCGGCAGAAGGCCGGCAAGGCGGTCGAGAAGCGTCGCGGCTCCGGCGTGGCGGTCCTTCCCGGCAAGCTCACCGACTGCGAATCCCAGGACATGGACCGCAACGAGGTGTTCCTGGTCGAAGGCGATTCGGCCGGTGGATCGGCCAAGCAGGGACGCGACCGCCAGTACCAGGCGATCCTTCCGCTGAAGGGCAAGGTGCTCAACACGTTCGAGGTGGACGCGGCCGAGCTCTACGCCAACACCGAGGTGCACGACATCGCAGTGGCGCTGGGCATCGATCCGCATGCGGCCGACGCGGCCGATGCCGTCCTGGATGGATTGCGCTACGGCAAGGTCATCATCATGGCCGACGCGGACGTCGACGGCTCGCACATCCAGACGCTGCTGCTCACCCTCTTCTACCGCCACTTCCCGAAGCTGATCGAGAAGGGCCATGTCCACGTCGCGCAGGCGCCGCTCTACTCGATCCGCGTGGCGCCGCACGGAAAGATGAAATCCGAGAAGCGCATCTATGCCCTCGACGACCTCGAGCGCGAGGCCGTGCTCGAGAAGCTTCGCGACGACGGCGTGCGCGACACGCTGATCCACGTCGGGCGCTTCAAGGGACTGGGAGAGATGAATCCGGAGCAGCTACGCGAAACGACGATGCACCCCGACACGCGGCGCCTCATCACGATGCGCCTCGAAGACTCGGAGCGGCCCGAGGCCCAGGAGACCTTCAAGCTGCTCATGGGCAAGACCGAAGCCGCCGGACGCCGCGCGTGGATGGAGAAGGAAGGCCACACCATCGAGGCCGACCTCTAGCCGGCTGCGCGAAGCTCCTGGCGAACTTCCACGGCGGCCTCGCCGGAATTCTCGAAAGCGGTCATCGCGATGCTCTCGATGCGCCCGCTCGGGGAACGAAGCGGCGAATAGACGAACTCGAAGCCGGCGTCGTGGTTCCTGACGACCTCGCCGCTGGAAAGGACCTCGTTGAGGATCGTCTCGAGTCCGCCCCTCCGAATCTTCGGCAACGCGTCGAATAGCGGCTTGTAGAGCACCTCCTCGGCGGTGCAGCCCCACAGGTCGCAGGCCGCTGCGTTGGCGAGCTCGATCACGTGCTCGCGGCCGCGCAGGACCATCATCGGATTGGGCGTCTGGTCCATGAGGCGGGCCAGGTCTTCCCAATGGCGCCGCAGGTCGAGATGCGCCTCGCGCTCGCTCGCGAGCCGCGTCTCGCGCTCACGCGCGTTGGCGCGCCGCGCCGAAGCCAGTGCCAGGTTCGCGCGCACCTGGGCGACGAGCTCGCGGGCCGCGAAGGGCTTCACGAGATAGTCGTCCGCGCCCGCGTTGCGTCCTTCGGAGCGCGCCTCCTCGCCGGCTCGCGCCGAAAGCATCACCACGGGAAGATCGCGCAACGACGGGTCCGACCGGATCGCCTTCAACAATCCGAAGCCGTCCAGGCGCGGCATCATGACGTCGGTCACCACCAGGTCGAATGGCGCGGTGAAAAGCGCGTGGACCGCCGCGTGTCCATCGGGCACGGCGTACACGTCCCAATGTTCCGCGAGAAGCCGCTGGACGTACTCGCGCATGTCGGCGTTGTCCTCGGCCACGAGGATGCGTGCCCGCGAAGTCTCGGCGGGACGAACTTCCGGCAGCTTGCGCGGGCTGGACGCACGAAGCCAGTCCAATGCCTCCTGGACGAACGCCTCCGCATTCCGCGCCGTCGCTTCGGCGTGCGGCTTTGCGATGATCTGTTCGGGCGCGAGGTGCGACGTGCCGAAGGGCAAGCTCACCGTGAAGACACTGCCCTCGTCGGGTTCGCTCTCGACGCGGATCTCGCCACCTTGCATGCGCACGAGCTCCTGGACCATCGCGAGCCCGATCCCGGTGCCTTCGTGCGTTCGCGAACGCACGCCCTCGACGCGGCGAAAGCGCTCGAAGATGCGCGGCAGCGTGCCCGCCTCGATGCCGACGCCCGAATCGCGGATCTCCAGCACCGCGCCATGCCCCGATTGCGAGACGCGAACGTCGATCGCGCCCTCGAAGGTGAACTTGAACGCGTTGGACAGGAGGTTGAAGACGATCTTCTCCCACATGTCGCGGTCGATGAACACGGGCTCATCCAGCGTCTCGCAGCTCACGCGCAGCGCGAGCCCCGCGGCCTCGCAGGCCGACTGGAAGTTGCTCGCGAGCTCGGCGGTGAACGCCGCGAGGTCGGTCGCTTCGAAGCGCGCGGTCATGCGGCCGGCCTCGATGCGGGAGAAATCGAGCATCGAGTTCACGAGCTTGAGCAGGCGAATCCCGTTGCGATAGCACATCTCGAGGCGCTCGCGGCTCCCGGACGGCAGCCGGCCGTTGGCGATCTCTTCATTCAGCGGCCCCAGCATGAGCGTGAGCGGAGTCCGGAACTCGTGGCTCACGTTGCTGAAGAACGCGGTCTTCGCGAAATCGAGCTCGGTGAGCGCCTCGCCGCGGCGGCGCTCGGCCTCGAGAGCCCTCAGGTTGGAAAGCCCGCTCGCGATTCCGGCGGCGACCAGGCGCAGGAAGTCCCGGTAGGACGCGTCGACGAGGCGTCTCGGACTCAAGCCCGCGACGAAGAATCCGTCGGGTGCGGCGGGAGACGAGATGCCGATCGGAAGTATCGCGACTTGCTCGCAAGCCTCGGGCCATCGGCCTCCCGGCAGGCGCGCCGCGATCATGGAGCGGGCCTCGAGCACGAGCCCCTCCGGCGGAAGGTTCGATCCGGGCCACCGGACGCCCTCCGACGAAACCTGGTCGAGAGCCGCGGGGTGCGAGGCGTCGATGCCGACGTGGGCGCGCAGTTGCGCCGCGCCGCTCGCCGCGTCGCGCTCGTAGAGCAGCGCGAACGCGATGTCGTCGGGATTTTCACCAAGGACCTTCGCCGCGCGCTCGAGCACCGCCGCGACCGTCTGCGTGCCCAGGCCGATTCGGCCCAACGCGCCCAGAGTGCGCAACCGCCGTTCGCCGGAGACGCGGGCCGTTGTCTCCGTCACGATGCAATACACGCCGGCCACCGCGCCCGTCGCGTCGCGCACCGGGTCGTACGAAATGTCGAAGTAGGTTTCTTCGAGGTAACCGTTGCGTTCGATGCAGAAGAGAAGGTCCGTGGCCCAGAACGCTTCGCCCGTCTCGACGACACCGCGCAACAGCGGCCCCAGCTGGTCGTCCCAGATCTCGCTCCACGCTTCACGCCCCGGAAGGCCGAGCGCCCACGGGTGCTTTCCGCCGAACACGGAGCGGTAGGCGTCGTTGTACAGCACGACGAACTCCGGACCCCAGAAGAAGATGATCTGCGCGCGGGACGACAACATCATGCCCACCGCAGTTCGCAGCGCGGGAGACCAGGAATCCAGCGGGCCCAGCGGAGTCGACGCCCAGTCGAGGGCGCGAATGCGCTCGCCGAGCTCCCCGCCGCCGACGAGCCAGCTTGCGGAAGCGACGCGACTCTCGCCAGCAGCCATGCGACCCTCCTCCTGCCGAAAACCTGAAACATTCTGCGTTCGCGATTGCCGGGACGCTGTCGGAGAGTTCCTACACGGGGCCCCCGGCGACGCTCTTGCTAAAATAGGTCCGTTCCTCCGCATGACGCCTCCCTTGAAGAAGAAAAAAACTCCGGCCGACAACCGCTCAGGCGACCTGTTCGGCGCCGACGCGCCGCCGTCGCGCCCTGCCCCGCCCGAGCTGCCCTCGCTCGCCCTCTTCGCACGCAATGCCTACCTCGCCTACGCGATGAGCGTCGTGAAGGGCCGCGCGCTTCCCTCCGTCGAGGACGGCCAGAAGCCGGTGCAACGCCGCATCCTCTATGCGATGCGGGAGCTGGGAAACCGCTCCGACGCGCCGTTCAAGAAATCCGCGCGCATCGTGGGCGACGTGATCGGCAAGTTCCACCCGCACGGCGACACCGCGGTGTACGACGCGGCCGTGCGCATGGCCCAGGATTTCACGCTGCGCTATCCGCTCATCGAAGGCCAGGGCAACTTCGGCTCGCGCGACGGCGACAGCCCCGCGGCGATGCGCTACACGGAAGTTCGCCTGACCGCCTTCGCGGAGCACGTGCTGCTCTCGGAGCTCGACCGCGGCACCGTCGACTTCAGCGACAACTACGACGGATCCTTCCGCGAGCCGAAGCTGTTGCCGGCGCGGTTGCCCGCGATGCTGCTGAACGGCGCCTCGGGCATCGCGGTCGGCATGGCCACCGAGATTCCGCCGCACAACCTGCTGGAAGTCGCGGAGGCCTGCGCCCAGACACTGGAGGGCGATCCCGACGCGAAGCCCGTCATCCGCGGGATCAAGGGGCCGGACTTCCCCGGTGGCGGCCAGATCATTTCCTCGCGCGACGAGATCAAGCGCGCCTACGAGGGCGGCCGCGGCAGCATCCGCGTGCGCGCGCGTTGGAGCGTGGAGAAGCTCGCGCGCGGCCAGTACCGTGTCGCGGTAACCCAGTTACCCCCGGGCACATCCGCCGCGAAAGTCCTCGCGGAAATCGACGAGCTCGTGAATCCCAAGGCGAAGTCGGGGAAGAAATCACTCACGCCCGACCAGCAGAGCCTCAAAGCCGCGACGCTCGCGGTGCTCGAGAGCCAGCGCGACGACTCCGACGCCGAGCATCCGGTGCGCATCGTCTTCGAGCCGCGCACGAGCAAGGTCGAGCCCGATGAGCTCATGAACTTCCTCCTCGCCCACACGAGCATGGAAGGCAACGCCGCCATGAACCTCGTGGCGATCGGCATCGACGGGCGCCCGCGGCAGATGAGCCTCGCGGAGATCGTCGGCGAATGGTCGAAGTTCCGCCTCGACGTGCTCGAGCGCCGCCTGGCGCACCGCGCCACCGAAGTCGCGGGCCGCATCCATATCCTCGATGGCCGGATGATCGCCTTCCTCGAGATCGAGAAGGTGATCAAGGTGATCCGCAACGCCGACGAGCCGAAGAAGGAGCTCATGGCGAAGTTCAGGCTGTCCGAGATCCAGGCCGAGGACATCCTCGAGATCCGCCTGCGGCAGCTGGCGAAGCTCGAGGGCATCAAGATCGAGCGCGAGCTGGACGAATTGAAGAAGGAAGCCGCTTCGCTCAAGAAATTGCTGGGCTCGCCCGCCGAGCGCCGCAAGCTCGCTGCGAAGGAAGTGCGCGAGGACGCGGAGAAGTTCGGAGACGCGCGCCGCACGGTGATCGAGGAAGCCGAGCGCATCACAGTCTCCATGGTCGAGACTGTCGTGGACGAGCCCGTGACGGTGATCGTGTCCCGCAACGGCTTCCTGCGCTCGCGCTCCGGCCACGGCATCGACCGCGCGGGCCTTTCATGGAAGGAAGGCGACGGCGAGCTCGCGATCGTGGAAACGCGCACCACGCTGCCCATCGTGCTCTTCGGCGCCAATGGGCGGGCCTTCAACGTGCGCGCCCAGGAGCTTCCCGGCGGCAAGGGCGACGGCGTTCCCGTGAGCTCGCTCGCCGAAACCGCGGGCACCGCGATCGTGGGACTCGTCTCCGCCGCTCCGGAGACTGCAGTCCTGCTCGCCAGCAGCGGCGGCTATGCGTTGACCGCGAAGATTTCCGGATTCATCACCGACCGGCGCGCGGGCAAGCAGTTCGTGAGCGTGGGTGAAGGCGAAACGCTGCTGCAACCCCGGATCCTCGCGCCCGGCGTGAAGGAGGTCGCGGCGCTCTCGCACGACAAGCGCCTGCTCATCTTCCCGCTCGAGGAAGTGAACGAGCTTCCCAACGGAGGCCGCGGCGTGATGGCGATGAAGCTGCACGAGGGCGCGCCGATGGTGGGCATGAAGCCCGTGGCCGACGCGCTTTCGATCGGCACGATCGGCCGCGGCGACAAGCCCGGAACGCTTGTCGTGAAGCCGGGCGACTTCGCGCACTACCGCGGATCGCGAGCGCGCACCGGTCGCGCCTTGCCGGGATCCTTGAAGGTCGCGACGGGCTTCGAGGCCTGATTCGCGGCGTTCAGGGACTGACGGCGGTCTCGCGGGCAAATCCGTCCGCGGTGATGAGCGCGCGGTCGCCATCGCCCGAATGCGTCCCCGGACCGTTCACCATTCCACCCACGATCCAGTGACTTCCCAACGCCGCGAGCGAGCGCAACTGGTTTTGCCGTGGACCCGCGGCAAAGGCGATTCTTTGGCGCAACGTGCCGTCGGTCTCGAGGATCGCGAGTAGCGGAGCGGCCTGCTCCGAGACGCTCGCGCCTGTCGGGTTCTGCGTGTAGCCGGCCGAGCCCGCGACGATCCAGCCTCCCTGCGGCAGCGGAGCGGAATCGAACAGGATTTCGCCCAGGTCCACGTCGACCGTGCGGTAGCTTGCAAGCGACCCACTCGCCTTCGAGATACGGCCCCAGTAAGCATTCCATCCGCCGCCGTCTCCGCGCCGCACCGAAAAGACACGACCCATGATCGCGATATCGTCGCCCGCGATCCTGAGCCCGTGCAGCTCGGTGTCCTGCACGGTATCGATCGCCGTCGCACCGATGCGGGTGCCGTCCGACCCGATGCGCGTGACGAGCACGCCTTCCTCCGCATCGATGCTGTCGCCGAAGTAGAGCGAATGGGCCGCGAAGAGGCGTGCGGCTTCCACCTTCGAAACCGCTCCGATCGCGAGATTGCCCGCGCTGTCCGCATCGAGGCGGACCTGCCAGTGGTTGATCAGCGCGTCGAAGGTGTCGAACGTCCCCGAAGTGATCCCGATCGCGAATACCGAAAATCCCGGCTCGGCGAGCGTGCGCCACGTGCGCGTGTAGCCGCCGGGTCGCGCGTGGGCGAATCGATAGGCGATGGTGGCATTGCGTCCGGTTCGCAGCGCGACGGCAAGATCCTCGCCGATGGCCGCGACGCGCACCGCATCGCGCGTGAATATCGGAAGCAGCGAGTTGTCGTCGTGGATCCCGCCGGTGTCGAAGAAGGGGTCGGTCGCCGCCTGGGGATCGACGATGGCAAGGTCGTCCATGAGGACCGCGGTCCGATCGATTCGCGCGAGGCGCACCCCGGTCGCAGTCGCAAGCGCCACCGAGATCTCACCGGACGGGTGCTGCGCGAAATCGATGAGCGAATAGCCTGCCGGCGGCGCGTAGCGCCCGCTCGCCGCGCCGTGGCTGTCGAAGATCGCGAGGGTTCGATCGGGCCCCGCCTCGGTGATCGCGTTCAGGCGTTGCTCGAGCACGGCGATTCCCGGCGCGCCCGACTGGACCTTGATCGCCGCCATTGCGGTGATCGCAATATCGATCGGCGTCGGAGGCGGAGGTGGAGGCGGAGGCGGAGGCGTCGAGGTTTGTGAAGAACCTCCGCTGCCGCAAGAAGAAACGATGACCGCCAACGTGGCGATCGCCAAAACGCGTGGGGGATGCAACATCAAGACAAGCCTCCTCGGATCGGGACGTCTTCGCTTTCAAACAGGAGCGAGGCGCCAATCATGCCCGACGAAGCGTTACCGCTTGTGACGAGTTCCGGTCGTGACCGGCTTCGAAAGGCGCTCGGCGATCTCGCCGGCGATCGTCGCGATCTCCACGCGAAGCGCATCGGGCGAGCGCACTTCGAAGCGGTACGGAAGGCGCATCAGCTCCCGCGCATACCAGTCGATCTCATCGAAGGAGCCCGTGAGCTTCATGCCGTCACCATCGGGCTCGACCACGCCCACCGAGTAGCAGAGGTCGCGGCACGCACCCGCATCGTCCGTGAGTATGAATATCTCGGTGGAGACCGCTCGCGGAAGCGTTGCCAACGCGCGATCGAGATATTCCGAGGGATCGAAGTCCGCGGGCCGCGCGAAAGTCGGGGCGGCGAGCTCGGCGTGCGCGACGCGATCGAGCCGCAGCGTCCTCAAGCCGGTACGCAGATGGCAGTAGCCCACGACATACCACCGCCCCGATCGATACACGAGACCGTACACATCGAACTCGCGCGAGGTGAGCGTTCCTTCCGCCGCGCGATAGCGCATGAGCACCACGCGGCGGGACTGGGCGGCTTCCGACAGCGTTCGAAGGAGTTTCGCATCGGCGGTAGCGCGTGGGCCTCCGGTTTGCAGCGCCACGCTCTCCCGCAGCGCGTTCACGGTCTTGCGCGGCGCGCTGGGCAGGACGCGATCGAGCTTCGCTTGGACGCTTTCGATGGCGGGCGCCGCGTCGGCGAGACCCAGGCCACGCGCGGCGATGAGGCCCAGCGAGAGCGCCTGCGCCTCCTCGTCCGTGAACATCATCGGTGGAAGCTTGTAGCCCGGCACCAGCCGGTAGCCCCCGTAGCGCCCCTGCTCTGTCGTGATGGGCACGCCCATGTCCTCGAGCATCGTGATGTAGCGGCGCAGCGTCCTGCGGTCGACCTGCAGGCGCTCGGCGAGCTCGGCGCCCCCGATCTGCTCCCGGGACTGCAGGAGCTCGAGGGCGGCCAGGACGCGCGTCGTGGGCTGTGGCATACCGTGACTCTATTGATGAATTAGGGCGGCTTCCGTCCTATATATGAAATAGTCTACGCCACATGAGATACGAACTCCGGCTGTTCGCAGCCGCCCTCCTCATCCTCTCGCTCATCGCAGCGAGCTGCCGCTGCCAGGCCATCGCCGAGGTGCGCCGTGGCCTCGACGGCCCGCCCGCGGAGCATCGCGAGCGCGCGGAGCGTTGCGACCACGATTGTGGAGACAATCTGAAAAATCGGGGAAAGACGCCCGAGCGCATTGCGACCACCGCGGGGGCTGCACGAAAATAGGGGGATGTCGCCCGGCATCACCCTGAAGCTCTTCATCGCGGTCCTGGTCACCAACATCATCACCGCGGTCGCGGTGGGCCTGGGCGTGCGTACCGCGTTCACCTCGGGATTCGAGTCGTACATCCAGGAGCGCGAGGAACAGCGGCTTACGCGTCTTTCGACGGCGATCGCGAACGCCTATCGCGACAAGGGCAACTGGGACTTCCTGCAGGGCAGCGACGAAGCGTGGCTGCAACTGAACCGCGAGAGCCGCCCCGACATCCGGCGCCGCCGTCCTCCCGGGCCCGAGGGATTCGATTCCGGCCCCGGAGGTTCCAATCCAAGAGGATCTGCGACCCGCGAAGGGGGATTTCCTCGTCCGCCCCCCGCCGTCGTCCTCGACATGCGCGGCAACGTGGTCGTGGGCGATGGCGTGATCGGCGGCAACGGCAAGACGCGCCCCATCATCGTCGATGGCCAGCAGGTCGGCTGGCTCTCCGTTCCGGTGCGAAGACCCCCCTTCGAATTCGCCGACCGGCGCTTCCAGGAAGACCAGCTGCGCGCCGGATGGATCGTGGCCTTGTGCGCCATCGCGATCTCCGCGGTGGTCGCCTGGTTCGTCGCGCGAGGAATGCTCACGCCGGTGAAGCGCCTCGCGGCCGCGACGCGCCGCTTGGCAGAGGGCGAATACTCGACGCGCGTGGCATCGACCTCGAACGACGAGATCGGCCGGCTCGTGGACGACTTCAACCGGCTCGGCAACACGCTCGAGAAGAACGAGGCGCTGCGCCGCAACTTCATGGCCGACGCGTCGCACGAGCTTCGCACGCCGATCGCGGTGCTCAAGGCGGAGCTCGAGGCGATCCAGGATGGCGTGCGCGCGCCGACGCCCGAGAACATCAAGTCGCTGCAGACGGAAGTCGAGCGCCTCGGCAAGCTCGTGGCGGACCTGCACGAGCTCTCGCTCGCCGACGTGGGCGGGCTCGCGTACCATTTCGAGGACCTGGACCTGGCGCAGCTCGTGCGCGAGGCGCTCGACGGGGCGCGTGAACGCCTCGCCGCGCGGGACCTCGAGCTCGAGACGAAGATTCCGAATACCCCCGTGCGCGTGCGCGCCGATCCGCAACGCCTCTTCCAGCTCATCGCCAACCTCGTGGAGAATTCCGCGCGCTACACCGATCCCGGCGGCAAGGTTCGCGTGACCCTGGGCCGCGACGCCCGCCACGCGCACCTCGACTGGGAAGACTCCGCGCCGGGCGTTCCTGCCGAAGCGCTGGGCCGGATCTTCGAGCGCCTCTATCGCGTCGAGGGCTCGCGCAGCCGCGATCGCGGCGGCTCGGGTCTCGGGCTCGCCATCTGCCAGAGCATCGCTCAAGCGCACGGCGGAACCATCGAGGCCCATGCTTCGAAGCTGGGCGGCTTGTGGATCGAGCTTCGGCTGCCCAACGCGAAGGCGGGAGAATCGTGAGCGATCCGGCATCCTTCGTGATGATCGTCGAGGACGAGGCGAAGCTCGCCAAGCTCCTCGAAGACTACCTGCGCGCCTCGGGCTTCGAGACGCAGAGCATCGCCGATGGCCGCGACGTGTTACCGGCGATCGAACGCCGGCGCCCGGATCTCGTCCTCCTCGATCTCATGCTTCCCGGCAAGGGCGGCCTCGAGGTCTTCAAGGAAGTGCGCGCCGCGGGCGACATGCCGATCATCATGGTGACGGCGCTCGTCGAGGAAGTCGACCGGCTGATCGGGCTCGAGCTCGGCGCCGACGACTACATCTGCAAGCCCTACAGCCCCCGCGAGGTGGTGGCGCGCGTGAAAGCCGTATTGCGGCGCGGAGCGCGCGTCGAGGACGCGGCAAGCCACGGCCTCATGCTCGACGCATCGCGCTACGAGGCGATGCTCGACGGCAAGGCCCTCGATCTCACGCCCGTCGAATTCCGACTGCTCAACACGCTCGCGTCGCGGCCCGGACGCATCTTTCCACGCGACGAGCTGCTCGATTCCCTCTACGCGGACCATCGCGTGGTCTCCGATCGCACCGTGGACAGCCACGTGAAGAACCTGCGGCGCAAGCTCCAGAAGGTGCGTCCGCTCGACGACCTCGTCCACTCCGTGTACGGCGTGGGCTACAAGCTCGAGATCTAGGAATAAAAAGGGGCCGGCAAGGGGGGAGAATCTGCCGGCCCCAAGGGCCCTTGCGGTGCCCGACAGGAACTGCAACAGCCAACTACTGGGAGGTTCCTCTTTCGCGGCCGGGTCCCCGCGGATGCGGCATCGAAGCCTCGAGCTTCGCGACCTGGTCCGCGGTGAGGATGGCGGACAGCTTCTTGTCCGTGTCCTGGTGGATGGATTGCATCGCCTGGTGCATCTTCTCGCGCGACGCGTCGTCCGTCGGACGGCCCATCGACTCGCGCAGCGCGTGCATCTGCTTGCGGCCGTCGTCGAGGATCGCCTGGACCTGGGAGGCTTTGGCGGCATCGACGTTGAGCAACGCGGCGATGTCGACATGCGGCGGCGGATGGCCCTGCGGCTGCTGGGCCAACGCGATCGTCGACGCGAAGGCGGCGACGATGAATGTGGTGCGGAGATAGGTTTTCATGATTGCCATCGTGCGCCCCGAATGTGTAGCCCCTGTGGAGAGACTGTTAACTAATTGCGACGATATAATTCGTCCGTGAGCTTCCACTCGCTGCACCGGCAAGGTTTCGTACGGGTTGCGGCCTGCACGCCACGGGTCCACGTAGGCGACCCCGCGTCCAATGCTGACGAGACGCTGTCGTCCATGCGCGACGGCGACACGCGCAACGTCGACCTCATGCTCTTCCCCGAGCTCGGCCTCTCGGCGTATGCAATCGACGACCTGCTCCTGCAGGACGCGCTTCTCGACGCGGTGGAAGCCGCCGTCGCGCGCATCGTCGAAGCGTCGCGGGACTTGCGTCCCGTGTGCATCGTGGGCGCCCCGCTTCGACGCAACCAGCGCCTCTACAACTGCGCGGTGGTCTTCGCCCGCGGAAGGATCCTCGGCGTCGTGCCGAAATCGTTCCTGCCCAACTATCGCGAGTACTACGAGAACCGCTGGTTCGCGCCCGGCGCCGGAGTGACGGGACTCCAGATCCGCCTGGGTGGCGAGGACGTTCCCTTCGGGACCGACATCTACTTCGGCGCGTCGGACCTGCCCGACTTCACGTTCCACGCGGAGATCTGCGAGGACTTCTGGGTGGCCACGCCTCCGTCGGCGATCGGAGCGCTCGCCGGCGCGTTGATCCTCTGCAATCTCTCCGCGTCGAACGTGCTCATCGGCAAGGCCGACGAGCGCGCGCACCTCTGCGCGTCCCAGTCCGTGCGATGCATCGGCGCGTACGCTTTCGCGGCGGCGGGTCCCGGCGAGAGCACCACGGACCTCGCGTGGGATGGACAGGCGACGATCCACGAGATGGGGACATTGCTCGCGCAGACCGAGCGCTTCGCCGCCTCCGGACAGATCGCAGTCGCCGACGTGGACGTGGAGAGGCTGCGCCTCGAGCGCATGCGCACGGTGACGTTCAATGCCGCCGCGGCCGCGCAGGATCATCCCGAGCATCGATTCCGGCGGATTTCCTTCGTGCATCGAACCTCGTTCGACGACGTGGGACTCGAACGCAGCGTCGCACGCTTCCCCTTCGTGCCCGACGACCCGGAGCGCCTCGACAGTGATTGCTACGAGGCATTCAACATCCAGGTACAAGGGCTCGCGAAACGGATGCAGTCGACCCGGTTGCAGCACGCCGTGATCGGAGTCTCGGGCGGCCTCGATTCGACCCATGCGCTCCTCGTCGCGGCGCGCGTATTCGATGCGCTGGGCCTTCCCCGCAAGAACATCCTCGCCTTCAACCTGCCGGGCTTCGCGACCTCGGCGGGCACGAAATCCAACGCCTGGGAGCTGATCCATGCCCTCGGCGTGACCGGCGAGGAGATCGACATACGCCCGGCCGCCCGCAAGATGCTCGAGGACCTGGGCCATCCGTTCGCCAAGGGCGAAAACGTCTACGACGTCACGTTCGAGAACGTGCAGGCGGGACTTCGCACCGATTATCTTTTCCGCCTCGCCAACCAGCGCAAGGCGATCGTCCTCGGGACGGGCGATCTTTCGGAGCTCGCGCTCGGCTGGTGCACGTACGGCGTCGGCGATCACATGAGCCATTACAACGTGAACGGCTCCGTCGCGAAGACGCTCGTGCAGCATCTCGTCCGGTGGGTGATGAATTCGGGGCAGCTCGATCCGGCGGCTTCGGCGACGCTGCAATCGATCCTCGATACAGAGATCTCACCCGAGCTCGTCCCGCCCGGCGCCGGTGGAATCCAGAGCACCCAATCGGTGATCGGGCCCTACGAGCTCCAGGATTTCAACCTGTACTACATCACCCGGTTCGGAATGCGGCCGTCGAAGGTGGCGTTCCTCGCATGGCACGCATGGCGCGAGGAGTACAAGCTGGCGGAAATCAAGAAATGGCTGGGCGTGTTCCTCGCGCGATTCTTCGAGACGAGCCAGTTCAAGCGCTCGGCGCTTCCGAATTCACCGAAGGTCGTCTCGGGCGGATCGCTTTCGCCACGGGGCGATTGGCGAGCGCCCTCGGATGGAAATGCCCGGGCGTGGTTGGAAGAGTTGCAACGCAATGTTCCCGACTGAAACGCTTCAGTGGGGCATAATGGCTCGCAGATGAACCGGACTTGCCGCCCCAGTCGCGCATTCGCAGCGCTCCTTTGCTTCGCGATCCTCTTCTGCAGGGTCGCGCTGGCGGGCATGGCTTGTCCGCCCGCGATGCTCATGGAACCCGCGGCGCAGTCGAGCGACTGCGAGGAGGGCACTAGCGCCGATCCGCTTTGCCAGAAGTCGTGCAACGACGACCCGCAGAAGTTCGAAACGACAAGTTCGGTCGCGATCCCGTCTTCCCTCGAGTCATCCCTCCTCCTCGTTCCTCCGAGGCCGGTCGTCCTGGTCGCGCGCGCGCGTTTCCCGCTGCTCGCCCGCGCCAACGCTCCGCCTCTCATAGTCCTCTTCGGCCGCATCCGCGAGTAGCCCTTCGCCGGCACGGAGAGGGCGCGATGTGCGCGCCTTCAACGCCCATCGACGGAGGATTCAATGGCGGCAACCCTTCGAGGTTGTGTCTGGACGCTGGCGTTGGCGGCCAGCGTCCAGGCATTCGCGAAACCCATCGCGTTCCAGGACGGCTGGACCACGATGGCCGAGTACGGCACCAACACCATGCGCCAGGCGCAGGTCTTCTACGCGCCGAAGTACTGGTGGTCGGGCGGGCTCTCGCTCACCGAGATCATCGCCGACGACAGGAGCTTCGAGCACGACATCTCGAGCGTCCAGCTGAACTACCTCGTGAAGCGCTGGAACCTTCCCGAAGCGCAAGGCAACGTCTTCGCGTGGGGCGGGCTCGGATCCACGCGGGGACATGACGGCGAGGGGCAGTTCACCGGACTTGCGACCGTGCAGGCAGGGGTGCAGGTCGATTACGAAACGCGGCGAATCTACGCCTCGGGCAAGCAGGAGTGGTTCCACTCGAGCCGTTTCACCAACGGCATCAGCACCGTGCAGCTGGGAGTGGCCCCCTACGAGCACGACTACGACGAGATCGCGACATGGTTCCTCGTGCAGCTGCGCCACTACCAGGGCGGCGTCCTGCCTGGCACGACCGAGGTGATTCCCATGCTTCGCCTGTTCAAGGGCAACTTCTGGATCGAGGCGGGAGCGGATCACAAGGGCCGCGCCCAGCTCATGGTGATGATGAATTTCTGAAAGGATCGAAGATGAGAGCAGCCAAACGGGTATTGATCGCGCTCTGCTGCACGCTGGCCGTTGCGGCGAACGCGAAGACGGTCAAGATGCAGGTGAACGGCATGGTGTGCGCGTTCTGCGCCCAGGGCATCGAGAAGCGCCTGCGCGCGATGCCGCCCACCCAGGACGTGTTCGTGAGCCTCAAGGACAAGGTCGTCGCCGTCGCCCTGAAGGATGGGCAGGACATTCCCGACGACACGCTGGTCACGCAGATGAAGGAAGCCGGTTACGACGTCACTTCGGTGCAGCGGGTCGACGATTCCCTCGCCGACATTCGCAAGGCGATCAAGGGCAAATGAAGACCGAACCGTCGGGGTGGCTCTCCTGGCTGTCCATATTCACCAGCGCGGGAACCCTCGTCTGCTGCGCGATTCCGGCCGCCATGGTGGCGGTCGGAGCCGGCGCGACGCTCGCCGGCCTCGTGGGAGCGTTTCCCCAGCTCGTCTGGTTGTCCGAGAACAAGGCCGGCGTGTTCGCGGTCGCGGCAGCCATGCTGGCGATCGCGGGGGCGCTTCAATACCGAGCGAGGTTCGCGCCGTGTCCCGCCGATCCGGGACTCGCGGCCCAGTGCATGCGGGCGCGCAGGATTTCGCTGCGCGTCTACCTCGCGTCGGTGGCGACCTTCGGGCTGGGATTCTTCTTCGCCTTCGTGGCTCCGGCGCTCGCACCTTGAAGGACCTGGTCATGCAGCGCGGGTTCGCCGGCTATTTGCTTCGCCATTGTCCCGCCAGCAATCCGTAGTACGCGGTATCGGACTTCTCGCCGGCCACGATCCACCTCTCCTTGAGCACGCCCTCCTCCGTGAATCCGAGCCGCTTGAGGCTCTTCGCCGAATTGTCGTTGCGTGGATCGATGTCGGCCTCGAGGCGATTCAATCCGAGCGGACCGAACGCGTAGCCGATCAGCGCGATCAACGCCTCGTTCATGTAGCCCTGTCCCCAGTACGCGCGAGCCATCGAGTAGCCGATCTCCGCGCGGCGGCTTTCGTCGTGGAAGCGGAAGAGCATGCAGTTGCCGAGCAACGCGCCGTCGTCCCGGCGCACGACACCGAAGTTCACGCCGCTGCCGTCCGCGTAGCCCGCCAGCACGTTGGCCATCATCTTCTCGGCCTGCGCGCGCTCGGTCTGCGCCGGCCTCGACAGGTACCGTGCCACCACCGGGTCGGAATACACCGCGTAGAGCGCGTCGATGTCGCGCTCGTCCATGAAGCGAAGCGTGAGTCGCGCGGTCTCGAGGACCGCCGGTTCGAAGGATTTCGGCATCGCTACCAGAAATAGATCTGCAGCGACTCTTCCTTCACCTTCGGCGGGATGTTCTCGAGCACCTCGCGCTGGTCGCGGAAGTTCATCATGCTTCGCGTGAGCAGGTTGTCGATCTCGGCCATCTTGTAGCGGTCGTCGCCGTTGGGCGCTCGCAGGCGCGCCTGCTCCGGGAAGATCCCCATGCCCGCGAAGATGCTGTACCAGGAGAAGATCGGATAGCCCTTGCCGAGCTTCTGCGTTCCCACCGCCGAGGCGATGCTCTTTCCGGACATCCACAACGCGTAGAGCTCGAGCAGCGCATCGGAGATCTTCGTGTTCGCCGCGTTCGCCCGCCAGTACTCGGTGTCCTTGCGCGTATTGGTCTTGTAGTGGGTCACGATGTAGTCGCGCGTGCCCTCGAAGTGCTCGTTCACCTTGGCGTTGAACCGGTCCTGCGTCTTCTCGCCCATGTCGCCCTGCTCCACCAGTTCGACCCACTGTTGCACCGTGCGCTGGATGAAGAGGAGCGCCGTCGCCTCCAGGGGCTCGATGAATCCCTGCGAGAGGCCCACCGCAAGGCAGTTGCGGTTCCAGTGCTTCGTGACGCGGCCGATGCGCATCTTGAGATGGCGCGCCTCGGTGGGCGAATCGAGCGTGCCCAGCTTTTCGCGCAACTCCTTCTCGGCCTCGTCGGCCGAGCAGAACTGCGAGCTGTACACGTAACCGTTGCCGTAGCGGTTGGTGAGCGGGATTTCCCAGCACCAGCCGTGTTTCATCGCGGCGGAGATCGTCTGCGAGCTGATGCGGTCCGTCATCGGCGTCGGCATCGCGACCGCCGAATCGTTGAAGAGGTTGTCCGCGAAGCTCACGAAGGGTGTGTTGAGCGCCTTCTGGATGAGGATCCCCGCGAAGCCCGTGCAGTCGACGAAGAAATCGGCCTCGATGTCGCCGTTCTCCTTCGTCGTGACGGACCTGATGTCGCCGTTCTCCTTCAGGTTCGCCTGCGTCACGTGGCAGCTCACGTATTTCACGCCCCGTTCCACGGCCTTCTTGTGGAGGAATTGCCCGACGAGAGTCGCGTCGAAGTGGTAGCCGTACCAGACGTCGAAGGGGAAATTGCGCTGGGGCTTCGGCGCGAGCTTGTTCTTCGCGAGGTACGACGCGATGAAGAACTTGTCGGGGCGCGCCTCGACGTCCAGGCCGTTCATGCGCGCCTGGGCGTTGTGGGTGAATTGCGTGAGCGTGAGGTTGTCGAGCATCGACGCGAACGGGTGGAAGTAGCTCTCGAACCCGGGCCGCGTGGACCATTTGTCGAAAGTGATGCCGCATTTGTAGGTCGCGTTGCATTGCGGCATCCACTCGGATTCCTCGATGCCCAGCATGTCGAAGAAGCCGCGCAGCCACGGCGTCGATCCCTCGCCCACGCCGATGATCGGCACCACCGGAGACTCGAGCACCGAGACCTCGACGCCCCGGGGGCCGAGCTTGTGCGCGAGGATCATCGCCGCCATCCAGCCCGCCGTGCCGCCGCCCACGATCGCGATCCTGCGAAGGCCCGGTGGTATCCCCGATTTCGGGTCTGGGACCTGGTATTGGTATGACTGGTTGAAGACGGTGGCGGTGGGTGCGGCGGTTGCGGTCATCACGTGCGCTTTCGTCCGGTAACAGGCCGCAACTTTACTCCTCCTGCAATCGGGCAAGATGCCCCTGGAGGGAGAACGCCATGAAGGGGATCGCCATTGTATTGGTTGCACTTACAACCATGACCCTCGACGCGGGCGCCCAGGCGCCGCAGCCCAAGCCCTGCTCGTCACCCGAGGCCCACCGGTTCGATTTCTGGGTCGGAGACTGGGACGTCTACGAGGACGGCAAGCTCGCGGGCACGAACCGCATCGAGCGCATGTACGGCTGCGTCGTGCACGAGTCGTGGAAGTCGCCGGAGCTCTCGGGCCAGAGCCTCAACGTCTTCGACGCGAAGCGCGGCCTCTGGCACCAGACGTGGGTCGACTCCAACGCGGGGCTGCTCGTGATCGAGGGCGCCTGGAAGAACGGCGCCCTCACGATGTCGGATGCGTCGTTGCCCGCGAAGAAGGATCCCGGGCGGGTGAACGAGATCACGTGGACCCCGAATCCCGACGGCTCCGTGCGCCAGCACTGGCGCGCATCGACCGACGGCGGGAAGACCTGGACCACGGTCTTCGACGGCAAGTACGTCCGCTCGGCGCGTCCGCAGCCGAAATAGCGTTTCGCGAGGTTTCGGGAGCTTCAGCACGTGGGGTTGTGCGAAGCCTGTAGGATGGCCGGAACGCGGCCCGGCAAGCGAGCATCCAATCTCCCATGAGCGATTCCCCAGGCGAAACGACCGGCCCCGACTTCTCGGCGGGCATTGCGATCGACACGATCGCCGACGGCGCGATGCAGGCCGGGCACGTAGGCGGCGATGCCGTCCTGCTCGCGCGGCGCGGCAACGAGTTCTTCGCCATCGGCGGGACCTGCAGCCACTACCACGCTCCGCTTGCCGACGGCCTCATGGTCGGCGACACGGTGCGATGTCCCTGGCACCATGCATGCTTCAGCTTGCGTACCGGCGAAGCGCTCCACGCGCCGGCAATCGATCCCGTGGCGTGCTGGTCCACTGAAACGCGCGACGGAAAAGTCTTCGTGCGCGGAAAGGTGGTCTCCAAGCCGACACCTCGCGCTCCCGTGGGACGCGATTCTCCCCGCCGAATCGTGATCGTCGGCGGTGGCGCTGCCGGATTCGCGGCGGCCGAGATGTTGCGCCGCCAGGGCTTCCCGGGCGAGATCGTGATGTTGAGCGAGGACGATGCGGCCCCGGTGGATCGCCCGAATCTTTCCAAGGACTACCTAGCGGGTTCCGCGCCGGAAGATTGGGTTCCCCTGCGCGGCGAGGATTTCTACAAGGAGCAGCGGATCGACCTTCGGCTGAAGACGGCGGTGTCGGCCGTCGACATCGAATCCCGCAAGGTCATGCTGGCCGATGGATCGAGCGTCGATTACGACCGCCTGCTCCTCGCCACGGGCGCCGAGCCCATCCGGCTGCAGCTTCCGGGAATGGAGCTGCCGCACGTCTTCACGCTGCGATCGCTGGCCGATTGCCGCGGCATCATCGCAAAGGCGGCCCATGCGAAGCGCGTGGTTGTGATGGGCGCGAGCTTCATCGGGCTCGAAGTGGCCGCGGCGCTGCGAACGCGTGGGCTCGACGTTCACGTCGTGGCGCCCGAAAAGATTCCGATGGAGCGCGTGCTCGGCGTCGAGATGGGCAAGTTCGTCCGCCAATTGCACGAGGAGCACGGAATCGTCTTCCATCTCGAAGACTCGGCTACCGCGATCGACGCGCGCCAGGTCAAGCTGAAGAGCGGCGCGGCGATCGATGCGGACCTCGTGGTCGCAGGCGTCGGCGTGCGTCCGCGCCTCGCGCTCGCCGAGAAGGCGGGACTCGCGATCGATCGCGGAGTGGCGGTGAATGAATACCTGGAGACGAGCACGACCGGAGTGTTCGCGGCCGGCGACATCGCGCGATGGCCCGATCCCCACAGCGGCGCCGCGATCCGGGTCGAGCACTGGGTCGTCGCGCAGCGCCAGGGACAGGTCGCGGCGCTCAACATGCTCGGAGCGAAACTGAAATTCGACGCGATTCCGTTCTTCTGGAGCCAGCACTACGACGTGCCCATCAACTACGTGGGCCACGCGGAAGGCTGGGATGCGATCGAGATCGATGGCGACATCGCCGCGCGGGACTGCCTGCTCCGCTATGTGAAGGGGGGAAAGACACTCGCCACCGCGTCGATCTATCGCGACGTGGAATCGCTCCAGTCCGAAGCTGCCATGGAGCGCGAGGGCTAGTAGACGTCGCGCTGGTACCTGCCCGCCTTGGCGAGGTCCGCGAAATACCGCTTCGCTCCCGCGGCGTCCATTCCGCCTTCCGTGGCGGCGACCTGCTTGAGCGCCACGTCGACGTCGCCCGCCATTCGCTTCGCGTCCCCGCAGACGTAGAGGTACGCGCCGTTCGAGAGCCAGCGCCACAGCTCCTGGGCCGCCTCGAGCATCTTGTGCTGGACGTACACCTTGCTCGTCTGTTCGCGGGAGAACGCGAGATCCATGCGCGTGAGGACGCGGCGAGTGGCGAGCTCCTCGAGTTCGTCGCGGTAGAGGAAGTCGACCTCGCGCCGCTGGTTGCCGAAGAAGAGCCAGTTCCGCCCGCGGCTTGCCGTCGCCTCGCGCTCCTCGAGGAAGGCGCGGAACGGCGCGATTCCGGTCCCGGGTCCCACCATGATCACGTTCGCCTCGGGATCCGCGGGCAGGCGGAATCCGTGGGAACGCTGCACGAAGACCGAAAGATGCCTGCCGGGCCGCAGGTGCTCGCCCAGGAACGACGAGCCCGCGCCCTGGTACGTCCGGTCGTTGCGCTCGTAGCGGAGCACGCTCACCGTGAGGTGCGCCTCGCCCGGATGCTTGCGCAGCGACGAGGCGAGCGAATACATCCGCGGCTGCATGCGCCCGAGGGCCGATACGAACTCGCCGATCTTCGGGCGCGCCGACGAAAACTCGAGCAGTGTGTCGAGCACGTCGTGGACGCCCAGCGCCTCGGCCTGCCCGTCGTCCCTCGCGAGCCGATCGAGGCGCGTGCGGTCGGCTTCGTCCTTCGCTTCGCGTGCCAACAGCGCGTAGAGCGACTCGCTGGGCACGCGCAGGTCGCACTCACGGGTGAGCGCATCGCGCGCCGTGATGACCGCGCCGTCGGCGAGCGTCACGGCCTCGGAACCGCGCGCGCGCAGGATCGCGATCAGGAGCTCCACCTCGTCGGGATTGTTCTGCGGCCAGATGCCGAGCGAATCGCCGGGATCGTAGCGAAGCCCCGATTCCGAGACATCGATCACGACATGGCGTGTTTCCTTGTCGGCCTCGGCGGCGCTGAGCGCCGAAGACGACAGCAGCCTCGCCCCGACCGGCGCATCGCGTCCATAGCCACGTTCCACCGGTCCCCTCGCGGGTGCGGGCGTCGCGACCGAAGCTCCCGGTGCGTCCGTGACGCGGGCAAGCGCCACGATCTCCTTCACCTTCTTGGTCGTCTCGCGCCCGCCGGGAACGCATTTGCCGAGGTCCGCCTCGCTTCCATCCGCAATCGCGCCCGCGTAGCTCCGGCATTCGTACCCGCACTGGCCGCAGTCGAGCTGGCCCATCGCGGCCATGAGGCGCAGCGGATATGCGCGCCCCACCGCGAGCTTCATGCGCTCATCGAGCGCGAGCGTGGGATCGTGCCAGGGCAATTCCTCTTCCGCCGTTCCCGTGACCGCGGCGATGGATGCCGGCGAGGACGCCGGCGCCGAGGCGAGCGCGCGTTCCATTCCCAGCATGCCGGCCACGAAGCCGTTCAGCCACGCGCGCTGCTCCGCGGTGAACGGGGCCGATTCGGGAATGAACACGTCCATCAGGCCGCTTTCTCCAAAGCGTCATGGGCAAAGGCGCGCAGCTCCTCCACGGAGTGGCGCTTCGCGAAATCCTGGAAACTCTCGCCGGGCACGCGCCTCGCGAGATAAGTCTTCAAGACACGCTCGAGTGTCGCCGGAACGTCGTTCGCCGCAACGTCGCGCAGCACCTCGCGAGCGAGCCCGCGCCGGTCCCCGAAGCCGCCGCCGAAATACACGTGGTAGCCCTCGACCTGCTGGTCATCGTCCCCGGCGATCTTCGTCGCGAGCAGCCCCACGTCGCCGATGTAGTGCTGCGCGCAGGAGTTCGGGCATCCCGTGAGATGGATGTTCACCGGCACGTCGAGCTTCACGCAGCCGTCGAGGTGATCGGCGATCGCGAGCCCGTGGCGCTTGGTGTCGCTCGCGGAGAATTTGCAGCCGCCATTGCCGGTGCAGGCGACGATCCCGGCCCGCGCCTGCGAGATCTCGGCGGCCAACCCGATGTCCCGCAACGCGCGTGAAACGGCATCCCGTTGGCCCTCCGCGATGTCGGAGATGATGACGTTCTGCCAGGGCGTGAGACGGATCGTGCCGCTTCCGAATCCTTCCGCGATGCGCGCAAGACCCCGCATCTGCGCGGAGGTCATGCGACCCACGGGCAACGCGACTCCGCAGTAGATCTTTCCGGCCTGCTTCTGGGAATGGAAGCCCACGTGCGCACCGCGTTTGAGGGCCGGCCGCGGCTCGCAATCGGCGAGCGCGAGTCGCGGCAGCGGCGCGGGGAGCCGCTTTTCCACTTCCGCGAAGAATCCTTCGAGGCCCATGCGTTCGAGCACGTACTTGAGGCGCGCGCGCTTGCGATCCGTGCGGTCACCCTCGTCGATGAACACGCGCACGATGGCGATCGCCACGGGCAGGCATTGCTCCGGCGCGATCGCCACTCCCAGGTCCGCCGCGAAATCTCCGTGCCCCGTGATTCCGCCGACCGCGACGCGAAAACGAATTCCCGGAGGCACCCCCTTGCCGTCCGGCACGCGCACCGCGGTGAATCCGATGTCGTTCGTGTCCTCGAGCGACGCGACACTTCCGCCGCCGTCGAAGGAAATGTTGAACTTGCGCGGAAGGCCGTAGAGCTCGCGATGATTGAGGATCGCGTGGTGCAGCGCGCTGCCGAGCGGCCGCGTGTCGTAGAGCTCGCGAGTGTCGATTCCGGCCGTCGGATTCCCGGTGATGTTGCGGATGTTGTCGGCGCCGGCCCCGCGCGACGTGATCCCCGCTTCGGCGAGGCGCTCGAGGATGTTCCTCGCGTGGCGCGGAGCGACCTCACGGACCTGGATGTTGGAACGCGTCGTCACGTCGGCGTGGCCGGCCGCGAAATCCTCGGCGATCGCCGCGATCGCGCGAAGCTTGGCCGCCTCGAGGATGCCGTTCGGATTGCGCAGACGGATCATGAACGCGTCCTGCGCGGGCGCCACGTAGAAGAGCCCGTGGAACTTGTACAGGAAGACGTCGGTGCCTTTCGGGAATTCGCCCTTCTCCGCGTTGGCGGCGATCTCGTCCCACATGTCGAAGGGATGCTTGGCGCGCTTGGCTTCCTCTTCGCGCGTGAGCTTTCCCCCGGCGGCGACGGTGCGATCCTGCGCGGCGAAGTGGATGCGTTCCGGTCCCGCGGGCAGCGCCGGAGCATTCGCGCCACCACCTCGCGTCGCGGCGATTCCGCGCGCGAGCCCTTCGAAGTATTGCTTCTGCGCGTCGCTGAACTCGCCGCCCATTCAGTCGTCGCCGGTTGCCGGTGCGCTCGCGGCTCCCGGCTTCGCAACCGGGAATCCGTAGGTGGATACGTAATAGGCGCCCGCCACGAACACCGCGCCGCCGATGATGTTGCCCAGCGTGACCCAGCCGAGATTCCACGCGAAGCCCGCGAGCGAGACGGATTCCGGATGGTTGCCGGCGAGCG
Organism: Usitatibacter sp.; assembly: GCA_035308545.1. Classification (GTDB taxonomy): domain Bacteria; phylum Pseudomonadota; class Gammaproteobacteria; order Burkholderiales; family Usitatibacteraceae; genus Usitatibacter. The sequence goes on from DATGGI010000127.1 coordinate 26,169, forward strand.
CGAGGCCGAGCAGCGTCATGTTCGCCACGCTGTGCTCGTAGCCGCAGCCGATGAACGCGAGCAGGCACCACCAAATGACCACGCATTTGGCGACGTCGGAATCGACGCGCGCCGACATCCAGATCGCGAGGCACACGAGCCAGTTGCAAAGCACCGCGCGCGCGACGAGGCTCATCGCCGGGGCGTTCATCTTGGCGGCCGCGACCTTCATCACGAGCGTATCGGGCGCGGAGAGCAATCCTCCGCCGCCGCCCGCCCAGAAGAGCGCGACCAGCGCGATGCAGCCCGCTAGATTGCCGATCCACGTCATGGTCCACGTGGCCGCGACGTCGCCCGCGCCGCCCGCGCCCGAAAATGCGCGCAGCGACATGAACATGGTGTGGCCGGTGAAGAGTTCCGCGCCCGCGACGACCACGAGCGTCAACGCGATCCCGAACGTGGCGCCCATCACGAGCTTCTGCCATTCCGGCGGGACCTGGCTCCCCAGCGTGAAGATGAGGATGATGCCCAGGCCCACATAGGCGCCGGCGAGCATGCTCGCCACGAAGAATCCGGCCGGCGAGCGCTTGAGGGCGGCGAGCTTCTTCTCGGCGACCTTCGAGAACCCCTCGATCGTCTGCTCGTACATGCGCGTCTCCCGTCAAGGCCAAGTCGGCCATTGGGACACGAGCAAATGCCATACCACGCGGCTCTTCACTCTGTCATCGAGGAGTGCGGCTGGTGGCCGCGCACTGCTGCGGTGCACAATGCACCGGATCGGATCCGGAATGCGTATCGATCGGGTCAGCCGGAGTTCCGCAGCCCCGCCGCAAGCCCGTTGATCGAGAGGTGAATGCCGCTTCTCACGCGGTCTTCCGCCGCTCCCGTCCGATGACGCTTGAGGAGCTCGAGCTGCAAGTGGTTCAGCGGATCGAGATAGGGGAAGCGGTTCCTGATGGAGCGCGCGAGCGCGGGATTCGTGGCGAGGAACGCCGTGGCGCCGGTGATCCGGAAGACCGCCTGCGTGGTCGCGTCGAATTCGCCGCGGATCTTCGAGAAGATCCAGTCGGCGCGCTTCTTGTCGGTGTGGAGCTCCTTGTAGCGTGACGCCACCGAGAGATCCGCCTTCGCGAGCAGCATGTCCATGTTCGACAGCATCGCGCGGAAGAACGGCCACTCCTTGTTCATGCGCGCAAGCCGCCGGTCGCCCTCGGCGCCGTGGCGAGCCACGTAACGCGTGACCGCCGTGCCGAATCCATACCAACCCGGCAGCATGACGCGGCATTGCGCCCACGAGAACACCCAGGGAATCGCGCGAAGGTCCTCGATGCGCTCGGATTTCTTGCGCGATGCGGGACGCGAGCCGATGTTGAGGTCCGCGATCTCGCCGATGGGTGTCGTGGCGCGGAAGTATTCGTTGAACCCATCGGTCTCGTAGACGAGGTCGCGATAAGCGGCCATCGCCTCGCGCGAAAGTTCTTCCATCGCCGCGATGAAGTCGTCGTGCCCGTCGGGCGGCCCGTTGCCCATCGTCGCGCGCGCCGTGGCCGCGTAGAGCGCCTCGAGGTTGCGCCGGCCGATCTCGCGGTTCGCGTACTTGCTCGCGATCACCTCGCCCTGCTCCGTCAATCGCAGCTCGCCCTGCACGCTGCCCGGAGGCTGCGCGAGGATCGCGTCGTAGCTGGGGCCGCCGCCGCGGCCCACCGTGCCGCCGCGGCCGTGGAAGAAGCGAAGGCGTGTCCCGGCAGCCTTGAACACGTCGACGAGCGCCGTCTCCGCCTTGTAGAGCTCCCAGTTCGAGGTGACGTAGCCACCGTCCTTGTTGCTGTCGGAGTAGCCCAGCATCACTTCCTGCAGGTCTCCGAGCGACGCGACCATGGAGCGCGCCGCGGGCACCGCGAACCACGCCGTCATCGTGCGCGGCGCCGCGCGCAGGTCGGCGATGGTCTCGAAGAGCGGCACGATCTGGAGCTTCGACTCGGGGTCCGACCCCGGCGTGACGAGCCCTACCTCCTTCAGCAACACAGCGACTTCGAGCATGTCCGAGACGCTGTCCGTCTTGGAGATCACGTACTGGCGGATCGAGGCTTCTCCGAAAAGTCGGTGCGCGCCGGCGGCGGCTTCGAAGATCGCGAGCTCCGAGCGCGCGAGGTCCGAATATTTCGCGAACGAAGATCGCAGCGGCCGCGGGGACGCGAGCTCGGCAAGCAACACCCGTTGGCGCCCCGCTTCGTCCAGCGCGCGATAGCTCGGCACGACGCCCGCTTCGCGCAGCAACTCGTCGAGCACCGCATCGTGCACGTCGGAGTTCTGCCGAAGGTCGATGGGCGCGAGATGGAACCCGAAGGCGGTGACGGACTTGCGAAGCAGGCGCAGCCTGCCGTCGGCGAGGAGCCCGTTGCCTCCGGCGCGAAGGCTCGCATCGATCACGTCGAGCGCCGCCGAGAGCTCCGCCGGATCCGTGTATCGCCGCGAGCTGCCCACGGCGGCGCGATGGTTGGGCTTGAGCTCCAGCGCGTCGGCCGTCGCGATGAGCCGCGCATAGATTCCCGTGAGCGCGCGCCTGTAGGGCTCGTCCTGGCGGTGGGGCGAGCGGTCCGGCGACTCGTCCGCGAGCGCCATCAATTCCGGCGTGCATCGCGTGAGCAGCGAAGAAAGCGGCAGCTCGCCGCCGAGCTCGTGCACCTCGGTGAGATAGTGATCGAACGCGAGCTCTCCGTGGCGGCGCAGCGCCTGCAGGAGCATCTCCGCGGTGACGAACGGGTTGCCGTCCCTGTCGCCTCCTACCCAGCTCCCGACCGAGACGAGCGCGGGAAGCGAGGGCCTCGGCGCCTGCGTGAGCGACGCGATCTCGTCTTCCACCCGCACGACCAGCGCCGGAACCGCCTCGATGAACGTATAGCTGAAATAGGCGAGCGCGTTCTCGATTTCGTCGCGCACGCCCAGCTTCACCGGGCGCACCATCCGCGTCTGCCAGAGGATCGCGATGAGGCGCCTCAGCTCCGCGATCGCATCCTCGATGTCCGTCGGAAGAACGTCGGAGGTATCCATGCGGCCGAGGCAGTCGGCGATGGCGAGCTGGCAGTCGAGCGTGCTCTTGCGCTGCACTTCGGTCGGATGCGCCGTGAGCACCGGATACACGCGAATCGAGGCGAGCGTGCGCGCCGCCGCGGCAATACCACTTGGATTTTCCCGGACCTCGGCGAAGAGACCGCGCAGCGTGGAAGGCAGCGGCCGCGAGCCCTCGCGCAGGTTGTCGCGATTGCGGCGGATGTGGTGCCGGTCCTCCGCGATGTTGGCCAGGAGCGAGAAATAGCTGAACGCGCGGATCACCATGACGGCCTGCTCCGCCGTGAGGCCGTCGAGCACCTTCGACAGGCGCTCGCGCGCCGCCGTGTCTTCCTCGCGGCGGCTCGCGACGGCGAGCTGGCGGATGTCCTCGATGAGCGCGAATGTCGCCTCGCCCTCGAATGCGCGAACGGTGTCGCCGAGGAGGCGGCCCAGGAGCCGGATGTCCTCGCCGAGCCGCGCGTCCTTCTCGTATCGGTCGTTCATATTTCGCTACCATAGCGGAAGCACCGCCAGAGTGCACCCTTGGGAAAACCACGACGGAGGAGATACACGTGTCCCGATTCGCTCGCATCGCCGCCGCGGCTCTCGCCGCGGCATTCGCAGTCACCGGCGCGATCGCCGCCGGCGACTATCCCAACAAGCCGGTGAGGCTCGTGGTTCCCTATACGCCCGCCGGCACCACCGATGTGCTCGCGCGCATCATCGCCGCGTGGCTCACGGATCGCCTCGGCCAGACCGTCGTCGTCGAGAACAGGCCCGGCGGCGGCAACAACATCGGCACCGAATACGTCGTGAACTCTCCGCCCGACGGCTACACGATGCTGCTCGTGAACCCGGCCAACGGCATCAATGCCACGCTCTACAAGAATCTTTCGTTCAACGTCGTGCGCGACATCGTTGGCGTCGCGGGCATCGTGCGCACGCCGAACGTGATGGAAGTGAACCCGGACGTTCCCGCGAAGACGGTCCAGGAATTCATCGACTACTGCAAGAAGAATCCCGGCAAGATCAACATGGCCTCCTCGGGCAGCGGCACCTCGGTGCACCTTTCGGGCGAGCTCTTCAAGTACATGACGGGCTGCGACATGCTGCACGTGCCCTACAAGGGCGCGGGCCCCGCGCTCACGGACCTCATGGGCGGCCAGGTGCAAGTCATCTTCGACAACCTGCCTTCGTCGGCGGGATACATCCGCGCGGGCAAGCTTCGCGCGCTCGGCATGACCTCGGCCAAGCGCGACGCGGGATTCCCCGACGTTCCGACGATCGGCGAAACCGTTCCCGGCTACGAAGCGACAGCCTGGTTCGGGCTTGGAATGCCGAAGGGATCGCCGCGCGAAGCGATCGACAGGATCAACGCCGAAGTGAACCGCGCTCTCGCCGATCCGGAAATGCAGAAGAAGCTCGCGGCGCTCGGCGGCACGCCGATCCCCGGCACGCCCGAGGACTTCTCGAAGACGATCGCCGCCGAGACCGAGAAGTGGTCGAAGGTGGTGATCTCGTCGGGCGCGAAGGTGGAGTGATCAGTCGGGCAGCGTCTGCGCGCCCCGCGCGCGCATGAAGTTCTTCACGTCTTCGAAGGTCACGGCGCCCGTGCCACGGGCGTCGATGGCCGCGAAGTTGTTCACGACGTAGCCCAATCCCGCGGCGGCCGCTTCGTCGCGAGTGAGCGAGCCCGCGCGCTTGGCGGGCGCCGCGTTGAAGATCGTCCTGATGCGATCTTCAATCTCGGCCTGCAACGCGTCCCCTGTGGTGGCGGGCGCGGGCGGACGTCCCTGCATCCAGGGAGCCCAGGGACCGTGCAGCTTCGTTTCGAAGACAGCGGGCGGCATGGGCGCGGTGCTCGCCGGCGTTTCCACGACGGCAGCCTGGACCGGCACAGGCAACGGCGATGCCTTCTTCACCGCGGTGCCTTGATAGAACGCGACGAGATCGGCTTTCTCCTGCTGGCGGCCCACGTCGTCGAGGTAGGTCATGTGCCCGCCCTCGTAGAAATGCGTCGCGATCCTGGGATTGGGATTGCCCAGCCGCTGGAGGTCGAGCTCGGAGTTGTGGAACGGCGTGAGGATGTCGTGGTAGCCGCCCACCGAGTGCACCTTCAGGTTGGGGTTGAGCGTCATCGCCGCGCCGAGGTCCGGCACCGTGTCCGGATAGAAATTCCCGGCGTGGCTGAAATTCCAGACGTTGATCGCGCTGCTCGACATCGTGTAGGTCGACGGCGTCGTGTAGTGCAGGTCGTTCGAGAGATACGACACGATCGTCGATGCGAACGAGTCGTTGTAGAACGTGCTCGACGGATCGGAATCCGCCGCGAGGGGCGTGCCGAGCTGCGCCACCATCCGTCCATCGTAGTAGCCGATCACCGAGCCGGGAATGAGCGCGGTGTGGAAATACGTGGGATCCATGTTGAAGTGCGAAGTCCAATTCTGCTGCGAAAGCCCCGTGTCGGCCGCGAGCGTGGTGGCGAGCCCGGGCGACACGGAACCGGCCTGGATCGCCGGGAGGTACATCGTGTCCGCCACGCCTCGCATCTGGACCATGTAGTCGGGAAGTTGCGCCACGGGATGCGCCGGCGTCGTGAGGTTGAGCCACGCGCCCACGGCCGCGTAGCTCGGAAGGAACGGATGGCACGATCCCACGGCCGGGGTGAACACTCCGCAATTGCTGTTGTAGTTGAGGATGGACGACTGCATCACCACGCCGGTGAGCGAGGTGCCGGCGCTCTCCAGCAGGTTCGCCAGGATCGCGCTGCGAGGCGTGCCGTAGGACTCCCCGAAGAGGTACTTGGGCGATGCGCCGCGATTGTTGACCGCGATGTAGCGGATCACGAAGTCGCGGAAGACCGCCGCGTCGGCGTCGGTCGTCCAGAACGTTCGATTCACATTGGGCGTGACCGCTTCCGAAAAGCCGGTGCTGATCGCATCGACGAAGACGAGGTCGCTCATGTCGAGCAGGCTCTCGGTGTTGTCGACGAACGCGAACGGCGTCGGCGTCGTCGTGGACGGCGCGTTGGTCGCGAGGCGCTTGGGCCCGAACGATCCCAGGTGCAGCCACACCGTGGCCGATCCGGGGCCGCCGTTGTAGAAGAACGTCACCGGGCGTGTGGCGGCGCTGGCGCCGTCCAGCGTGTACGCGACGTAGAAGAACGACGCCTCGGCCGTGGGATTGGTGAGCGTCAATGCGGTGAGGTGTCCCACGGTCGCGGTGTAGTTGAGCGTCGTAGCCCCGAGCGTGAGCTGGTGCTTGGTGACCGCGGTGATCTCGTTGGGACTCGAAAGGGACGCGGTGGACGCCGACGAATAGCTCGTCGTATCGAGGAACTGGGGCGACGGCGGCGAAGGCGGATTCGGCGTCCCGGCCGGCGGGCTCGTGCTGCTGCTCCCGCCGCCGCTTCCGCCACATGCCGCCAGCGCCAGCGCGAGCGCCATCGCGAAATGCGATCTCATCCTGCGAATGATGCCACTTCCACGGGCGCGCGACGCATCCCGCAACAATGGGTGACATCTTCGATTCCAAACGTAATCCGGGGGTTGTGACCCATCGCACTGGCCCCCGGCGCTATCCATGGCAATGTATCGGGACAGACAAGAACAAATCGGAGGAGGCAATGTCGGGGGGAATCAGGGGCGCCGTGCGCGCCGTCGGCGTGGGCCAGCGGCTCGCGATCGGATTCGTGGTGGTGGTGTCCCTCGCGGGACTCGCCGCCGCCGTCTCGGCCTGGAGCCTCGGATCGCTCGCCTCCACGATCGACCAGCTCGTTTCGGAGGAAGCCGCGCGCCTTTCGCTCGCCGGAGACCTCGACAAGGCCATCTCCACCAACCTTGTCCGCACGCAGTCGGTGTTGTTGTTCAGCGACGAGGTGATCGCCAAGCGCCTCCAGGAAGGCGTCGTCAAGACCGATGCCGACATCCGCGACGCGCGCTCCCGCATCGGGCTGCTCACTTCCGACGTCCAGGGGAAGAAGCTTCTCGAGGCTGTCGCCGCGGCGGGCAAGAAGTACGACGACAAGGTCGCAGAGCTCATGCAGCACAAGAGCTACGGCGACGACATGAACTCGCTCATCAAGACCGAGCTCGTGCCTCTCTCGCAGGAGTACTCGGCCGCAGTGCGCGAATTCGTCGGCCTGCAGCAATCGAGCCTCGAGAAGGCGCGGCGCGACGCGCTGGGAACCGTGACGGGCGTTCGCCTGGTCGTGGTGATCCTCATGGGCGCGGGATTGGTCGCGGCGATCGCCTCCGCGATTCTCGTGTCGCGATCCATCATCGATCCCGTGGAGACCGCGCGCCGCGGAGCCGAACGCATCGCCGCGGGAGACCTCACGACGGACTTCACGCCGACGGGCAGCGACGAGGTGACCGCGCTCGCGGTGTCGCTCTCGCGGATGCAGGAGAGCCTGCGGCGCATCGCCGCGGAGCTGCGCAACGCGGGCGATGCCGTGCTCGGCGGCTCGGCGGACATCGCGCGCGGCAACGCCGACCTTTCGAGCCGCACGGAGGAGCAGTCCTCGACGCTGGAGGAGACCTCGGCTTCGCTCGAGGAGATCATCTCCACGATCAAGCAGAACGCGAGCAATGCGAAGGCGGCCAACGAGCAGGCCGGATCGGCGTCGCGCATCGCGAGCGAGGCCGGAAGGATCGTCGACCAGGTCGCGACCACGATGACCGAGATCCAGGCCTCGGCGCGCCAGATCTCCGACATCACCAACGTCGTGAACACGATCGCATTCCAGACGAACCTCCTCGCGCTGAACGCGGCGGTCGAAGCCGCGCGCGCGGGCTCCGAGGGCCGCGGCTTCGCGGTCGTCGCCGCGGAGGTGCGCCTTCTTGCGCAGCGCTGCGCGGAGGCGGCCAAGGAAATCCAGGCGCTCATCGGCGCCTCGGTCGGCCGCATCGACAGCGGCGCCAAGCTCGCGGGCCAGGCCGGCAGCACGATGTCGCAAATGCTTTCCAGCGTGAAAGCCGTCACCCAGAGCATCGCCGACATCGCCCACACGACCCAGGAGCAGGATGCCGGCGTGAACCAGGTGAGCCAGGCGATGAGCAACCTCGAGCGCGTGACGCAGGACAACGCGGCGATGGTCGCGCAGTCGGCGGAATCGGCCGAGGGCCTGCGCAAGCAGGCTTCGCGCCTCGAGCAATCGGCGGCTTTTTTCCGCCTGGGCTCCGAGCGCGACGTGCAGGTTCGCGAGGAGCTCGCAGTCGCGGCGCCGCGTCGCGAGCCCTCGACGAGCTTCGTGCCGGCGAATGGCCGGCAGGATGACTGGGAAGAGTTCTAGGACGTTGGGCTGGCTCCCACCGCGAAGTTCCGCGCGCCGAGTTGCCATCGGCGTGATGGAGGTCTAGATTCGACGAATGCGGCCCTCGAGAAGCCGCGCGACCCCATCCCCGCTGAGGAGCTCCCCAAATGATCTCGCTGACCGTGAACGGCAAGCCGCAGTCCTTCGACGGCGATCCGGAAATGCCCCTGCTCTGGTACCTGCGCGACGTGCTCCAGATGACGGGCACGAAATTCGGCTGCGGCATGGCGCTGTGCGGCGCCTGCACCGTGCATGTGGATGGCGGCGCGACGCGTGCCTGCCTCACGCCCATGAGCGCGGTGGCGGGAAAGAAGGTCACCACGATCGAGGGACTCGATCCCAACGGCAAGCATGCGCTGCAGGAAGCGTGGCGCGCCCACGGCGTGCCGCAGTGCGGCTATTGCCAGGCGGGGCAGATCATGTCGGCGGCCGCGCTGCTCGCTTCGAACAAGAAGCCCTCGAGCCAGCAGATCGACGACGCGATGTCGGGAAATCTCTGCCGCTGCGGGACCTATCCGCGCATCAAGGCGGCCATCGAGGACGTCGCGTCCCGGAAAGGAGCGTGAACATGGATACCTTCCACGTCTCGCGCCGCGAATTCCTCCAAGCCTCCGGTGCGACGGGCCTGCTGCTCGTCGCGAGCGTCAACGACGTCTTCGCCGCCGATGCGCCGAAGTACGGCGGCGACGGCATGCCCCACGGCGTCCAGGATAGCCCGCTCGTCTTCGTCGCCATCGCGCCCGATGGACTGGTGACGATCACCTGCCACCGCGCCGAGATGGGCCAGGGCGTGCGCACAGGCGTGCCGATGATCATCGCCGACGAGCTCGACGCGGACTGGAGCAAGGTGCGCGTCGTGCAGGCCGAAGGCGACGAGCTCAAGTACGGCAACCAGGACACCGACGGCTCCCGCACCACGCGACAATGGTTCATGCCGCTGCGCCGGTGCGGCGCCTCGGCCCGCCAGATGCTCGAAGCCGCGGCGGCCGCGAAGTGGAACGTGCCCGTCTCGGAAGTAAAGGCCTCGGACCATCACGTGACGCACTCGAAGACGGGCAAGAAGCTCGGCTACGGCGATCTCGCCGCGGATGCCGCGAAGCTCCCGGTGCCGAAGGCCGCGGACCTCAAGCTCAAGGATCCGAAGGAATTCCGCTACATCGGCAAGGGCAAGATCCAGATCGTCGACGGATTCGACATCACCACGGGCCGCGCGAAATACGGCCAGGACGTGGTGATGCCCGACATGCTCTTCGCCGTCGTGGCGCGCTCGCCCGTGTATGGCGGGAGCATCACTTCGTTCGACGCGTCCGATGCGCTGAAGGTGCCGGGTGTCGTGAAGGTGATCGAGATCAAGCAGACGCCGGTTCCGTCCGCGTTCCAGCCGCTCGCGGGCGTCGCGGTGATCGCGAACAACACCTGGGCCGCGATGAAGGGACGCAAGGCATTGAAGATCGTGTGGGCCGATGGCCCCAACGGCACCTATTCATCCGACGCGTATCGCGCGGAAATGCAGGAAGCGGCGCTGAAGCCCGGCAAGGTGATCCGCACGCACGGCGACGTCGAGAAGGCGATGGCGGGCGCGGCGAAAACGATCAAGGCGGACTACTACCTGCCGCACCTCGCGCAGGCGCCCATGGAGCCGCCGGCCGCGACCGCGCGCGTGAAGGACGGCAAATGCGAGGTGTGGACCTCCGCGCAAAGCCCCGAGGCGTGCCGCAACGATGTCGCCAAGCGCCTCGACATGAAGCGTGAGGACGTCACCGTGAACGTTCTGCTCCTCGGCGGCGGCTTCGGCCGCAAGTCCAAGGCGGATTTCGCGGTGGAAGCGGCGCTCTGCGCGAAGGAGATGGACGGCAAGCCCGTGAAGGTCGTGTGGACCCGCGAAGACGACCTGCACCACTCGTTCTATCACACGGTCTCCGTGGAGCACCTCGAAGGCGGAATCGACAAGGACGGCAAGCCGGTCGCGTGGCTGCATCGCAGCGTCGCGCCCACGCTGATGGCGCTCTTCATGCCGGATCCCAAGCAGGAATCGATGATCGAGCTCGGCATGGGGCTCGCGAACGTGCCCTTCCCCGTTCCCAACTTCCGCGTGGAGAACCCGGAGGCGGCGGTGCACACGCGCGTGGGCTGGTATCGCGCGGTGTCGAACATTCCGCATGCGTTCGCGGTGCAATCGTTCGTGTGCGAGATGGCGCACGCCGCGGGCAAGGATCCGAAGGATTACCTCCTGGAAATCCTCGGGCCGCCGCGGCGCATCGATCCGCGGGACCTCAACGACACATGGAACCACGGCGAGAATCCGGAGCTCTATCTCGTCGACACGGGACGCATCCGCCGTGTCGCCGAAACGGTGGCGAAGGAATCGAAGTGGGGATCGAAGCTGCCGAAGGGCAGCGGCCGCGGCATCGCGGCGCACTACAGCTTCACGACGTACGTCGCGGCGGTCGTCGAAGTCTCGGTGGACGCGAAGGGCAACCTCACGATCCCGCGCGTGGACATCGCGATCGATTGCGGTGCCCAGGTGAACCCGGAGCGCGTGCGCGCGCAAATGGAAGGCGCCTGCATCATGGGGCTGTCCAACGCGATGCTCTCGGAGATCACCTACAAGGATGGCCGCGTCACGCAGGACAACTTCCACCAGTACGAGATCCTGCGGATCGGCATGACGCCGAAGGCGATCCACGTGCACCTGATTCCCGGCGATTACTCGCTGCCCATGGGCGGCGTGGGCGAGCCGGGCGTGCCGCCGATCGCACCGGCGCTCTGCAACGCGATCTTCGAAGCTACCGGCAAGCGCATCCGCGCGCTGCCGATCAAGGACCAGCTGAAGGCCTAGGCCCCGCTCTGGGGCTGCGCGAGGAAGCCGTGGATCTGGGAAACCACCGCGGCTCCCTCGCCGATCGCGGCGCCCACGCGCTTCGTCGATCCCGCGCGCAGGTCTCCGATCGCGAAGACGCCGGGGATCGTGGAACAGAGCGGCATCCTCGGATCCTCTCCCGTGCACACGAATCCATGCGGATCGACACCGACTCCGCAATCGGCGAGCCATTCCGTCGCGGGATCGGCGCCCAGGAAGAGGAATACGTTGCGGATGGGATGCGTCTCTTC
>DATGGI010000128.1:0-6763 GCA_035308545.1 Usitatibacter sp.
GGATCGAAGGTGCCGTAGGCGAGCATCGACATGAGGATGCTGTCGCCGCTCGTCGAGTCGCGAAATTCGACGAACGCCGCGCCCGACCCAGTCCCTACGACGGTCTTCGGCTGGAGCGCGAACGTGAGGGCGATGTAGCCGCCGGGGGCATTGCGCCAGGGAAACAGCCGCGAATCGTCCGCGCCCGCCGCGGGAGGATCCACGGGCATCTGGTAGCGCGCTTCGATCGCCGCGACCGACGCTTGCGCGTCTCGCCACGTGACGTGCGCGCCCAGATATTCGCCGGACTCCGAGATGTACGTGTGCCCGAGGATCAACGCGCTGTTATAAGGAGCCTGCGTGGTGAAGAGCGTCTCGCCGATTCCGTCAGGCGTCCCGGTGAGCGTGTTGAAATCGCTGGTCCAGTAAGGATTGAGCACCGCGCAATTGTCGGAGGGATTCGCGCAACGATCGAGCCGCGTCATGAGCGCCGAGGGCGCGTGGTCCATTGCGATGCACGATGCTTGCGTAAGGCTCGCATCCTTGCAGTCCGATAGGGGCTTGATCCCGGCACCCTGCGCCTGGAACGTGTAGGCCTTGTCCGGGAGGCTGCTCGCAGAGGAACTGCAAAGGTGGACGCCTTCGTCGCTCCAGCCTGCCGCGACCATTTGGGCGAGGACCGCGGCATCGAAGACGTAGCGGTGCGCCGCATCGTTGAATGCCTCGCGATTGTTGTACAGCCGATGGATCGCCACCGGCGCGCCTTCGGGGCACGCTCCGGAGACGGGAAGCTCGGCGCCGAACTTCACTCCTTCGTCGAACCAGCCCGAATTCGGATCGCGGACAGCCGCGAGCTCACCCGCTTCGCCCGTGTAGAAGTGGGAGTTGGGACCCGCCCCGTAGAAGCGGTAGATCGGAGTCCCCAATTGCGAAGCCGTCGTATAGGCGTGGAACGAATTGGGCGTGCGGTGCCACCCTGGGCCGGCCGCGCCTGACTCGAGGGCGTTGGCGTCGTTGGAATCCGCGGCCAGGAAGTAATGGCCCGTGATGTCGTTCACCCACTCCTCGACCAACACGTCGCTATTGTTGAGCGGAGGAAACGCGGATACGCACGTCGATGCGAACAATGCGACGGCCGTGGCCACGAGCCACGCCGCAAGGCGCAGGCGACGGTGCAGCCCTACGCGGGCTTCAGCCACCTGTAGAGACATGGCAGCGAAACGTCCATCCGGTAATCCACGTCCGAATGGTTGTCGTCGAACTCTTCGTACACATGGTCGACCCCGGCCTCGTGCAGTCGCTTCGAAAGGATCCGCGTCCCGTAATGGATGTGGTACTGGTCGCGCGACCCACAATCGATATAGATACCGCGAAGGGACTGCAAGTTCCGCTTATGCTTTGTAACGAGGTTTATCGGGTCGTTGTCGCGCCAGCGCTTCCAGCGCTCGGGGATCAGCTCGCCGGTCTCCAGGTTGAACGGCAGGCGGAATCCGTTCGGCGCCTTGGGATCCGGATCGTAGGTGGCCGCCATGCAGAGGTTCATGATCGCGTGGCCTTCGGCCATAGAGACCTTCGGCTTCTTCCAGAACGCGTCGAGGAATCGCTTCACTCGCCCGTCGTCGAATCCCGCGTCGGCGCCCTTCTCCATCGCCATCACGTCGTACACGCCCGGCTTCGCGGCCACCGCGCGGTGCTTGGCGAGCTCGTTCAGCGTGTTGGGCCAATCGTGCCAGTAGACGAAGTCGAAGTACGAATCGCCCGAATGGTCGGCGATCGCGCCCCACGTCTTCGGATACTTCATGCCATGGATGATCGCGCCATAGCCGCCCGAGGACTTCCCGAAGCAGCCGCGGTGATCGCGCGAGGCGAGCGTGCGGAACTCGCGGTCGACGAAGGGCACGATCTCCTGCGTGAGGTAGTCGGCATAGTTGCCGAGCGCGGACGTGTTCACGTACTGGTTTCCGCCGAGCGCCGTGAAGCAATCGGGCAGCACGAAGATCGCCGGACCCATGGCCTTGTCGTGGATCAGCCGCGCCGCGCGCTCCGGAATGTTCTCCGTGAACGCCTTCCATGACGTGTGGGCCGGGCCCGATCCCATGAAACCCACCATGTCGTAGAGCACCGGGAAGCGCCGCCCTTTTCCACGCGCCGCGCCCTCGTTGTACTGCGGCGGCAGCCAGACGTGCAGCTTGCGAACGTGCGGGTCGCCCATCGGGTTGTCGCGCAGGATCTTCGAATCGTGCTCGAGGACGACGAGCGTCCCCGCGCCCCAACCGGGCCTCTTGAGCGTCATTGCGTTTTCCTTGTTGTTACTTCGTTGCCTGCGTGAGCGGCGCGAGTTGCTGCGTGCCCGATTTCGCGGCGTCGAGGATCGCCTTGCGCACCGCCTTGGTGACGTCGGTGGTCTTCGCCTTGCCGCCGAGATCCGGCGTGACAGTGCCTTCGGCGGTGACGCGTTCAACGGCGTTCATGAGGCGGCGCGAAGCGTCGTGCTCGCCCAGGTGGTCGAGCATCATCGACACGGTCCAGAAGGTCGCGACGGGATTGGCGATGCCCTTGCCCGTGATGTCGAACGCCGAGCCGTGGATCGGCTCGAACATCGAGGGAAACTTGCGTTCGGGATTCAGGTTCGCCGTGGGCGCGATGCCGAGGCTTCCCGCGAGCGCCGCGGCGAGATCAGAAAGGATGTCGGCGTGCAGGTTGGTCGCAACCATCACGTCGAGCGTGTGGGGCTTCAAGACCATGCGAGTCGTCATCGCATCGACCAGCTCGCGATCGGTCTTCACGTCCGGGAAGTCCTTCGCGACCTCGTAGAAGATCTCGTCCCACATCACCATGCCGAAGCGCTGCGCGTTCGACTTGGTGACGAGCGTGAGGTGCTTGCGCGGGCGCGTCTGCGCGAGCTTGAAAGCGAAACGGTGGATTCGCTCCACACCGGTGCGCGTGAAGACCGCGACTTCGGTGCCGGTCTCGATCGGAAGCCCGCGATGCGCGCGGCCGCCCATCCCCGCGTACTCACCCTCGGAATTCTCGCGAACCACGACCCAGTCGATGTCCTTGCCGTTCGCGAGCGGGCTCTTCACGCCCGGAAGCACGCGCGTGGGACGCACGTTGGCGTACTGGTCGAAGCCCTGGCAGATGGGAAGCCGCAAGCCCCAGAGCGAGACGTGGTCGGGCACCTGCTGGCTGCCCACCGCGCCGAAGAGGATCGCATCGAAGGACTTGAGCTTCTCGAGGCCGCCGTCCGGGATGTAGTGGCCCTTGTCGAGATAGAGCTTCGAGCTCCAGTCGAAGCTTTCCACCTCGAAGCGGAAACCGCCATCGGATGTCGAGAGCGTTTCGAGCACATCGAGGCCCGCTGCGACCACTTCGGGCCCGATGCCGTCGCCGCCGATGGCGGCTATCTTGTGGACGCGCATGCGGCGATTATGCCGCGACTCGCCTTTTGTATTCGTTCGTCCGCGTATCGATCTCGATACGATCGCCCGTCTCGCAGAACGCCGGCACCTGGACTTCCCAGCCGGTGGCGAGCTTCGCGGGCTTCAGCACCTTGCCCGACGTGTCGCCGCGAACCGCGGGCTCGGTGTACTTCACCTCGCGCACGATCGTGGTCGGCATCTCGAAGGAGATCGCGCGGCCCTCATAGAAGAGCGCCTCGCCCGTCATCCCGTCCTCGAGGTAGTTCACCGCCTCGCCGAGGCTTTCCTTCTCGATGTCGATCTGGTTGTACTCGCTGTCCATGAAGACGTACATGGGATCGGCGAAGTACGAAAAGGTGACTTCCTTCTTCTCCAGCACGAGGAGCTCGAACTTCTCGTCGGCCTTGTACACGGTCTCCATGTTGGAGCCGTTCAGAAGATTCTTCATCTTCATCTTCATGGTGGCGGCGTTGCGGCCACCCTTGTTGTATTCGGCCTTCAACACGACCATGGGGTCCTTGCCCACCATGATCACGTTGCCGCTGCGCAGTTCCTGGGCGATTTTCATGAGATTTCCGCTTGAATTTTACGGTAAAAAAGCCTGTTATTTTAGCACGTTATCGACGAAATCCACAAGTTCTGCCGCGAGGTCGCGCCGGGCGGCCAGTTCCGCGCACCAGCGCTCCGAATGGGCCCCAAGCGTGTCGCGCCGCGCGGTGAACTGTCCCCACGCCTCGGGCAGCGAGGGCGCCACTCCGTCGATATCGATCTCCTCTTCGACGCGCCGGTTCCATGCTTCCCACATCGCGGTCACCGCGGCGGCCGCTCCGCGCTCCAGCGCGGCGGTATAACGCGCGAGGAAGGCCGCCATCTTCACGTAGTGAGCGGCGTCGTCCGTGGGGTAGACGTGCCACACGAAGGGCCGCGCCGCCCACTGCGCGCGAACGAAGGAATCCTCGCCGCGCACGAAGTTCACGTCGCACGCCCACAGCAGCAGGTCGTAGCGATCCTGCGGCAGGAAGGGAATGGTGAAGCAGCGGATCGCCTCTCGCGCGCGCGCCGTGAGCTTGAGCTGCTCGAGCGCGAAGGCGGCGACTCCCTCGGGTGCGATGAGCCACACGGGCGCTGCACCCTGCGCGCACGCCCGCGCAAGCCCTTCGACGGGCGCGCCCGCATAGGAGAAGAGGCTCACCTTCAACGCGTCTGCCGGCGGGACCTCGCCCACGATCGATCGCCAAAACGCGGCCTGGGCGCCGGGATCCGACTGGAACTCATCGCGGCGGCGCAGGAGGCTTTCCTCGCGCAGGAGCCCGCCGGTCTTCGCAGTGAAGCCGGGGAAGAAGAAATGCTTCACGAGCGGAAGCCGCGGGTTCGGCGAGGGGAGTGCGTGGCTTCCCTCGACCCACTCTTCCGCGCTCAGGTATTCGAGGTTGATCCACGACGGCTTCGGATCCTGGCGTGCCATCGCGAGCACGTAGGATTCCGGCGGATCGCATCCGAAGGTCTCGACGACCGTGTCGGCCACCGTGTCCGCCTCGACATCGTCGCGGATCCGGACGACCTCGACGCCATCCAGCCTCTGGGTGTCATAGGCCGCGTGAACCTCGGGCCGGAGCTTCGAGAGCACGGTGAGATCGTCGATGTAGAGGCGCACCGCCTTGCCGTGCTCGCGCGCGAGCTGCCTCGCGAAGCGCCACGAGAAGCCCACGTCACCGAAGTTGTCGATGACCCGGCAGAAAACGTCCCAGCGGCCCGTTCGCGTGTCCATGGGCGCAGATTCTATTCCCGCGTCGGCTAATATTGCGAAGATGAAGGTCCTCGTCCTCGGCGGCACCGTATTCCTGGGCCGCGCATTCACCGATGCGGCGCTGGAAGCCGGCATCGAGATCGTCCACTTCAATCGCGGCCAATCGGCGCCGGCCGACGCGCGAGTGGCGCGTATCGCGGGCGATCGCAACGACGCCGAGGCGCTTCAGAAAGCGGCGAGCGAAGGACCGTGGGATGCGGTCATCGATACGTCGGGCTACCTGCCACAGCTGGTGCGCAAGTCCGCGACCGCGATGCGGGATCGCGCGGCACGGTACCTCTTCGTATCATCGATCTCCGCGTACGCCGGCAAGGGATTCCACGAGACGTCACCGCTCCAGCCCGTGCCCGACCCGCTGCCCGACACGATGACGCCCGACAAATACGGCGCGCTCAAGGCCGGATGCGAGGCCGCGGCGCAGGAGACATTCGGCGAGCGCGCGATCGTCGTGCGCCCCGGCCTCATCGTCGGCCCCCACGATCCCACCGATCGCTTCACGTGGTGGCCGCATCGCGTGGCGCTCGGCGGACGCGTCGCCGCCCCCGGGAGGCCCGTGCGGTCGGTCCAATTCATCGACGTGCGGGACCTCGCCCGCTGGATGGTGCGCATCGTCGAGAAGGGTGCCGCGGGAGTGTTCAATGCGGTGGGGCCACGCGTGCCGCTCACGATGCAGGAGGTTCTCGAAGCGTGCCGCGCGGTGTCGGCGAGCGATGCGCGCTTCGAGTGGATCGCCGAGGATTTCCTCGCCGCGAGCGACGTGCAGCCCTGGAAGGAAATGCCGCTCTGGGTGCCGGAAAGCAATCCGGACCACGCCGGCTTCATGGAAGTGCCGATCGTGAGGGCGATCGCTTCGGGCCTCACGTTCCGCAGTCTTCGCGACACAGTCGCGGACACGCTCGACTGGAGCCTCACGCGATCATCGCATCACGCCTGGAAAGCGGGGCTGCCGTCGAGCCGCGAAGCGGAGCTCCTCAGGTCGTGGGACGCGCGGCCTCGAGAAGGCGCCAGATCTTGACGTGCGCGATCGTCGCCTCCGGCACGTCGTTCACGATCTTCCAGTAGGCCGAGGAGAAGGGCTGCTTGCCGCCCTCGGGCGCGACCAGCGAACGAAGCGCATCCAGCATCGCCTTCAGGTCCTCGCCGCTCGCCTTCTCGCCTTCCTCCATCCATTCGTCGAGGCGCGCGATCAGGGCCGAGAGCTCGCGAAGCCACGCGAAATCCGGATGCTCGAGGACGAGCCCGAGGAATTCGTTGCTCGTCCCGATCCGTCCGTGATTGCGTTCATAGGAGACGCGCTGCGCGTTCATCAGGGCCTTGTGGAGATCCAGGGTCGCGTGGCGCAGGTCGTTCACGAGGGTGGCGTTCATGGCCGTCATTGTGCCGCATCGCCGTCGGATTTCGGCCGGATCGCCCATTTCGCGACACGCAACAGCAACCAGGCCGCCATGAGCTCCACGGCCACGCCGATCGCGAAGTCGACTGCGGTCGAGTTCTGGATACCGTTAGCCAAGGCGGCGGAGATCTGCATCGCGGGGAACAGCACGTAACCGAGTGGCGG
>DATGGI010000129.1:0-8596 GCA_035308545.1 Usitatibacter sp.
GTTCGCGAAGTTCCGCGAGTTCGTCGAGAAGGAATACCTGCCCGCGACGCGCAAGGAGCTCGCGGCCTCGGCCCTGCCCGGCGGGATGGCCTACTACGCCCTGCGCGTGCGCGAGAGCACCACGCTGCCGCTCACTCCCGCGCAGATCCACGAGACGGGTCTCGCCGAAGTCGCGCGCATCCGCGGCGAGATGGACAAGGTGGTCGCCTCGACGGGATTCAAGGGCACGTTCGAGGAGTTCATCAAGTTCACCCAGACCGATCCGCGCTTCTTCTCGAAGTCCTCGCAGGAACGGCTCACGATGTACCGCGACATCGGCAAGCGCGCCGACGCGGAGCTTCCGAAGCTCTTCGCGACGCTCCCGCGCCTGCCCTACGGCGTGCGCGCCATGGAGGCGTACGAGGGCGACAACGCGGACCACTATTCGTCCGGCGCGCTCGACGGCAGCCGCGCGGGATTCTTCGAGGCAAACGTGAACAACGCCGAGAAGCGGAGCTGGATCGACATGGAGTCCACGCTGCTGCACGAGGCGGTGCCGGGACACCACCTGCAGCTCGCGCGGGCGCAGGAGCTCGACGGCCTTCCCAAGTTTCGCCGCACCGGCTGGTACGTCGCCTATGGCGAGGGCTGGGCGCTCTACGCGGAGAGCCTCGGCTACGAGATGGGTTTCTACAAGGACCCGTACATCCGCTTCGGGACGCTCTCCAACGAGATGCTCCGCGCCTGCCGCCTGGTGATCGACACGGGGATCCATGCGATGGGATGGACCCGCGCGCAGTCCATCAAATACCTCGGGGACAACACGGGCATGTCCGCCGGTGTGGTCGAGGCCGAGGTGGACCGCTACATCGTGATTCCCGGCCAGGCCCTCGGCTACAAGATCGGCGAGCTCAAGATCAAGGCGCTGCGCGCGAAAGCGAGGGCGGCCCTCGGCGAAAAGTTCGACGTGCGCCGCTTCCACAACGCGGTCCTCGACGACGGCGCCGTCCCGCTCACGATCCTCGAGTCGCGCGTCGACGAATGGATCGCCCACGAGAAGAATCGAAAGGAGAAGAACGGATGAAGAAGCTCATTGCGGCAACCGCTTCGCTCGCGGTGTGCGCCGCGCTCGCACAGCAGGACTTCTCGAAGGTCGAGATCAAGGCGACACAGCTCGGGCCGACGACGTGGATGCTCACGGGCGCGGGCGGCAACCTCGGCGTTTCCGCCGGGGACGACGCCACTTTCCTCATCGACGACCAGTACGCGCCGCTCACCGAGAGAATCACGGCGGCCATCGCGAAGATCTCGCCGAAGCCGGTGAAATTCGTCGTGAACACGCACTGGCATGGCGACCATACGGGCGGAAACGAGAATCTCGGCAAGGCAGGCGTGGTCATCGTCGCGCACGACAATGTCCGCAAGCGCATGAGCACCGACCAGTTCATCGAGCTCTTCAAGATGAAGGAGCCCGCGTCGCCCCACGTGGCGCTGCCCGTGGTGACGTTCGCCGACGCCGTGACCTTCCACCTGAACGGCGACGAGATCCAGGTGATGCACGTGGCGCCGGCGCACACCGACGGTGACGCCATCGTGTACTTCTCGAAGAGCAACGTGATCCACATGGGGGATACGTACTTCGCCGGAATGTATCCGTTCATCGATACGTCGACCGGCGGGCGCATCGACGGCATGGTTGCCGCGTGCGACAAGGCCCTCGCCCTGGGCGCCGACGACACGAAGATCATCCCGGGCCATGGTCCGCTGTCGAACAAGGTGGAGCTCAAGGCCTGGCGCGACATGCTCGCCGCGATCTCCACGAGGATCCACAAGATGGTGGCCGACGGCAAGAAGCTCGAAGACATCGTCGCCGCGAACCCCACGGCGGATTTCGACTCCAAGTATGGAGGTGGTTTCGTGAAGGGGCCGAAGTTCGTGGAAATGGTCACACTGAACGTGATGAAAAATCCGTGATCGATGTCCGCACACTGCTGATCCTCGTCGCCGTCGCGGATGCGCTGGCGGCGGCGATCCTGTGGGCGGGCGCCGGACGAAGGCTCAAGCGCGGCGTGGCGGGCTGGATCGCGTCGCTCTTCTGCCGCGCGGCGGCCTGCGCCGTGCTCGCGATGGGGCCCGTGCCGCAGGCGACTGCCTTCGCGCTCTCCGGCGCGCTCCTGTCGCTTTCAATCACGCTCCAGGGCGCGGCGCTGCTCTCGTACGACTCGCGCCAGCTGCCCGCGTGGGTGCACAGCGCCATGGTCGCGGCGGTCGCCGTGCCCTTCTCCCTCGTGGGCAACGATGCGCCGAGCGGAGTGCTCTTCGGCGGCGTCGTGTTCGGAACGCTGCTGATGGTGCTCGCGGCGATCACCTACCAGTTGCGCGCGAACCCGGGCAGCATCGCGCGCGGCGTGCTCTTCGCGACATTCGCCGCCGGATCGGCCGCGTTCTACTTCCGCGGCCTGGGCGTCGTGCTCGCCCTGGACCCGCTGCAGGCGTTCATCTTCCCGACGGCGCTGCAATCGGCGATGTTCGTCGCGGCGGCCGCCTCGGCGATCACGGGCACGTTCGGCTTCATGCTGCTGCAGAAGGAACGCGCCGATCGCGAGGCGCTGCACATGGCCACGATGGACCCGCTCACGGGCGCCTACAACCGCAGCACGTTCCACGAGATCGCCGAGCGCGAGATCTCGCGCGCGCGCCGCGCAGGCCAGCCGCTGTCGATCATCATGGTGGACATCGACCACTTCCGCCCCGTGAACGAGAGCTTCGGTGTCCACGCGGGCGACGAGCTCCTGCAGAAGATCGCGGCGCTGATCCGCACGGCGCTTCGCAAGGAAGACATGCTGGTGCGCTACGGCGGCGAGGAATTCCTGGTGATGCTGCCCGAGGTTCCCGGGCCCGGCGCCGTCGTGGTCGCGGGCCGCATCCGCAAGGCGGTCGAGGCGGAGCCCCTCGTGGTCTCGGGCAAGTCCGTGGCGCTCACGGTGAGCGTCGGCGTCTCGGCTCGCCTCGACGAGGGTCCCGAGAGCATCGAGTCCCTCCTCGCCCGCGCCGACCAGGCCCTGGCGCTCGCCAAGCAGCGGGGACGTAACCGCGTCGTCGCCCTCTCCCTCGGGCGGTCGATCGCCGCCTGACCGCCCCCGCCCTCGCGGGGGTGACATTCGTTGCAATTTGCAACGTTCCCGACGGCGCTTCTCGCGCTACGATAGCGGCTCGCCGGAGCATACCGGCACCCGGAGGGGATCCGATGAAGACACCGCGCCGAGAATTCCTGAATGCCGGTGCCGCGCTGGGCGCGGCCACCGTCGCCGCCTGCGCAGCACCGATGCAGGCCGGAGCCAAGGGCGACAACGTGCTGTTCGCGCATCCGGCCGCGACCATTCCGGTCGTGGGCACGGACCAGCAATTCGCCGTTCGCCGCATCTACTGCGTGGGGCGCAACTACGCGGCGCACGCGCGCGAGCGAGGCTCCGATCCCACGCGCGAGCCGCCGTTCTTCTTCCAGAAGCCGACCGATGCGATCCAGGTCGTGGCCGCCGGCGTCACGGTCGACCACCCGTATCCGCCCATCACCAAGAACTACCACTACGAGGTCGAGCTCGTGGCGGCGTTGAAAAGCGGCGGGCGCAACATCCCCGCCGACAAGGCGCTCGACCACGTCTACGGTTACGCGGTGGGCCTCGACATGACGCGCCGCGACCTCCAGAACGGGATGGCGGCGGAGAAGAAGCCCTGGGAAGTCGGCAAGAGCTTCGACCACTCGGCGGTCATCAGCTATATCCATCCGGCCGACCGGCTGGGCCATCCCGACAAGGGCGCCATCTGGCTCAAGGTGAACGGCGTGGTGAAGCAGAGCTCGGACCTGGGCAAGATGATCTGGAACGTGGCCGAGCAGATCGAGAACCTGTCGCGCTACTTCGAGCTCATGGCGGGCGACATCATCTACTGCGGCACTCCCGAGAACGTCGGACCCGTCGTTGCCGGCGACGTGATGACCGGCCACATCGACGGCATCTACGAGATCAACGTCAAAGTTGTCTAGCTCCGCGGCGAAGCGCCTCGCCGGCGCGCTCGCCCTCTTCCTCCTCGCGGCGACCGCGTCCGCCGCGCCCGCGCCGTCCCAGCGCCAGCAGGGCGAGGACTTCGACGCGCTTTGCAAGACGCTCGACGAGGGCTACGCGTACTTCGACAACGAGCGCCCCCAGTGGAAGCGCGCCTGCGAGAAGTGGCGCCCGGCCGCGGTGCGCGCCGCGACGCGCACCGAGTTCCTCGCTTCGCTCGAGGGCCTCGTCTCGGAGCTGCACGACGACAACGTGACGCTTTCGGAGCGCTCGGCCGCCGGGGCGCGCAGGCTCCCCTGGGAGACGGACCTCTACTCGGTGCTGCGCGACAACGTGGCCCTGCTCGACTCCGTGCGCACGTTCGGCGACGCGGACGTGGCGGGCGTGAGGCCCGGAGTCGTGCTCCTTCGCATCGACGACGTCCCCGTCGACCAGGCGATCCGCAATCGCCTCGGCCCCGGCACGCACTCCAAGCGCGCGATGGCCTGGGCGCTGCGCCACGTCCTCGCGGGGCCGTTGAACGGCGTCGAGACAATCACGGTCCGCGACGGCCAGGAGACGAGCACGCTGCGCATCGAGCGCTCGCCGCCGCAGCCGCGCGCGGGCCGCCCCGTGTTCGCGCGCCGCATGGGCGACGACCGCGACATCGGCTACCTGCGCGTGCGCATCGGCGCCGACGACGCGAAGCTGCCGGGCCAGTTCGATGCCGCGCTGGAGAACCTCCTCGGCACCAGGGGCCTCATCATCGACATCCGCGACCATCCGGGGCCCGGAACCGCGGAAGTGACGCGTGCGATCCTCTCGCGTTTCGCGACGACGGAGACCGCGTGGCAGCTTCGCGAGCTGCCCGACGGCCCACGCATCTTCGACACAATCGCGCCGCGCGGCACGCCCTACAAGGGCAAGATCGTGGTGCTCGTCGATCGCTGGACGGCGGCAGAGGGCGAAGCGGTCGCGACCGGGCTCGTCGCGGTGGCCAACGCGCACGTCGTCGGAACGCGCATGACGGGCCTTCGCGGCCGGCTTCGCGAGACCCGGCTGCCGAATAGCCGCATCGCCGTGAGCTTCCCGGCCGAGCGCGTCTATCTCGTGAGCGGCGAGCGCCGCGAGGCCTACGTTCCCGAGATCCTCGTGGATCCGGGCGCGCCCCAGGGAGGGCCGGCCGACCCGATCCTCTACCAGGCCCTCAAGGTTTTCGAGCCTTGTCCTGGACCCTCTTGTCGAAACGGGCAAGGTTCACCACCACCCGCTCGTGGGTCCCCTCGCCGATGAGCTCCCGCTCGTCCTCGGCGCGAACCTTGAAGTAGATCGTCCGCCCCTCCACACGCAGCACCTCAGCCGTCGCGCGGACCTTCATGCCCACGGGCGTTGCGGCGATGTGCGTGACGTCGAGGTGCGTGCCGAGGCTCTGGTGCTCCTCGGGTAGCGACGATTCCACGGCCGCCAGGGCGGCGGCTTCGATGAGATTGATCATCACGGGAGTCGCGAGCACGTGGATGCGCCCGCTGCCGATGCGCGGCGCCGTGTGCTGCTCGCCCACCACGAGCTCGGCGACGCCCGTGAGTCCCGCGGGAAGGTTCAACGTGATGGCCATGGGCCAAGTATAAGATGACTCGATGGTGACCCTGCCCTGCGCCCGCATCGAGCGCACGCCCGACGGCACGCCCTTCTCGAGCGAGTACCAGGACATCTACCACTCGGAGCGCGGCGGCCTCGCCCAGGCGCGCCACGTTTTTCTCGCCGGGAATGGGCTGCCGGAGCGCTGGCGAGGGCGCGCCTCGTTCGCGATCGTCGAGACGGGCTTCGGACTGGGCCTGAACTTCCTCGCGACGTGGGACGCATGGCGCGCGGACCCTTCGCGGCCCTCGCGGCTGCATTTCATCTCGGTGGAAAGCCGCCCCGTCGCCGCGGGCGACCTGGCCGCCGCCCTCTCACCCTTCGCGGAATTGGAAGCCTTGTCGCGAGCCCTGGTGGACCGCTGGCCGCCGCCGCTCGCCGGATTCCACCGCATCCACTTCGACGGCGGCAACGTGATCCTCACGCTGCTGCTGGGCGATGCGCGCGAGATGTTGCCGCAGCTCGTGGCGCGCGCCGACGCGTTCTTCCTCGATGGATTCTCGCCGGCGAAGAATCCCGGCGTATGGTCGCCCGAGGTCGTGCGCGAGCTCGCTCGCATCGCGCGGCCCGATGCGACGCTCGCCACGTGGACCGTCGCGGGCGGCGTGCGAACTGCGCTGGCCGACGCCGGGTTCTCGATCGAAAAACGCGAAGGCTTCGCGACCAAGCGCGAGATGCTCGTGGGTCGCCGAACCGGGGGCAATGCGGATGCGCCGGTTCGCGAGCGCCACGCCGTGATCGTGGGCGCGGGGCTCGCGGGCACCATCGCGGCCGAACGATTGGCGGCGCGAGATTGGGATGTGGATCTCCTCGACGCGCGCGAGGATCGAAGCGCTGCGACGATCGGTCTCGTGCGCCCCGTGGCGAACCTGCGCGACGCGATGAACGCGCAAGCCTCGCGAAGCGCGTTCCTCTACGCGCTGCAGCACTACCGGGGACTCGACCTCGATGGCTATCACCTCGACTGGCGCCGCTGCGGAGTGCTCCAGCTCGCGGAAGATGGCGAAGAAGCCTCGCGATTCGCGGCGATCGTCGAGTCGCAGGGATATCCCGCGTCGTTCCTCGAGTACGTCGATGCGGAACGCGCGCGCGCCATCGCCGGCCACAAGGTGCGCGGCGGCGGCTGGTGGTTTCCTTCGGGCTCGCGCGTATCGCCCGCGAGCCTCGCGGTGGCGAGCTTTGCGCGCGCAGGTCCCCGCATCCGGCGGAGGCTCGGTCGCGACGTGGCGCGCCTCGAACGCGAGGGCGCCTCGTGGCGCGCGCTCGATGCTGCCGATCGCGTGATCGCGGAGGCACCTGTGCTCATCGTCGCGAATGCGGCCGACGCGAAACGGCTCCTGCCCGAAGCGCGCCTTTCGCTTTCTTCGGTGCGGGGCCAGGTCACCTACGTGCCGCCTTCGCCGGGCCGCAAGCTCGACGTCATCGTGAGCGGCTCGGGCTACGTCACGTCCGTGCCCGACGCAGGACTCATCATCGGCGCGAGCTACCACCATGACGATCGCGACACGAGCGTGCGCGAATCCGACAATCGCGAGAACCTCGCGCGGGCGGAATCGATGCTGCCGGGCTTCACGGCCGGAATCGACGTGGCGGCGCTGACCGGCTGGACGGGGTTTCGCGCGACGGTGCCGGACCGGCTGCCCGTGTATGGCGCCACCGCGATCGACGGCATCTATACCGCGACGGGCCTGGGCTCGCGCGGATTGCTGTGGGCGCCGCTCGGCGCCGAGCTTCTCGCGTGCATGCTGGAACGCGAGCCCTGGCCCCTCTCCCGCGACACGTCGGGCGCCATCTCGCCCCGGCGCTTTCTTTCGTAGAATCTGCCGATGCGCCCCGACCTCGTCTCCCTCGCCCTCTTCGTGCGCATCGCCGAGACCCGCAGCATCACGAAAGCCGCGGAGGCGAACCACATGGCGCTCGCGGCCGCCAGCCGGCGCGTGACGCAGCTCGAGGAGCAGTACGGCGTGCAGCTCCTCAATCGGGGCGCGCGAGGAGTGGACCTCACTCCGGCCGGCGCGGCGCTCCTGTCCCACGCCCGCAGGCTCCTCGGGCAGGCCGACGAGATGCGCGCCGAGCTTTCGGATTTCACGAAGGGTGGAAAGGGGCTCGTGCGCGTCCACGCCAACGCGTCGGCGCTCGCGCAACACCTGCCCGAGGACATCGCCGCATTCTGCGCGGCGCAACCCGCGGTGAAGGTCGCCATCGAGGAGCACCGCAGCGGCGCCATCGTGCTGGCGCTGCGCTCGGGCGGCGCCGACATCGGCATCGTGATGGAGGGCGCGTCCATCGAAGGGCTGCAGTCCTTCGACTACCGCACGGATACCCTCGTGGCCGTCCTGCCGCGCAACCACGCGCTGCGCGGCAAGCAGGTGGCGTTCTCGCGGCTGCTGGCCTACGACTTCGTCGGGCTCGAAAGCGACACCGTGATCTCGCGGCTCATGGCGGCGGCAGCCGTCGCCGAAGGCAAGCCGTTGAGGCTCCGCATGCAGCTGAAGGGCTTCGACGTCGTAGCGCGCATGATCCAGGCCGGCCTCGGCATCGGAATACTCCCGGAAGCCGTGGCCCGCAATTTTTCGCGCTCCATGAAGCTCCGGCTCGTTCCACTCACGGATGCGTGGGCCAAACGGCGCATGTGGATCTGCGTGAAGGATCTCGCCGCACTGCCCGCATCCGCCCGCCAGCTGGTCGAGCACCTGATGCCGACTACTTCGGGGTCAGACCCCTAGGACACCGCAGCTTAGGGGTCTGACCCCGAAGTAGTCTTCGCAATCGGCGAAGGCTCCCTTGCCCATTTTCCGATTCTCAATCGGGAGCAACGATGGTTTCATGGCCCCATTGCCATTTTCCCATCGCACGACGGAGAACCACCGCAATGAGCAAGGAACTGGAAGTCGCCCGCCTCAGGAGGGACTGGACCGAGAACGCCCGCTGGAAGGGCG
>DATGGI010000130.1:0-5007 GCA_035308545.1 Usitatibacter sp.
TCGGGCGTGTTGGCGAACTTGTCCCAGACGGGCTTCTCGGCGTCCACGAAGCTCTTGCGGTCGATCTCGGAGGCCGGGATGATCTTCGCGCCTCCCTTGATGACGGCGGCGCGGGACTCCTTCTCCTTCGCATCCCAGAGCTTCACGTAGTAGGGCACCGAGTCCTGGGCCGCCTTGCGGATGGCGGCCTGCTCTTCCTTGGACAGAGTCTCCCAGACCTTCTTCGAGAACACCAGCACCTCGGGCGGCATCGCGTGCATTGTCTCCGAGAAAATCGGCGCCGCTTCGTAGTGCTTGGTCTCGTCGTAGGAAGGAACGTTGTTCTCGGCCGCGTCGATGAGGCCGGTCTTCAATCCCGTGTACACCTCGGCGAACGGCATCGGCGTGGGCGAGGCTCCCATCCCGCTCGCGATCGCGACCCAGAGATCCGAGGGCTGGACGCGGAGTTTGAGTCCCTTCGTGTCCGCCACGCTCTTGATCGGCTTCTTCGCGTAGATCGAGCGCGCGCCGCTCTCATACAGGGCGAGCGCGACGAAGCCGGCCTTGTCGAACGCCGCGAGGATCTTCGCGCCCTGCGGGCCGTACATCGTCTTGCGGAAATGGTCGAGGTCGCGGAAGAGGAATGGCAGCGCGGGGATCATCGATTCCGGGACGATCCCGTGGAACGAAGAGGTGTTCGCGCGGACCATGTCGAGGGCGCCGATCTTCACCTGCTCGACCGTGTCCTTCTCGGAGCCGAGCGAGCTGTTGCCGAAGACCTTGACGTTGTCCTTGCCGCCGGTCGCCTTCGAGATCTCCTCGCCCATGTGCTCGACAGTCACGTTGGTCGGGAAGTCCTTCGCGTGGACGTCCGCGGAACGGAAGGTCCTCGCCTGCGGCGAGCTTGCGGAGATGGCGAATGCGACGAGCCCGGCGAGGGCGCACAGGTGATTCATTCCCGGAAACACGATTTCCTCCTCGGTGGCCGCGAAACCCAACCGAAGATTACCGTATCTCCTACGCCGGGAGCGACCGGGGACTCAGTCCTCGTCCTTCCATTTCTTCATCTTGGCCAGGTCGACGTTCTTGTCGAGCGCCTGGCTGTCCTTGAAGAAGACCCGGATCACGAGGACGTACCCGACCACGACCACCAGGCCCACGCCCAGGGCGATGAAAACCACGTTGTTCATGTACCTCTAGACAAGCTCCGAGCGAACAAGTGCCGCGCCGGCGCCCAATGCCGCCAGTTTTCCGGCTGCCACGTCGCGGGAGAGGGGCACCATGCCGCAGTTGGTGCAGGGGAAGAGGCGCTCCCTGGGGACGTACTTGAGGGCTTCGCGGATGACCTTCGCGACGTCCTCGGGCGATTCCACGCGCGAGCTCGCCACGTCGATGGCGCCCACGAGGACATCCTTGCCGGCGAGGAGACCGACGAGCTCGATGGGCACGTGGGAGTTCGCGCACTCCAGCGAGACCTGGTCGAGGGTGGACTTCGCGAGCAGCGGAAACGTCTGCTCGTATTGCCGCCATACGTCGCCCAGCGTCTTCTTCCAGGTGTTGTTCGCCTCGATGCCGTAGCCGTAGCAGATGTGCACCGCGACCTTGGTCTTCACGCCCTGGCGCGCCCGCTCGAGGGCCTTCACGCCCCACTCGCGCACTTCGTCGAAGTACACGTTGAACGCGGGCTCGTCGAACTGGATCACGTCCACGCCGAGCGCGGCCAGCTCGCGCGCCTCCTGGTTCAGGATCTCCGCGAAGGCGAACGCGAGCTTCTCGCGCGAGCCGTAGTGCTCGTCGTAGAGCGTGTCCACCATCGTCATCGGTCCGGGGAGCGTGAACTTGATCGTCCGGTCGGTCGCCGCGCGCATGAACTTCACGTCGTCCGAATGCACGGGCCTGGGCCGCACGACGGGCCCGACCACGCGCGGAACGTTCGCGTCGTAGCGGTTGCGGATGCGCACCGTCTTCAGGTTCTTGAAGTCGATGCCTTCGAGCTTTTCCATGTAGCCGTTCACGAAGTGGCGCCGGGTCTGCTCGCCATCCGTGACGATGTCGATGCCGGCTTTCTCCTGCATCGCGAGGACGAGGCGCACGGCATCGCGCTTGCCTTCCGCGAGCGCGTCGCCTTCGAGCTTCCACGCGGCCCAGAGCTTCTCCGGCTCCGCGAGCCAGGAGGGCTTGGGAAGGCTTCCGGCGATCGTGGTCGCGAGCAGCGGGAGTTTCGCGGCCACCCTCAACCCTTGCGCCGGTTGCGGACGAGCCAGCCGTCCACGAGCGAGACGATCTGGTCCACGTCGGCGGACTTGCGCCCGCGTTGCGCCGCCACGCTCTGCACGAGGCGGTCGACGCGCTCGATGTAGGGCGCGCCGTTCGCGAGCGCGCGGGCCGCCGAGGAAGGCGTGCCGAGCGATTGCGCCGCGGCGGCGTACTTCTCGAACGGGACCATGTCGCCCGCATCGGCTCCGAGCGACACGCACAGGTCCACCACCCAGCTGTATATCTCGCGCGATTTCGCGAGGTCGCCATGCACGGCGTCGCGGATCGGCACCACGTCGTCGGCGCGGACGCATCGGTAGTTGCCCGCGATCAGCATCGCCCACTTCGCGAGCGGCACGAAGACGGAATCGTGCACCTTGAGCTTCACGGGAAGCTCGATCTTCTCGCCGCCCGCGTCGAAGCGAATGGCCTCGACATCGGCGGCGATCGCGCGAAGCATCGCGGTGTGCGCGTCGGAATCGAATCGCGCCGCCTTGAAATTGGTTGGTAGCCGGACCTGGAGCACATTCACTTCCTGGTCGGGCGGGCGGAAAGCCTGCGGGTCGGGGCTGCAGAGCGTCATCGACTTCGGATCGAAATTGCGCCACACGGAGGGATCGGTGTAGCTCTCGGCGCATTTCTGCGCGTCGATGCCGGGAATGCGCGCGAGGTAGGGCAGCGGCGGCATGTTCATGATCGACATGCAGGGCTTGCGCGAGAGCGCGACGCGATCGAGCAACTCACGCACGCCGGCCGAGCGGTACTGCGGCTCCTGCATCGCGAGGCCCACGAGATCGAATTGCGACGGGTCCGCGTCGACGCCGGTCGCCGAAAGCTTGCCGGGCGTGTTCTTCGAATTGACCTCGACCAACCCTTCGCGGCCCTTAACGGGAAGGCGGACTATCGCGCCCTTTTCATTGATGAGCGCAGCTTCCTGCGGCAGGCACACGAGCGTCACGTCGTGGCCCGCGAGCGCGAGCTTCACGCCGAGCAGCGAGCCATAGGATGCGCCGAGGATGAGGATTCTCCGGGATTGCATTGCCGAACCTCCCATGGGTATCCCCCGAGGATAGGCGTTGGCCGGGACCGCGGCACCGCTTGGCCGTCTAAGGCCCTGTTATTTCGGCTACGCCGGGAACGTGCCGGGAAGCAGGACCGACCGGTCGACTTCGCGGATATCGGTGCGGCCGCAGAACCCCATCGTGAGGTCGAGCTCGTTCCTGATGATCTCGAGGCATTTCGTGACGCCCGCTTCGCCCATCGCGCCGAGCGAGTAGAGGAACGCCCTGCCGATCATCGTGCCCTTCGCGCCGAGCGCGACCGCCTTGAACACGTCCTGTCCCGAGCGGATGCCGCCGTCCATCCACACCTCGATGCGCGAACCCACTGCGTCTGCGACCGGCGGCAGCGCGCGGATCGACGAGGCGGCGCCATCGAGCTGCCGGCCGCCGTGATTGGAGACGACCAGCGCGTCTGCGCCGCTATCGACTGCAAGGCGCGCGTCTTCCACGTCCTGGATGCCCTTCAGCACGAGCTTGCCGCCCCAGCGCTTCTTGATCCACTCGATGTCCTTCCAGTTGAGCGAGGAATCGAACTGCTGCGCGGTCCACTCCGAGAGCGACGACATGTCCTCGACGCCTTTCACGTGCCCCACGATGTTGCCGAACGTGCGCCGCTTCGTGCCCAGCATGTCGAGGCACCATGCGGGCTTGGTGAAGAGGTTGAGGATGTTGGCAACGGTGGGCTTGGGCGGCGCCGACAGGCCGTTCTTCAGGTCCTTGTGGCGCTGTCCCAGCACCGTGAGGTCGAGCGTGAGCACGAGGGCCGAGCAGCCCGCGGCCTTCGCGCGATCGATGAGGCGCACCGTGAATTCGCGGTCGCGCATCACGTAGAGCTGGAACCAGAAAGGCTTCGTCGTATTGGCCGCGATGTCCTCGATGGAGCAGATGCTCATCGTCGAGAGCGTGAACGGGATGCCGAATTTCTCGGCGGCGCGCGCGCCGAGGATCTCGCCGTCGGCGTGCTGCATGCCCGTCATGCCGGTGGGCGCGATCGCGACCGGCATCGCGACGTCGAAGCCGAGCATCGTCGTGGCGACCGAGCGCTTCGAGATGTCCTGCGCCACGCGCTGGCGAAGCTTTATCGCCTCGAAGTCCGCCTGGTTCGCGCGGTAGGTGGATTCGGTCCACGCGCCCGAGTCGGCGTAGTCGTAGAACATGCGCGGCACCCTCTTCACCGCGAGGCGGCGCAGGTCCTCGACGCACGTGATCACTGCCATGATTCCCTCCGGTTTGTCGCCCCGATCATAGCGCGCCTTTTGGTAACCGCACTTGTGTATTACGATTCCCGGCAACCGGCCGTGAAAAAAATCACCATCACCCGCGGCATCTTCGCCGAAGTCGTCGAGGCGCTCTCGCGGCGCTTCGACGTCGAGCACAACGCCGAGGACCGCCCCTGGCCGCCCGATGAGCTGGCGCGGCGGCTCGCGGGCGCTTCCGGCGCCATGGCCACCGTGATGGACAAGTTCGACGAGCCGATCCTCGCGAAGTGTCCTGACCTCAAGGTCATCTCGAACATCGCGGTGGGCTACAACAACATCGACGTCGCCGCCTGCACGAAGCGCGGCATTCGCGTGACCAATACGCCCGGTGTCCTCGACGATACGACCGCGGACCTCACCTGGTCGCTGCTCATGGCGGCCGCGCGGCGCATCGCCGAGGCGGACGCCTACGTGCGCCGCGGCGACTGGAAGATCGCCTTCGGCGTCCAGTA
>DATGGI010000131.1:0-9277 GCA_035308545.1 Usitatibacter sp.
CCGGAATTCTTCCAGGGTCTCGAGGCGCAAGGCATCAAGGTGGAGCGATTCAATCCGGTGAACCCGGCCGAGCTGCTGAAGAAAGGGCCCGCGATCATCGAGCGTGACCATCGCAAGCTGCTGGTCGTCGATGGGCGCGTCGCGTTCCTCGGCGGCATCAACATCAGCAGCGTCTATGGCACGGGCGCGTCGGGCTCCTCGCTCGACCGGCACAAGGCCACGCCCCCCGAGGACCGGCCCTGGCGCGATACGCAGGTCGAGCTCGAAGGCCCGGTGGTCGCCGAGCTCCAGCGGATGTTCGTCGAGAGCTGGGCGCGGCATACGCATGAGCCGCCGCTCGAAGGCGCGGCGTACTTCCCGAAGCTCAAGCCCGAAGGGCCGCTCGTCGTTCGCGCGATCACGAGCGTCTCCGACGACGGATCCAACCCGCTATACGTGACGCTGGTTTCCGCGATCGCCGCGTCAGAGCTTCAGGTGCACATCACCATGGCGTACTTCGTGCCGGATCCGCAGCTCGTGGATGCGCTGAAGGACGCGGCGCGTCGCGGCGTCGACGTGAAGATCATCCTGCCGGCGCATACCGACGGCTGGGTCGTATTCAACGCCGGCCGGTCGTTCTACGACGACCTTCTCGACGCGGGCGTGAAGATCTACGAGCGCAGGGCGCGCGTCCTGCATGCGAAGACCGCCGTCATCGATGGAGTCTGGTCGACCGTGGGTTCGTCCAACCTGGACTGGCGCAGCCTCATGAGCAACGACGAGCTGAACGCGGTGATCCTCGGGACGGATTTCGCGGACCGCATGAACGCGATGTTCGACCACGACCTCACCGATTCGGACGAGATCACGGTCGAGAAATGGAACAGCCGGTCGATCGCCGACCGGCTGCGCGAAATGTATGCCCGGGTCTGGGCCTACATGCTCTAGGACTTCGTGGCGACCTTCATCCTCTCGGCGTTGGCGGCCTTGAGGCAATCGAGCCGGGCCTTCGATTCGCGTCCATCGCACTTGGCGCTGGCGACGTCGTATGCCGAGTCGGACATCACCTGGCGGAAGCTCATCTCCGCGGCTTCGGTCCCGAGGTAACGCGCCTCGAGCAGCGCGCGGCGAATGCGGTCCTCCGCACGCACCTGGGCGATGCAGACGCCGAACGCCGTGCCTTCCAGCATCAGGCATTTGTCCAGCGCGAGGTTGGAATCGACTCCGATGCGGTTTTTCGCCGCGAGGTAGTCATCGGGCGACATCAGGGTAGCGGGCCGGTCGAGGACCGACCCGATCCCGATGGCGAGAGCGGTCGCGCTCGCGAGCAGACCGCCAGCCGCGAGCGCGAGCTTGGCGGCACGGCGGCGGTTGGCGGTCATGGTCATGGCTATGCCCGCCTAGTTCGACGAAGCCGTCTTCGCCGCCGCTTTCGCGTCGGAGATGGCGCGGTCCTGCTCGGACTTCGCGTTCGCCTTGCACGTGCTGCGATCGGCGCCCGTCTGGTCGTCACACTTCTGCTTCGCGACTTCGTACTCCGCCTTGGCCTTGGCGACCTTGGCGTCGGTGTCGGCCGAAGGCGTGCCTTTGTACTTGGCTTCCAGGTCGGCCATCTTCACCTTCTCGTCGCTCTTCGCCTGCACGTTGCAGACGGACTTCGCGTTGCCGGTCATCGAGTCGCAGCTCTGCTTCGCGGACTTGTAGTCGGCCTTGATCGAATCCTTCTCGGACGAATATTCCGCGCGGGTCATCGTGCGCTTCGGCGGGAGCTTGTCGATGGCGTTGTCGACCGCGTTCTCGGTCTTCTTCGTCATGCCCTGGTCGCTCGTCGAATTGGGATTCGCGGGCGCGGTCGGGGCGCCGCTGGTCGAGGGCGTCGTCGAGTTGCTGGTGGCCGGGTTGTTGATCGTCTGTGCCGACGACAACGTCACGGTGCCCATCAACAGGGCGGCGGATACGGCGATGCTGAGTGCTTTGATCTTCATGTTTGGCTCCTTAGGCTATGGATGTTATTGAACCCACTTGTTTTGCTCGGCCTTCTTCTCGAAGTCCTTGATCTGCTTTTCGACCTCGTCCTGTGCGAGCCCATAGGCTTGTTGCAGGTGGCCGGCGAGGCGCTCGCGCTGCCCCGCGATTTGGTCCAGGTCATCGTCCGTGAGCTTGCCCCACTGCTCGCGAACCTTGCCCTTGAGCAGCTTCCAGCGGCCTTCCACGCGGTCCCAGTTCATCTTTTCGCACCTCGGCTGATGTTTGTCGGATGACAGCGGGCCAGGGCCCAGCTGTTCATGCCCATGATGAATAACGGGGATGCGCGCTTCTGTCGGTCGAGTGGCTGACGCGAGGTGGGCCCGCGCCGACGGCCGTGTCGGAGGATTCCTACCGCTTCGCTACGGAGGCAGGACCGAGCGCAGGAAATCGTCGAGCCGCTTGCCCGGCTCGTCGGGAAAGCGATGGCCGAGAGCCACTTCGCGCATGCGGTCGAGGCGGAAGTTGCGGAAGTCCACGCGCAGCTCGCACCACGCGGCGAGGGTCCATTTCCGCCCCCAGAAGTAGAGGCCGAGAGGGCGGACCTGGCGCTCGCTCGCCTTCTCGCCCATGTCGGTGTACCGGAACGAGAGGCGCCGGCTCTCGACGATCGCTTCCCGCATCACGTCCATCACCTTGCCGAGCTCGCGATTCACATGGAACGACGGCGCGTAGAGGCGCGTGCGATCCATGGCGATGCGCTTGTCCGAGGGAAGCGCCGCGGCGATCTTGTCGAGCGCCGATTGCGCGGCCCTCGCAAGCGAGGGGCTGGACCACGCCTGCACCATGCGCGCGCCGGCCGTGAGCGCTTCGATCTCGTCGAAATCGAACATCAGCGGCGGCATGTCGAAGTCGCGGCGGAGCGCATAACCCACGCCCGCCTCGCCTTCGATTGGAACGCCGGAGAGCGAGAGATCGCGGACATCGCGGTAGACCGTGCGCTCCGACACCTCCAGCGCTTCGGCGAGGCTCCTCGCGGTCGCGAAACGCCGCGCGCGAAGCACCTGCACGAGACGAAAGAGGCGATCGGCGCGCCTCATGGGGGAATCAGTCCTTCCAGTTCCACCACTTCAGCTTCTCGGGATCATGCACGGGCCTCGATGCGTAGTACACCGCGCACCGGAACGTATACAGCACGCATCGATCCTGCTTCGTGCCGGTCTGCTCGCACAGCCGCTCGTAGAGCTTCTGCGGATCCGCGCGCTCGAGGTCCGTGACCTTCCGGATTCCAAGTCCCCTCAAGTCGGCCGCGATTGAAGGACCGACGCCGGGGATCACTTCAAGGCTGTCACCCCGGCGCAGGCCGGGGCCCAATTTATTCGATCGAATGAAGGCCCACACGATTACCCTCGCTATCGACGAAATGTGCGAAGAACCCCATGCCTTCGGGGAGCGCGGTCTTGGGCGTGTCGACCTTGCCGCCGGCCGCGACCACGCGCGCAAGCGGGCCATCGAGGGCGCCCTGCGTCTCCAGGTAGATCAGGCAACCGTCGCGGCCAGGCTTCAAGCCCTCGGCCTCGATCACGCAGCCCGACATCGACGGGCGCTCGTAGGGGAAGACCGCGAGCTTGCCGCCCATCATGTCGTGCCGGATGAGCCGCGTGGCGAAGACCTTTTCGTAGAAGCCAACCGCGCGGCCGAAATCCGCGGCGGGGATCTCGAACCAGGCGGCAACGTTGTCAGGAGCTTTTGCAGGAGTGGCCATCACGATCTCCAATGGTAACGTGCGAAGCGGACGACGCCATTGGGCGCCAGGGCTACTGACAACGTACTGTCAGCAGCTATTCGACCTTCGTCATCTCCATCACCCAGTTCGTCTCCCAGGACTTGCCGTCGTCGTAGGAGAACGCCTGCTCCCAACGCGCGTGGCCGTCCGCCTGCTTCTCCCACCGGTAGACGACCCGGATGGGCCTGCCCCCGTCGACGTCGTCGCCGTAGAAGAGGCCCACGTTGCCGTCGAAGCCGCCCATCTGCCCCGGGAAATCCATGTGGCCGTCGCGATTGCTGACCCAGTAGATGTTCCACTGCTGCTTCGCCTTGTCGAAGTTGCGGAACGTGGCGCCCGCCCCGCCCTTCTCCGGGAATTCGGCGGTATCGACATTGGCGACGCCGCCGATGAGGACCTTGCACCAGTGCTTGCCCGTGAACGCGGTGTCCCAGTCGCTGCTGCCGGCGCCCCGCTGCTTGAGGCGGGATTGCTTCGAGGTCCACTCTCCCTCGATGAAATCGAAGTCGTGCAGGTCGCCCTTCACGTCGAGCGAGTAGCGGTACGGCTCGCGGCTGCGGTCGAGGGACTGCTGGTTCGGATGAAGCACGAGGCGCTGCGGCGGCGACACGAGCTTCGCGCGCATTTCCTGCGCGATTGCCTTGCCGGCTTCCGAGGCCTCGAGCTTCTCGACCGCGCGGGCATAGGCGTCGTCGTTGTCGAACGCGGCGAACCAGACGAACGCATTCTCGCCCTCGCGGACCGGAAGCTTCGGGAAGTTGTTCTTCGCGGAGAGCGTCTTCAATTCGGCGACGGGCTTCGCGCCCGCCCCGGCCATCACCGGCGCGACCCGATCGTTGAACCACCGCACGAAGGACGAGTCGACCGGCGACTGGAGCAGGTAGATCGTGGCCACCATCGTCGCTGTCATCTTGCGGGCGAGCGTGAAGCCGTTGCCGTCTGCGGGCTGGAGCAGCAACACGTTGTCGGAATCGAGCATCGTGGCGTTGGCCTCGTTGCGATTCGCCTGCCACACGGGACCGCCATAGAATCGGTCCAGTGCCGTTGCACGTTCATCCATGCTCGCGAAGCCGCGCACCCACACGAAGCGATCGGGATTGGCGGCGTCGGTGAACTCGCCGTGGAGGCGAATCCCCGCGGCCTGCTGGCCCGTGACGAACTTCTGCTCGAACATCGACATGAGGACGTCGCGCTTGCCGGGATGCAGCGTGTACTGGCGAAGCTCCACGACGGGGCTGGTCTCGATGGCGGGTGTGGTGATTGTCTGGTCCATGGCGGCCTCCGGTTGAACGATGGCGCCATGATGCGGGCCCATACATGCCAGCACATGTCATGTATTTTCGGTATTCTGGGCCATGCGCGCCGGCCGGCTCCTCAATCTGTTGTTGCTGATGCAGGCCCGGGGCCGCGTGAGCGCGACCCGGCTCGCGGAAGAAACGGGCGTATCGGTGCGCACGGTGCTCCGCGACATCGACGAGCTCTCGGCCTCGGGAGTACCGGTCCGCTCGGTGCGCGGCGCCGACGGCGGATTCGAGCTCCTCGAGGGTTGGCGAACCCGGTTGACGGGCCTCACGCCCCAGGAAGCGCAGGCGATGTTCATGGCGGGCGCATCGGGCCCCGCGGCGCAGCTCGGCCTGGGCGATGCGGCCGGAACGGCGCAGCTCAAGATGCTCGCGGCGCTTCCACCCGAGTGGCAGGCCGATGCGCGGCGCATCGCCTCGCGTTTCCATCTCGACACGGTCGGATGGTATCGCCGTGAAGAGCGTCCGACTCACCTGCCTGCGATCGCCGATGCCTTGTGGAAGGACAGGCGCCTTGCGATCCGCTACGACAGCTGGAAGGGTGTCGTGGATCGCACCGTGGAGCCGCTGGGGCTCGTGGTGAAGGCCGGCGAGTGGTATCTCATCGCCGCGGCCGGCAAGGCATCGACTCCCCGCACCTATCGCCTCTCCAACGTGCTGTCGCTGAGGACACTCGGTCCGTTCGCACGTCCGAGGAAGTTCGAGCTCGCGAAGTACTGGGACGAATCGATCGCGCGATTCGAGACGGGGCTCTATCGCGGCACGGCGACCGTGCGCGCGACGGCGCGCGGCCTGAAACGCATGCGATATCTCAGCGCCGCGGTCTCCGAGGCCATCGAGCGCGCGAATCCCAGGCCCGACAAGCGGGGCTGGCACAAGGTGACCATTCCGATCGAATCGGTCGAGATGGCGGCCCTCGAGCTGCTGAAGATCGGCGCCGAGTGCGAAGTGCTGCAGCCGCAGGAGCTGCGCTCGCTCGTGGCACGAACGGCGCAGGCGACATCCGCCCTCTATCGATGAGCGCATGCGGAAACCGCGAAATGTTGCAAATCGTAACTACCAACGGCGGAGATTGAGATGAACCCACGCATCCGGCAGAATGTCCCCGAGAGGGGCAACTGAAAGCAGCCAACAACTAGAACTCAAGCTGGCGCGCCACACGGAGAAAGCCATGCCCGAAAAGGGTATGAGCGATTGCCGGTTCGGCAGGCCACCGATGCACGCAGCCCCAGCGCTGGCGTGCCTTTTCACACTTGCAGCTCCCGCCCTCGCCGACGCGCGCCGCACGGCATCCCGCATGCCCATGACGATCGTCCCCGAGGAGCAATGATGGAGACTCTCGACCTTCGATTCCTGGTGGTTGAGGACCACGGCTTTCAGCGATGGCTCGTGGCCAACCAGCTTGAAGCCCTGGGCGCTCAATACGTCTTCTCCGCGGGCGATGGCCAGGAGGCGCTCGACCTCATCCAGGACCGCGAGCCGCCGATCGACGTCATCGTCACGGATCTGGACATGCCCGGCATGGACGGGATGGAGTTCATTCGCCGCCTTGCCGAGCGCAAATATCCGGCCGCCCTGATCGTCGCGAGCGCCATGGATCCGTCGTTGCTGGCGACCGTCAAAGCCATGGCGCAGGCCTACGGAGTGAAGCTGCTGGGCACGATCCCGAAACCCGTCACCGCGAAGAAGTTGAAGGAGGTGATCGCGGGTTATGGCTCCCCGCTGGGCAGCGGCGAGCGTCCCGCGCTGCTCACCTTCAACCTGGATGAGCTCGCGGCCGGCATCCGCGCCAACGAATTCGAGGCCTTCTTCCAGCCCAAGGTGGACGCGAAGACGCAAGCGACGAGCGGCGCGGAGGCCCTGGTGCGCTGGCGGCATCCGAAACACGGCCTCATCCGACCGCAGGCGTTCATCGACGCCATGGAAGCGAGCGGCCTCATCGACAGCCTCACCCACATCATCGTGAAGGCCGCGGCCCGAAATTGCCGCATCTGGCGCGAGGCCGGACTCGACCTCACGGTCGGAGTGAACCTGTCGCCCCGGACGATGAACGACGTGGGGCTCGCCGATCTCCTCACGGAGGTCGTCGAGGGACAGGGACTCGAGCCGCGGTACGTGACACTCGAGGTCACGGAATCGGCGACAGCGACCGACGTCGGCCGCGCGCTCGAGAATCTCGCCCGGCTGCGCATGAAGGGCTTCGGCCTGTCGATCGACGACTACGGGACGGGTTACTCGTCCATGCAGCGGCTCACGCGCATTCCCTTTACCGAGCTGAAGATCGACCAGAACTTCGTGAAGAACGCGGCGACCCAGGATGTGAGCCGAGCCGTCGTCGAGTCGAGCCTCGAAATGGCGAAGAAGCTCGGCATCTCCGCGGTGGCGGAAGGAGTGGAGAACAGGCGCGACTTCGACCTCGTGCGCTCGTTGGGCTGCGACCTGGTGCAGGGATACTACGTCTCGCGGCCGATGGAGGCCGGGCAGTTCCAGAATTGGGTGACGGCGCGCGCGCAGGATTGCGCTTGACTGCTGCAGCGGTCGCGATGGATCGGTCGCCGTCCCTCGCGCTGTTGCCTGCCGGACCGCGTGAACGGCGAATCGCGTGGGTCGTGGTCGCGCTGTCGTGCCTCATCTTCGCAGTGGCGGCGCCGTTCGCGCGAATGCCGTTGCCGCCGGTCGCGGCCTTCCTTCCGATCTACCAGTCGGCGCTCGTCGTTTGCGACCTGATCACGGCCGTGCTGATCTTCGGCCAGTTCAGGATCTTCCAATCGAGGGCGTTGCTGGTGCTCGCGGCCGCCTATCTTTTCTGCGCGCTCATGGCCATCGCGCATGCGCTCAGCTTTCCGGGGCTCTTCGC
Source organism: Usitatibacter sp. (assembly GCA_035308545.1). Classification (GTDB taxonomy): domain Bacteria; phylum Pseudomonadota; class Gammaproteobacteria; order Burkholderiales; family Usitatibacteraceae; genus Usitatibacter. The sequence continues at coordinate 7,889 of DATGGI010000131.1, forward strand.
CCCCGGAGGACTGATCGGCGCCGGCCCGCAGACCACCGCATGGATCTACTTCCTGTGGCACGGCATGTTTCCGTTGCTGGTCATCGCGTATTCCGAGATCGCCAGCAGGGAACGCGGCGTGCGTGTCCAGCCGGCCGGCGTGGCGCTGGAGATCTTCGCGGCCATCGCGGGCGCTTTCATCCTTGCGACCGCCCTCGTCGCCCTCACGACGGCAGGACACGACCTGGTGCCCCCGTTGATGCAAGGCAACGCGGATGCGGGAACCAAGGTGTACGTCGCGACGGCGTCGTGGATGTTGTCGCTGCTCGCGATAGCCGTGCTCTGGCGGCGCCAGCGCCCGCTCACGATGCTGAATCTCTGGATGATCGTCGTGATGAGCGTTTGGGTCTTCGACATCGCGCTTTCTTCGGTGCTCAATGCTGGGCGCTACGACGTGGGTTGGTACTCGGGCCGGGTCTACGGACTGCTCGCGGGAAGCTTCGTGCTGGGGACGCTGCTCCTCGAGAACTCCCGCCTCTACGCCGAGCTCGCCAGGGCGCGCGAGAGCGAGAGCCGGCACGCCGCCGAGCTCGATGCGATCTTCAGCACGGTCCTCGACGGCATCATCACGACCGACGAGAGAGGGATCGTCACGAGCATGAATCCCGCGGCCATCCGCATCTTCGGCTATGAGGCCGGCGAAGTCGTCGGCCGGCATTTGGGGATGCTCCTGCCGGAACCCCGCCAGGGACCCGAGGCCAGCATCGAGAAGTACCTCGCGAGCCAGCAACCGCGCGTGCTCAGTGCCGGGCACGCGGGAATCGGAAAGCGCAAGGACGGACGGACTTTCCCGATGGAGCTCGCGACGAGCGAGATGCAGGTGGGAGACGAGCGCCATTTCGTCGGCACGGTACGCGACATCACGCGGCGCAAGGAGGCCGAGGCCGCGGTCATCGCCGCAAAGGAGGAGGCCGACGTCGCCAACCGGGCGAAGAGCACGTTCCTCGCCACCATGAGCCACGAAATCAGGACGCCCATGAATGGCGTGCTGGCCATGATCGAGCTGGTGAGCCTCACGCGCCTGGACGGCGAGCAGCGAACCATGATCGAGATCGTGCGGGAGTCGGGGCGGTCCCTCCTTCGCATCATCGACGACATCCTCGATTTCTCGAAGATCGAGGCGGGAAAGCTCGAGCTGCGCCCCGAGGCCACCTCGATCTCCAGGACGATCGAGAACGTGCGCGACCTCTTCGCGGGCAGCGCGAGCAGCAAGGGCCTGGTGCTCACGCACTACGCGGATCCCAGGATCAGCGCCGCGGTGCTCGTGGACGCGGTGCGATTGCGCCAGATCCTCCACAACCTCGTGAGCAACGCGCTCAAGTTCTCCCTGCCGGGCGGCACCGTGGAGAT
>DATGGI010000132.1:0-10987 GCA_035308545.1 Usitatibacter sp.
ATGCGCGGCACGATGTAGAAGAGCGACTCGCGCAGCGTGTCCGCCATGTGCTTCGGCAATCCGCGCGGATTCGCGCCGCCATGCGCGGCGATCACGTCCTCGGCGATCGCGAGCGCCACGCTCGAGCCGCAGAGCTCGGTCGCGTGCATGTTGCCGTCCACCCAGATCGCGGGACGGCGGCTTTCGGGATCGCGACCGATCACGAGCAGCGGGATATCGCGGCCTTCGGCGCTCTTGCCGATCGACGTGACCTTCACGAACTGCGGATGCGCTTTCACCCACGCGGCCAATTGCTGCGTGAGCTCGGAGTAGTCGAGGTATTTGTTACGGAACATGGGAGACAACCGGGGAAAACCCCGATTGTCTCATTACTTCTTCCCGTAGTTCTCCGCGAGATACTGCGCGATCGGCGCGACGTCCTCGGCCTTGATGGGCGCGCCGTAGGCTTTCTGCATCTTGGCGACCGTGGCCTCCCAGCCCTTCGCATCGAGGAACGGCGAGTTGAGCGGGATATAGTCGAGGCTGTGGCATGCGACGCAGTTGTTGCGCACCTTCTCGAAGCCCGGGCCTTCCTTGAGCTTCACCTTTTCCTCGCCGGCGAAGGCGAGCGTCGCGGCGAGCGCTGCGACCGAAGCAAGCGCGAGTGTCGTCTTCATCACGCCACCTCCAGCTTGATGCGCGGAATCACGTTGTGGTGGTAGCCCGCGGGATTGAAGACGAGCTTGTCCACCTGCGTATCGCCGCGATTGTTGTAGGCGCGCACCATCACCACGGGCGAGCCTTCGGCGCGGAACCTGTGCTCGAACGTGCGGAACGAGTAGTTGCCGAGGTCCTTGCCGAGCTGCGCGAGGACCCAGGAGCTTCCCCCATCGACCGAAACTTCCACGTCGCGAATTCCACGGCCGCCGTCCCACGCGACCCCGGCCACGCTCACCATCTCGCCCTTCTTCACGTGCTGCCCATCGTGGATCGACGTGACGAGGGAGTTCACCACGATGTCCGTGATGGGCTTGTTGGCTTGGGTGAGCTGCGTCGGGAACGCGTCCGCGTTGGTGAAGAGCGCGGCCGGCACGCGATAGGCCGTCGCCATCCAGAAATTGGAGAGCGGCGTGCTGCGCACCTCGATATCCGTGAGGTGCTTCATCCAGTAGGTCCCGGTCCATCCCGCGACGATGAGCCGCGCGGGAAAGCCGTTCCAATGCGGCAGGGGTTTGCCGTTCATCGCGTAGGCGACGATGGTGTTGTCGTCCATCGCGCGCTGCACGGGAATGCTCTTCACGAAATCGGGCGTGGACGGCATCGCCGGTCCGTCGGCGCCATTGAAGAGGATCTCGACCGCGTTGTCGGCGACTCCCGCCTTCGCGAGCAGGTCCTTGAGCTTGACGCCGGTCCAGCGCGCGTTGCCCATGGCGCCGATGCCCCACTCCACGCCCTGAACGTGCGGCTGGAACATGCCGCGGCGGTTGCCCGAGCACTGGCACACGGCGGTGAGCTCCTCCGGCTGGAACTCCTTGCGCAGCTGGTCGAACGTGAATTCGACGGGCTGCTTCGCCGCGTCGCCGCCGATCTTCAGCTTCCAGGTCTTCGCATCCACCGCCTGCGGAATGCCCGAGAGGTGGTAGCGCACGAAGAATGCGTCGTTGCGCGTGATGGGATCGCGGAAGTAGTCGATCGGCGTCTCGAAGTTGGGCGGCCGGTAGCTGCGCTTGATGAGCGCCACCTTGCCGGGAATCGCCTCGAGCGTCGCGGTCTCGACCGCGCCTTCGGGAAGCTCCTCGGGTTGCCAGATCTTTCCGGCGGCGGAAGCTCTAGCGGAAATCGCGGCGAACGCCGGCAGGCTCATGCCGGCGATGAAGCGGCGTCGATCGATCATTTTTGTTGTCCCCCCGGTGACGATCGGGCAATGGTGCTCCGCCCGCCTATATTAGGCAAGGATGAAACTATCGTGCCGCGAGCTATTGGTAGCCGGGGTACGCGGGCGAATCGTCGGGCGCGGTCTGCCACCATCCCGCCGGGCAATCGGTCACGTCGGGGTAGTAGCCCGCGGGGCTCGGACAGTAGTACAGGAAGTAGCCCGCGTCCGGATCGTTGGGTGCATAGAAGCTCGCCGGATAGTAGGGCGTCGAGACGTACGGATAGTAGGCGTACGGCGCCACGAAGATCGGGCCTGCGAGCACGACGTACGAATGGCCCGCGAACTGGAAGTGGAAATGGCCGTGCCCGCGCGCGTTCGCCGGAAGATGCGCCGGGTGGCGCCAGGCCGGGTTGTGGACGAACCCATGCGCGCCCGGATGCATCGTGTAGTTCGGCCGCGCGGCGGGCGTGTGCACGGTCGCGGAAGGATGCTGCGGCACGGGATGGCCGTTGTTGCCGGGCATTTGCGCGAACGCGGGAGAGACTGCAATCAGTGCGGCTATCGTCGCGGGGAGCGAGACTTTCATGGAAGCCTCCTTTCTCATTCCCTACGACAACATCCTAGCGCCACCGTGCATTCCCTTTTTGCACATATTCGTTACGAAGCTTGTCGCGCGGCGGCGCGGCGCTCCTGGGCGCGGCCCAGCGCGAGCGCAAGGGCGATGCAGCCTGCCATCACCGGAACCACCGTGAACGAGATCGTCGCGAGCTCGAGGCCGAAGCCGCGCAGCGCCGTGAAGAGCCAGCTCGACACGGCATCGGAACCGCGGAACACCACGAGGTCGATCACGTTCTTCGCCTTGTACTTCTCCTCGCGGTCGAGCACCGTGAAGAAGAGCTGGAAGGATGGATTGGAGATCGCGAAGTTGGCCGTTCGCTGGATCGCCTGGAACACGACCACGACCGCGAGGATGGGCGAGAGCGCCAGCACGATGAAGCCCAGCACGAAGACCAGCGGAAGAAATGCCGCGCCGCGTCCGGCCCCGTAGCGCGCTAGAAGCTTTCCCGTCGCGAGGAACTGCACGACGATCTGGAGGATTCCCGCGGCGAGATCGATGCTCGCGAAGATGCGCGTGCGCTGTGCCGGATCCGCCGTGGCCGCCGACACGATGTTGGCCTGCTCTATGTAGAGAAACGTCCCCGCGAGCGACAGGCAGAAGAGCCAGAGCGCGAGCCCCGCGAGGTACGGTGAACGCAGGATCATCGTCACGCCCGCGAGCCAGCCCCCGCCGATCCGCTGGACACCGGCGTCAGCGGCGCGCGCCGCGACGGCGTGGCCGGTGATCTCGAGGCGCTGCGCGCAGAGCACCGCGAGCTCGAGGAGGATCGCCGCGACGACGAGCAGGTTCGTGGGTCCCACCCAATCGACGATCAGGACCGTGATCAGCGGACCCACCAGCGCGCCCGCCGATCCGCCCGCCGCGATGAGCCCGAAGAGGCGTTTGCCCTGCTCGCTCGTGAACACGTCGGCCATGAACGACCAGAAGACCGAAACGGCGAACACATTGAAGACGGTGACCCAGACGAAGAAAACGCGCGCCACGTCCGCCCTGGGCACGCCGGATTCAAGCGCCACCCAGAAGAGCACGAGATTCAGGACGAAGAAATGATAGACGGCCGGAATGAAGACGCGCCGCGGAAGCTTCGCCACGAGAGCCCCGAAGACGGGCACCGCGATCAGCGTCGCCGCGAACGTCGCGGTGAAGAGCCACGGAAGGTTGCGCACGCCGCCCGCGATACCCATCTCGTCGCGGATCGGGCGCAGCACGTAGTACGCGGCGAGGAGGCAGAAGAAGTATGCGAACGACCAGCCGAGAGCATGCGCTTCGCCCTCGCGCAGCTCGACGACCTTCCGCGGAATCACTTCTCGATGCCGAGCGCCTGGCGCAGCTCCGCCGCGGTGAGCGCCTTGCCGAACACGGCCGTGCCCACGTCGAAGGCCTTCGCCGTCGAGAGTCCGCCCACGACGACCGGCTCGAAGCCCGCGTCCTTCACGAGCTTCACCGCGACGTCGAGCGCGTGCTTGTCGTCCGCGGCGAGCGGGATCGCGATCCGGTCACCTTCGCGGTGGTTCTCGCTTTGCAGCTTCGAGTAGCCCACGGAGTTGAACGCGCGCACGAGCTTCACGCCCTTCAGGAGCTCGGCCGATGCCACCCCCGTCCCCTTCTCGCGCGCGGCGATCGCCATGTCTCCGTCGCGCGACTGGATCGGGTTCGAGGTATCGAGCACCACCTTGCCCCTGATGGAGCTCGCGTAGTCGCTGCCGATCTGCGCGAGCGCCGGGTAGGGAACCGAGACGAGCAGCACCTCGCCGAAGCTCGCGGCCTGCGCGGGCGTGCCGGCCCGGGCGTGAGCCTTCGCGGCGAGTTGCTTGTCGTGCTCGAGGTCGAGCGACGAGAACATCACGTCGTAGCCCGCCTTGGCCCAGAGCTCGCCCAGCGTGCCGCCGATGCGTCCGGAACCGATGATGCCGATCTTCATGGGATGAGCCGGCGTGTCCGCGGCGCCCGCGACCCAGGGCGCGAGGGCGAGCGTGGCGACGGCAAAGGCGCGGGTAATGGATCGAATCATGTGCATGGCTTCCTCCTATTCCTTGTCGACGCGCTCGAGGCACTTGGAGCGGGCCTCGCTATCGATGATCTGCCGGCATTCGGCCCTCGCCCACTCGCGTTCGGACTCGCTCTTCCTTGTGGATGCGCACGCCGCGCCGAGGAGCGCGGCCGCGAGCATCGCGACGATGGAGACGGCTGCCTTGGTCATCGTCATCCTCTCTCGAAGCGCCGGTCGGGAACGAACCACATCACCGCCACGGCGATGTAGAGCACGCAGGACATCCACGGCTGCACGAACGCGAGGCCGATCGCGACCGCATAGATCACGATCGAGATCCTGCCCTTGAAATCGCTTCCCAGCCGCTTCGCGATCTCCGAGTCGCGGCCATGGAGCTGGCCCAGGCAATGCGCCAGCAGGTAGTACGCGACGCCCGAAGAAAGGAGCACCACGCCGTAGGCCGCGACGGGCACCGACTCGAAGTGGTTCTCGTCCATCCATCCCGTCACGAACGGCACGAGCGAGAGCCAGAAGAGCAGGTGGAGGTTGGCCCAGAGGATCGAGCCGTCCACTTTCTGCACGGCGTGCATCAGGTGATGGTGGTTGTTCCAGTAGATCCCGACGAAGACGAACGAGAGCGCGTACGTGAGCAGGACCGGGACCATGGGCGCGAGCGCTTGCAGGTCCGTGCCGTGGGGAACCTTCAACTCCAGCACCATGATCGTGATGATCACGGCGATCACGCCGTCGCTGAACGCCTCGAGCCGCGCCTTGCCCACGAGTATTCCTCCTCGCAACGCAGGGATTATGCCGCGAATCGGCGGCCGGGCTGTGTTAGGATTTTTTCGGAAAGGCTGGCCATGGGACGGATCCTGTTCGCGCTCGTTCTCGCCGCGGCCGGTGCGCTCGCACCGTGCTTCGCGGACGAGCCTGCGACGTTCCTCGTCGCGCGCGACGGGCTCCCGGATCCCAACTTCGGCAATTCCGTCGTGCTGATGACCCCGTCCGAGGGCGAAGGCTCGCTGGGCATCATCGTGAACAAACCCACGCGCATTCCGCTTTCGAAGCTCTTCCCGGACCTGCCCAAGCTCGCCAACCTCGACGACCGCGTGTTCTTCGGCGGCCCCGTGTCGCTCCAATCGGTGTCGTTCGTGTTCCGTGCCGACAAGGCGCCCGAAGACGCGCTCGAGATCATGAAGGGCGTCTACATCAGCTCCGACAACGACCTCCTGCGCACCCTCCTCGGCCGCGACAAGCCCACGGAGAATTTACGCATCTTCATCGGCTATGCCGGGTGGGCGCCGGGCCAGCTCGAGGGCGAGGTCTCCCGCGGCGACTGGCACCGGCTCGACGCGGACGCGCGATCGCTATTCGAGCGCCGGCCCGAGAGCCTTTGGCACGACCTGGACTTCAAGGCCTCCGCCACGAAGGCCTTGTTCGTCCCTGCGCGCTAGCGCTACTTGAAGGTGTATTTCACCGAGCCGTAGATGAAGCGGCCCCGCACGTCCGAGTAGGTGATGTCGTAACCGGCCGCGAATTGGCCGCCCTCGTTCGTGTACGGCGGATTCTTGTCCGTGAAGTTCTTGGCGCCCACCGTGAACTGCCAGCTCTTGAGGCCGAGGTAACGGGCCTGCATGTCCCACGTCTCGTACACGCCGACCGTGCGGGGCGTGCCCGTGATGTTGGCCGGGACGTCGTGGTAGCTGTCCTGGAAGTTCTGGGTGACGCTCGCTTCCCACGGGCCGCGGTCATACGTGATCGAGGCCACGTGGCGCCACTTCGGGATGATGCCGCCGGCCGCGACGAGCGCCGTATCGGCCTGGTTCGAGTAGCTGCCGTCGAAGTTCTGGCGCTTGAACTGCTGCACGTACGAGCCGTCGAGGCGCATCGTGAGGCGCTGTCCCGCTCCGATGTTGGGGCGGAAGGCGACGTCCATGTCCCAGCCCTGCACCTTCACCTTGAAGAGGTTCGACGTCGTCTGGATCACGCTCACGATCGGGCCCAGTCCCGAGGGATTTCCATCGGGCGCGCCGCGGATGATGAAGCTCGCGAACTGGGTCTCGTTCGCCGCCGAGGCGAGGATCGTCGCGGAGTTGAGGCCACCGATCACGATCGAATCCTTCAGCAGGATCGAGTACCAGTCCCAGCCGATCGAAAGCTCGCGCATCGGCTCGAACACGATCCCGAAGGTGCCCGACTTCGATTTCTCGGGTTCCAGGTTGGGGTTGCCGCCGGTGAGCGTCGGGAACTGGTTGCCGCAGTCCGTCGGCGAGCCGGTCGCGAGGTTCGGGCAGCGCAGGAAATCACGCGAGTTGTTGGCCGTGACGCTCGAGGCCTGCGGCGTATAGAGGTCCGTGAGCGACGGCGCGCGGAAGCCCGTGCCGTAGGAGCCGCGGAACAGGAGCTCCGGGGTCGCCACCCAGCGCAGCGACAGCTTCGGATTCGTCGTGTTGCCGACGGTCTGGTAGTCGTCGTAGCGGACGCCGAGGTCGGCCTCCAGCGTCTTGGTGATCGGCACCGCGGCCTCGCCGTACACGGAGAAGACGTTGCGGCTCTTGTCCACGGGAAGGATGTTGCCGCCGAATCCGGCGACATCACCGATCTCGTAGCCAGTCGAGGGGCTGAAGCTGTATTTCTCCTGGCGGTATTCGCCGCCGGCCGCCACGCTGAGCGGACCGCTCCTCATCTCGAGGATGTCTTTCGTTGTGCGGAAGTCGACGCCGGTGCTCGACGTCTGCGACGTGTAGATGGCGCCGTGGTACTGCGCCGCCTGCAGTTGCGCGAGCACCGCCGGATCCGTCGTCGGACCGAACGGGTTCACGACGCCGCTATCGATGATCGGCAGCGTCCGCGAGTACGACGCGTAGCCCGCGAGGAGATCGGACTCGGCCTTGCTTTGCGTGTAGAGGAATGCGGAATCGAAGTCCCACGTCCCGAGCGAACCCTTCAGGCCGACCAGGAAGCGCGTGGACTCGCCGATGTCCCGCGTCTCGCGCAGCCCGTCCGCGAAGTCGCGGTACCGGAACGCGATGGGCTGGTTGGTCGGCAGGCCGAGCGACGCCACATAGGCCGTCGGATAGTACGGGCTCGTGGTCGGCAGCAGCATCAGCGTGTCGCCGGCCGTGGCGAAGCGGCGCAGCCCCGACGGCAGCGTCGGGTATTGCGTATTGATGAGGTTGTTGATGTAGGCGATGTAGGGGTTGGTCGCAGGCAGCGCCGTCGCTTCCGAGAGCGGAACCGGCTGCGTGTTGTACGTATTGGCCGTGTGCGTGTAGCCGAACTCGCCATAGGCGACCAGGTTCGCATTCAGCTGGAAGTTCGCATTGGCGAGCGCGTAGTAACGCTCGAACTCCGGCAACACGGACAGGTACGGGCTGTTCTCGAAGCGGCACGCCTGCCCCGAGTTGGCGTTGGTGAGGAAGAACGGCGAGATGAGGCTGTTCGGGCCGCAACCGTTGGCGAACGCCGGGCTCGAAAGTCGGGCGAAGGTCGGACCCGAGAGGATGTTGCCCGGAAAGGCGATCGTCGACGTGAGGTCGTTGTTCTGCGCGACGTTGATCTGGTGCGCGAAGTCGCGCGACGAACCCTGGATGCGGTCCGTATGCTCGTAGCCGCCCCCGAAGTTCACGTTGAAGCGGTCCTTCTCGAGGGTGCCGTAGCCCATGTAGGCCGAGGCGTTGTAGCTTTGCCCGCCGCCCGAGCGGGTGGGCGAGCCGTATCCCAGGTTCACCTCGCCGCCGGTGTAGTCCTTGCGCAGGATGAAGTTGATCACGCCCGCGATCGCATCGGAGCCGTACAGCGACGAAGCGCCGTCCTTGAGCACCTCGACGCGCTCGATCGCCGCGAGGGGAATGCTGTTCACGTCTACCGCGATCACCGTGGTTCCGCCGAACACCGTGACGCGGCGGCCGTTCACGAGGATGAGGGTGCGCGTGGCGCCCAGGGCGCGCAGCGATACGTTCGCCTGGGAGGTGGTCACCGTTCCGTTGGCTTGCGAGACCGTGACGCTGCCGGCGCTCGTGATCGCCGTGATGTTCTTCAGCAGCTCTTCGGTGGTCGTCGCCCCGATGCGATCGATGTCTTCGCGCTTGAGGATCGTGACCGGCAGGGCCTGCTCGCCGTCGATGCGCTTGATGGATGAGCCCGTGACTTCCACGCGTTCCATCTTTTGGATGTCGGTGGACTGGGCGGATACCTGCGCGGCAAATGTAAGGCCGGCGCAGAACAACGCGATGCGCTTCATCATGGTGAACCCCCCTTTAGGGGGGGATCGTAATACCTGCGCCGCGATCAGACTCGGAATCCCAGTATCAATCTTGCGACTGGGGGTACGGAATAACTCGCTTTCGTGAAATTGCGTAACGGCTGGTGACTCGAGTCAGCTTCGCGAAGGTTTGCGCTGTCGGACGAATCCGACAAGTTTTCACTCCCCGGCCCCTCCGGGATAAGATCGTGCAAAGATTCCCCCGGAGGGGACCCATGGAAGAGGCTTTCCCGCTTCACTCGCTCCCGATTTTCCGCAATGTACCGGCCTCGTTCCTCGAGCCCCTGCACAAGGCCACCGCGCGGATCGACTACGCGGACGGCGCGCCAATCTTCCGCCAGGGCGACATCCCCAAGTACCTCTACATCATCGAGGATGGCGCGGTCGACATCGTGCTGCCCGCGGTCGTCGACGACCTCATCGTCGCCACGTTCGAATCGGGGACCGTGTTCGGCGAGCTGGGCATCTTCGACAACCAGCCCCGCACCGCGACGGCGCGCGCCTCGGGCCACACGCGCGTGATCACGGTACCGCTCTCGGCGGTGGCGGAGCTCGTGGAGAACCATCCCCCGGCGGCCAAGCAGTTCATGGCCGTGATCATCGAGCGCCTGCGCAGCACCGACGAGATGCTCTCGCGCCTGAAGATCCGCAACGTGAATGAGATCGCCGACGAGAAGATGACCGTGGGCGAACACATCGCCGACATGGTCGCGAAGTTCGGCGGGTCGTGGACCTTCATCATCGCCTTCGGCGTCTTCCTCGCCATATGGATGGCCGTGAACACGACGTGGCTCCTCACGCAGCCGCCGGATCCCTTTCCCTACATCTTCCTCAACCTGATCCTGTCGTGCCTCGCCGCGCTCCAGGCGCCGGTGATCATGATGAGCCAGAACCGGCAGGCGGCGAAGGACCGGCTGCAAGCCGACCAGGACTACCAGGTGAACATCAAGGCCGAGTTCGCGATCCAGCAGCTGCATCGCAAGCTCGACGACATGCGCGCGAGCCTCGCCCAGCATCGCCGGGCCGAGGCCGAGCACTGGCGCAACCAGGACAAGCCCTAGGCGATCAGGCCTTCCTCCTTCATCGCCTGCTTCACCGCGGGCCGCGCGGCGACGCGTTTCTGGAACGCGAGCAGGTTCGGGAAATCGGACAGGTCGAGCTTCACGTGGTGCGCCCAGTTGGTCACCGTGAAGAGATAGGCATCCGCCGCGGTGAAGTGGTCGCCGAAGAGGTAGTCGTGGCCCTTCAGCTTGTCCTCGATGAACCGGTAGCGCTTCTTGAGGTAGGTCTTGCGCTCCTCGACGGTCTGGGGCGGGGTCGTGGCGCTGAAGAGCGGGCTGTACGTCTTGTGAATCTCCGAGTTGATGTAGCCCAGCATCTCCTGCTGCCGGTAGCGCTGCATGCTGCCCGGCGGGGGCACGAGGTTGGCGGAGGGTTTCTGGTCGGCGATGTATTGCACGATCGCGGGCCCCTCGGTGAGCACCTCGCCCGGCGCGACTTCCAGCGTGGGGACGTAACCCTTCGGGTTCACCGCGAAGAAATCCCCGCCTTCCGCGGTCTTCTTGTCGGTGACCTTGTCGAGCTGCAGGTCGACACCCGCCTCGCGGGCGACGATGTGCGGCGAAAGGGAGCAGGCTCCGGGTGCGTAGTAAAGCTTCATGGTGTCCTCGCTTGAGTGGAGGAGCGAGGCTACCAAACTCCAGTTACGTTTGTATAGTACCTATGCTATTGTTACACCAATATTCGACTCACCATCCGGTAACCGGCCCATGGCCCTGAAGATGAGGAAGAGCAAGGCGCCGCCGCCCCCGAAGGGCTGCCCCATGGGCGCGTGCATGGCGCTGCTCGGAGGAGCGTGGACCACGAACGTGGTGTGGCAGCTGTCTGGAGGGCCCCGGCGCTTCGGCGAGCTCTCGCGCGACATCTCGGGAATCTCGCCGAAGATGCTGACGGCGCGCCTGAGGGAGCTCGAGGAGAAAGGCGTCGTGGAGCGCGATGTCGTCCCGACCTCGCCCCCCTCCGTCGAGTATTCGCTCTCCGTGCTCGGCAAGGAGCTGGTGCCCGTGATCGATTCGATCGTGCGCGTGGGCACGCGGCTCATCGAGCGCCGCTAGGCGCCGGGCCGGCTACTTCATCTTCTTCATTCCCTCCATCATCTCCTTCGGGGTGACGGCGCGCTTCTGCGTGGCGATCGACCACTCGTGGCCGAAGGGATCGACGAGGATTCCGTAGCGGTCGCCCCAGAACATGTCGGCGAGC
>DATGGI010000133.1:0-11779 GCA_035308545.1 Usitatibacter sp.
CTTCGCCTTCACCTGCACGAGACGCGAATAGTTGGCGCCGTAGTAGACCGTCGAATCGGTGATCAGGGGGTCCATGTAGTTCACGTAGGCCCGCCCGCTGGTCCAGGGCTTCATCGTGGAGCGCATGCCATGGGACCACGCGGCGGCCGCGGAGCTCGCTCCATCCGCGTAGTACTCCGCGCTGAACCACGCGCCGCGATGCGGGTAGGCCGTGGCGTCCGGCGCGACCCGCCCCAGCGCTCCGCCCATCGCATCGAGAAGGATCTGCCCGGCGATCCCGGAAGCCTGCGCGCTGGTCATGGCGCTCAAGAGCGCCTGGATGCCTTCGGGGGGCAATGCGGCGTCATAGAGATCCGAGCTCGAGAAGAACGCGGCGCGCTGGATCTGCGCATCCGGCGTCTGCCCCACCAGGTGACATTGCGAGACCGTCCTTCCGGCGCAGAACGCCATCATCGTGTCGCGATAGGAAAACACTGCGACATTCGTGGCCGCGGGCGACGCGGTCGCCGCCAGGAGCTGGTTCCAATAGGGCGTGAGGTCCGCGGGGCTTCCGACGCAAACGCCCGATAGCGTCACGCTGGGCGGCGCTCCCGGATTGAAGAACGTGAAGATGAGATAGGACCAGATGCCGTCCGGCACCGCGCGCTGCCACTCCTGCCATGCGGCCACCACCTTGGCCGCATCCGGGAAGTTGAACGTCGCGGAAAAATTGGTGAGGTCCTGCGTGGCGTGCGTCTTGAACGTGAACGAGGTCACGACGCCGAAATTGCCCCCGCCTCCGCCCCGCAGCGCCCAGAACAGGTCCGGCTCGGTCGCCGAGTCGCATGAAAGGATCCTGCCGTCGGCCGTGACCACTTGCGCGGCGAGCAGGTTGTCGCACGTGAGTCCGTACATCCGGTCCACCAGCCCGATGCCGCCGCCCTGCGTGATTCCGGCAATACCCACGCTGAGGCAAGTTCCGGAAGGAATCGCGACGCCGCGCGCGATGAGCTGGTCGTAGACATCGGCGAGTCTCGCGCCGGCGCCGATCGTTGCCGTGCCGTCGCTGCCGACCTGGATCGAATTCATCGGACCGACATCGATCACCACGCCCGTCGTGGTCGAGTTGCCCGCGAAGTTGTGCCCGCCGCTGCGCGGCGTGACGGCGAGCGAATGCTTCTGCACGAAGGCCAACACGGCGGCCACGTCGTTGGGATTGGCGCAGCGCGCCACCGCCTGCGGATTGATCGTGTCGAACTTGCTGTTGAAGACGAGCCGCGCCTGTGAGTACGCCGCGTCGGAAGGCCGTATGAGATTTCCCGCCAGGCTGCTCGCCAGCCCTTGCCAATCGGCCTCGGATGGCCCTCCACCGGAGGTCACCGGCGGCGGAGCTTGCGAAGGCGTCGTATTACCACTTCCTCCGCCACCACTGCATGACGACAAGACCAGTGCCGCGGTTGCACCCGTAACTTCAAGAAAGCGTCTGCGATGCAATCGTTCCTCCCCCTTTTTCCCTGTCTCTGCTACCTTGGTACAACCATACCGCAGGGGAGCGGACGTGGCGATGAAGCTCAGACACAAAGCCTGGATACTGACGGCATTCGTCTTTTCCGCGTGCGTCGCCATCGCGCTGATCGGCCTTTTCGCGCTGAAGCAGGCCGCGAACATCGACAACGAAGCGCGCGTGAAGCAGTTGATGCTGAGCGCCGCATCGACGATCACAACCATGGAGAATCTCGCGGCGAGCGGAGCGCTCTCCGAGGAGCAGGCGAAGAAGATCGCCACGGAAATCCTCCGCGGGAACAAGTACCACTCCACCGAGTATTGCTTCGCCGTGGACGAGAACCTGAATTTCGTCGCGGCACCCCTCGATCCCCAGCTGCACGGCACGAGCTTCAACGATTTCAAGGACGACAAGGGCCAGAGCGTCGGCAAGCTCGCCCTGGCCGCGCTGGACAAGTCCGGCGGCAAGCTCACCACGTACACGTGGGACTCCTACGACGAGAAGAGGAACGTGCGCGCGACGATCGTGTCCGTCGCGGTGCAATCGCCCCGCTGGAAATGGATCGTCGGCAACGGATTGAGCGACGCCGAAGCCAATGCGCGCTTCTACGCGAGCGCCAAGCCGCTGCTGGCCCTGAGCCTGCTCGCGGGCATCGCGGTGCTCATCGCGTTGCTGCTTTCCGTTCGCCAGCTGGTGAAGTCCCTCGGCGGCGAGCCCGAGGTCGTCATCAAGAAGATCCAGCGCGTGGCCGGTGGAGACCTCACCTCCGAGCATTGGAAGTCCGACGACGAGCGGCCGGACAAGGACAGCATCCTCGGCGTGGTCGACACCATGCGCGCTTCCCTCGAGCGGGTGCTGCACGAAGTGGCGCAAGCGGCCGAGTCGATGCGCAACGCGAGCCGCGAGATCGCGAGCGGAAACGAGGACCTGCAGAATCGCACGGAATCCACCGCGCACAGCTTGCAACAGTCGTCGTCCGCGTTGCAGCACCTCACCGATACGGTCGGCTCGAGCGCCAAGGGCGCCATGCAGGCCGGCAAGGAGGCCAACGATGCCTCCGCTGTCGCGATTCGCGGCGGGGAGGTCGTCTCCGGTGTCGTCGCCACGATGGACGGCATCAACGCCAGCTCGAAACGCATTCGCGACATCATCGCGGTCATCGACGGCATCGCCTTCCAGACCAACATCCTCGCGTTGAATGCCGCCGTGGAATCCGCGCGTGCCGGCGAGCAGGGGCGCGGGTTCGCCGTCGTCGCCGCCGAGGTGCGAAGCCTCGCCCAACGCAGCGCGCAGGCCGCCAAGGAGATCAAGGAGCTGATCACCGAATCGGTGAATCGCGCCGATACCGGATTGGAGATGGTGTCGAATGCCGGAAAGACCATGGAGGAAGTGGTGGCCTCGGTGCTGCGCGTTTCCGGCACGATCTCGGAAATCAGCTCGGCGACCTCGGAGCAAAGCGCCAAGCTCACCGTGATCAATCGCGAGTTCCAGCGGCTCGATTCGATGACGCACCAGAACTCCGCGATGTTCGAAGAGTCCGCCGCCGCGTCGATGACACTCAAGGAACAGGCGGAAAGGCTGAAGGAATTGCTGCAAGCCTTCCGCGTGGAGCAGAGCGTCGAGGCCATTCCGGCGACCAGCCGCCCAACACACAAGCTTGCGTGGAAAGGCGATTGAGGCCATGTTCCCGGCCGACTTTCCGATCACCCGCAAGTGGCCGCCCGCGCATCCGGACCGCATCCAGCTCTACTCGCTGCCCACGCCCAACGGCGTGAAGGTCTCGATCGCGCTCGAGGAGATGGGGCTTGCGTACGAGCCGCACCTGGTCGACTTCGGCAAGAACGACCAGCTGTCGCCCGAATTCCTTTCGTTGAATCCGAACAACAAGATTCCCGCGATCATCGATCCCAACGGTCCCGGCGGAAAACCGCTGCCGCTCTTCGAGTCCGGCGCGATCCTCGCGTACCTCGCCGACAAGTCCGGCAAGCTCGTCCCGAAGGATCCCGCGGCGCGCTACGAGACGCTTCAATGGCTCATGTTCCAGATGGGCGGGATCGGACCGATGTTCGGGCAGGTGGGATTCTTCGTGAAGTTCGGGGGCAAGGACTACGAGGACAAGCGGCCGCGCGATCGTTACGTCGCCGAAGCGAAACGGCTCCTCGCGGTGCTCGACGCGCGGCTCGAAGGCCGCGAGTGGATCATGGGCAACGAATACACGATCGCGGACATCGCGACCTTCCCGTGGGTACGCAACCTCGTGGGCTTCTACGGCGCGGGCGAGCTGGTCGAGTTCGACAGCTACGCGAACGTGAAACGCGTGCTGGAAGCGTTCGGCGCGCGACCCGCGGTGCAGAAGGGGCTTACGATTCCTCGCCGGGAGTAGCGTCCCGGGTGAGCGGCAGGTGGCGCGCGGACTGGAAGCCGAGGATCGGTCCCTCGAGGCCCTTCGCGAATCCCAGCACCTTGAAGAGCTCGCCCATCTCGGACGGCCCGATGAGGCGGTGCACGGCGCTCGTGCCCTTGAGGCGCGAGAGCGTCATCGTGGGATCGCCCGCGGACACGAGCACGGCGAGGCCGCACGAGATGAGGAAGTAGGCCTGTGTCGTATAGCCGATCACTTCGCATCCGCCCTGCTCGGCCGCCCGCGCCATGGCGCTGAAGTCCACGTGCGCCGTGATGTCCTGCAACCCCGGCATGAAGAACGGATCGCCGTGGAAGCGATGGCGGTAATGGCAGCGCACCGTGCCCATGGAGCGTTGCGGGTGGTAGTACTCGGCCTCGGCGAATCCGTAGTCGACGAAGAGCGCGAGCCCCGCTTCGAGCGATTGCGCGATCGTGCGCACCAGGGCTTCGGCGGCGAAGTTGATTTCCGTGAGGTAGGCGTAGTCACCGGGCGGCATCACGGTGGCCGCGCGGCGCGCGAGCTCGCCCTCCCGCAGGTTGGAATCCTCGAACGCGAATCCCGCTTCCGTGACGATCACACCGCTCTCGCGAATCTCGCCGCCCTCGCGGTGCACGATGGAGCACGGCACCACGTCGAGCACTTCGTTGGCGATCACGACGCCGCGGATCTTCTCCGGCAACGCATCGATCCACGTGAAGCGGCCGATGTCGCCGGGGTGGCGCTTCTCGAGGAGCTCGCGCTGGCGCTGTCGCAGGTCGGGGCTCACCTCGAGCAGCAGGTAGCGGTCGGGGACCGTGCCCTGCTCCTTCAACGCGGCGAAAAGATCCGCCGCGAAGATTCCGGACCCGGGACCGAGCTCGAGGATGTCGCCGCCGCCGATGTACGTGAGCACCTGCCCCGCCTGCATCGCGAAGCAGCGCGCGAACATGGGCGAGATCTCGGGTGACGTGACGAAGTCGCCCTCCTCGCCGAACTTGCGGGCCCCCGCCGCGTAGTAGCCCAGGCCGGGCGCATAGAGCGCGAGCTCCATGTACCGGGAAAACGGCACCCAGTCGCCCTCGTTGGCGATGGCCGCGGCGATATGTTCGGCGAGCTGCTGCGAATGCGCCGCGGCTTCGGGCGAGGGTGGCGGAAGGGCGGTTTCGGCGGAGAGCGGCATCGGGAGGTCGCGGAAATATAGCACGCACCTGTAAAATGCCTGACCATGACGAACGCCGCCAACGACACGCGCAAGGCCGACTTCGAGGGCGCCAAGCTCGCGAAACGCCTGCGCCGCCTCGTGGGCCAGGCCATCGGCGACTACTCGATGATCGAGGCCGGCGACAAGGTCATGGTGTGCCTCTCGGGCGGCAAGGACAGTTACGCGATGCTCGACGTGCTGATGCGGCTTCGCGAGAAGTCGCCGGTGCCCTTCGAGCTCATCGCGGTGAACCTCGACCAGCGCCATCCCGGATTCCCCGAGCGCGTGCTTCCGGACTACCTCGAATCGCTGGGCGTGCCTTACCGCATCGAGGTGCAGGACACCTACAGCGTCGTGAAGCGCGTGATTCCCGAGGGCAAGACGATGTGCGGCCTGTGCTCGCGGCTGCGCCGCGGCGTGCTCTATCGCGTGGCGAGCGAGGTGGGCGCCACGAAGATCGCGCTCGGCCACCACCGCGACGACATCCTCGAGACGTTCTTCCTCAATCTCTTCCACGGCGGAAAGCTGAAGGCGATGCCGCCCAAGCTCGTTTCCGACGACGGCAAGCACGTCGTGATCCGCCCGATGGCCTACGTCGAGGAACCGGATCTCGAAGCCTATGCGGAGCTTCGCGCCTTTCCGATCATTCCCTGCGACCTGTGCGGCTCCCAGGAGCAGCTGCAGAGGAAGCAGGTGAAGGCGATGCTGCGCGACTGGGAGAAGAAGCATCCCGGCCGCATGGAAACCATCTTCGGCGCGCTCACCAATGTCGCGCCGTCGCACCTGCTGGACCGTTCCCTGTTCGACTTCGCAAACATCGAGGCGACCGGAGAGCCCGAACCCACGCTCATCCATTTCCGGAAGACCTCATGACGCTCAAGCAAATCAACGCCACCAAGAAGATCACGTCGTTCCACCCGCCGCAGCGCACGCTCATGGGCCCCGGTCCCACGGAGATCCATCCGCGCGTGCTCACGACGATGAGCCAGCCGGCCATCGGCTACCTCGATCCCGTCTTCGTGGAGATGATGGAGGAGCTGAAGGCGCTGCTGCGCTACGTGTACCAGACGGACAACGCGCTCACGTTTCCCGTTTCCGGACCGGGCTCGGTGGGGATGGAATACTGCTTCGTGAACCTCGTCGCGCCCGGCACGAAGGTGATCGTGTGCCGCAACGGCGTGTTCGGGGGACGGATGCTCGAGAACGTCGAGCGCTGCGGTGGCGTGCCCGTCGTGATCGACGACGAGTGGGGCAGACCCGTCGACCCGCAGAAGGTCGAGGACGCCTTCCGCAAGAATCCCGATGCGAAGCTGCTCGGGTTCATCCATGCGGAGACGTCGACGGGCGCGCAGTCCGACGCGAAGGCGATCGCGGCGATCGCGAAGAAGCACGGCGCGATGGTGATCATGGACTGCGTGACGTCGCTGGGCGGCACGCCCGTGCGCGTGGACGATTGGGGCATCGACGCCGTGTATTCCGCGAGCCAGAAGTGCCTGTCGTGCACGCCGGGCCTTTCGCCCGTGTCGTTCTCCGAGCGCGCGGTCGACTACGTGAGGAACCGCAAGGACAAGGTTCACAGCTGGTTCATGGACATGAACCTGCTCGCGAGCTACTGGGGCGCGCAGGCACGCACCTACCATCACACGGCGCCGACCAATTCGCTCTTCGCGCTTCACGAAGCGCTGCTGCTCATCAAGGAAGAAGGCCTCGACAATTCGTGGGCACGCCACCGCCGCCACCACCTCGCGCTCAAGGCCGGGCTCGAGGCGATGGGGCTCAGGTTCGTGGTGGAAGAAGCGTACCGCCTGCCGCAGATGAACGCGGTGACCTGTCCCGAAGGCGTGAACGAAGAGACGGTGCGCAAGACGCTGCTGAACGAGTTCTCGCTCGAGATCGGCGCCGGGCTCGGGCCGCTCAAGGGCAAGATCTGGCGCTTCGGCCTGATGGGCTACTCGTGCCGCCCCGACAACGTGATGCTGTGCCTGTCGGCGCTGGGCTCGGTGCTCATGGACATGGGACTGCCGATCAAGGTCGGCGAAGCGGAGGCCGCGGCGCACGGCGCGTACGCCGCGCTGCACGCGGCGGATGCGCAGCACGCCCGGAAAAAGATCGCGGCGGTTTAGTCACCCCCGTGACAACTATCGCGGGAATGACGACTACTTCGCGTTCCCGACGACCTGCTTGAATCGTCCTTCGAGCTGCGGCTGTCCCGAGTAGCGCTCGACGGTGGGCAGGAATTTCTCGAGCTCGCCGAGGCGGTCGGGCGCGGGCGGATGCGTGCTGAAGACCGATGCCGCGTCGCCGCCGCCCTTGTACTGCGCGAGCATCTCGAGCGCGCCCACCAGGCCGTAAGGATCGTAGCCCGCGCGCGTCGCGATCACGACACCGAGCTGGTCGGCCTCGTATTCCATCGAGCGATCGAGGGGCCGCAGGAAGAAGCCGTCCTTCAGCAGGTCCGCCGCCATTCCCGAAGCCCAGGTCTTCGCCCCCTGCGCGAGCGCCCCGCCACCGCGGCGCGCGATCGCGTCGCCCGCGAGGTCCTTGCCGATCGAAGCCGCGAGATCGCCCTTCGCCGCGGACTGGATCGCCTGCACCTGGTGCTTCTTCACGACATGCGCGATCTCGTGCGCGAGGACTCCGGCAAGCTCCGATTCGCTCGACAGGCGCTTCAGCAGCCCGCTGGAGATGATCACGTTGCCGCCGGGCATCGCGAACGCATTGATGGTCTCGGTATCGATGACGGCGAAGGTCCACGGCAGGTCCGGGCGTCCGCTGTGCAGCGCGAGCCACTTGCCCACGCGGTTCACGTAGCGCTGCAGGTTCGCGTCCGGGTGCAGCGGAGAGGCGCCGAGGAAGCCTGCGGTGAGCTGCTCGCCCAGCGCGATCTCCTCGTCCTGCGTGAGATCCTTCATGCCTTCCTGCGCCTGCATCACCTTCTTGCCGAGGTCGAGCGCGCGGCCGAAGTCGAACTGCGCGTTCGCGCTCGCGCATGCGAAGAGCAACGTGGCGAAGAGAATCCGTTTCATCGACGGCCTCCTTCCGAGTAGTCGACCGACACCGTCGCGAGCTTCCCGTCCTTCGCGAAGCGTTCCGCCGATCCCTTGTCGGACCGGTAGCCCTGCGCCTTGGCGAGCGCGGCCGGATCCGGCGACGCATTCTTCAGGTCTTCGGGCGAAAGGCCCCGGATGCCGGTCGTCGCGATCGTGGTCTTCGGTTGATCGCGGCCCCCGCCGAAGAATCCGGTGATCCCCGACAACGGATTCGACGACGACGAAGACTTCTCCACGGTCGCCGGGAAGCGCAGATGGAACACGTTCACGTATCCGTGCTGGCCATTGGCTTCGACCTTCGTCCACGCTCCGGAGCGCGCGATGACTTTCACCGGCGTGTCGCCCGGAAGGGACGCGAGCGTCTTGCCCGACGGAGAGCCGATGTCCTTCAGCTCCGTGGAACGATTGGTGAATGCCTGCTCCTGCGCCCATGCGCCGGACGCGAGGAACAGCCCGAGGAACAAGGTTGCGAGGCGGAGAGTCATGCGCGACATGATATCTCCTTCAGTGGATGAGCATCGTGGCGAGCGCGAGCATGAGGCCCATGCTCGAGACGTCGGTCGCCGTCGTGACGATGATGCTGGATGCGGTCGCCGGATCCGCGCCGAAGCGCTTCAACGCGAGCGGCACCAGCGCGCCCGCGATGCCGCTCACGCAGCAGCTGCCCACCATGGCGGCGGCGATGACGAATCCCAGCATCGGGGCGTGCGGCGAGCCCTGCGAGGCCGCGTACAGGTACATCGCGATGCCGCAGAGCACGCCGGTCACCGCCCCATTGGCGAGGCCGAGCAATCCTTCCTTCCAGGTGAGCTCGCTGCCGTGGCCATCCTTCACGTCCCCGAGCGTGATGCCGCGAACCGTGACCGCGAGCGCCTGGCAGCCCGTGTTCGCCGCCTGGCTCGAGAGCACCGGCAGGAACGTGGCGAGGATCACGAGGCGGTCGATCGTTCCCTGGAACATCGCGACGACGCTGCCCGCGACGAGCGCCGTGAGGAGGTTCACGAGCAGCCATGGATTGCGGAACCTGAAGCTCTGCTTGAGGGGTGTCGCGATTCGCTCGCCTTTTTCCACGCCCACCATCGAGCCCGCCTGCGCGGTGATCTCGAACGCCTCGAGCTCGAAGAGCGATGCGCCGCGCACGAGGCCCACGAGGCGCCCATCCCGTTCCGTGACCGGGTATTGCGGGTAGTGGCGGTTGAGCGTGAGCTTCATCGCATCGGGCACCGGAAGATCCGGCGGGAGCGCGAACGGGTCCGGGAGCATGACCTCCGAGAGGCGCGCGCCGCTGTCGTTGAAGAGCAGGTCGCGCATGGTGACCAGCCCGAGGAGCCGCCCCTCCGTATCGACCACGTACACGTAGGTCACGAAGAGCGTGCGCACCACCGGGCGCAGCGCGTCGATCGCCTCGCCCACCGTCATGTCGGGACGGAACACCGAGATCGGCGCCTCCATGAGGCGGCCGATCGTGTCGTCGGGATATTCGGTGTTGCGCCTCCACTGGGCCGCGACCTCGGGCGGCGCGGAGGCGGCGAGCAGGCTGCGCGCGCCCGGCTCGATCTCGGCGAGGATCGACTGCACGATCGCGGGATTCAACTGCGAGAGCGCTTCTATCGCCTGGGCAGGAACGACCCTCTCGATGAGCGCCGCAGCCTCGCGGGTCGGCAATTCACGGATGCGCGCGGCGAGCTGGGCCTGTTGCGGTACGGCTTCGCTGGGCGGTGCTTCGGTCTCGGTCAAGGCGCGGCTCCCTCGCTCTCGTGATGCCGCGATTGTACTTCCGCCGCGCTACAGCCCCAGCCGCTGCCAGATCGTCGAGGTGGGGCCGGCCATGTTCATGGTGTAGAAGTGCAGTCCCGGTGCGCCGCCCGCGAGCAGGCGATCACAGAGCTGCGTCACGACGTCCAGGCCGAAGGACTTCACCGAGGCCGTGTCGTCGCCGAAGCCCTCGAGCTTCATGCGGATCCAGCGCGGGATCTCGGCGCCGCACGCGTCGGAAAAGCGCGCGAGCTGCGAGAAATTGTTGATCGGCATCACGCCGGGCACGATCGGGATGCCGATGCCGAGCGCGCGCGCCTGGTCCACGAGGTTGAAATACGCGTCGGGATTGTAGAAATACTGCGTGATCGCCGAGCTCGCGCCCGCGTCGACCTTCGCCTTGAACGCGGCGAGGTCCTGCTGGGGCTTGCGCGACTGCGGGTGGTACTCCGGATAGGCGGCGACCTCGATGTGGAACCAGTCACCCGTCGCTTCGCGGATCAGCGCGACCAGCTCCGAGGCGTAGCGGAGCTCGCCGGACATCGCGAGACCCGAAGGAAGGTCGCCCCGCAACGCGACGATGTGCCGGATGCCGTGGGCCTTGTACTGCTCGACCACTTCGCGGATCGCCGTCCTCGTGGAAGCGACGCACGAGATATGCGGCGCGGCGTTGTGGCCGTCGCCGCGTATCTCGAGCACCGTGGAGAGCGTCCCCTCGCGTGTCGTCCCGCCCGCTCCATACGTGACGGAGAAGAAATCGGGCTTCAGCTGCGCGAGCTGCTTCCACGTGGCGCGCAGCTTCGAGACACCCTCCGGGGTCTTCGGAGGGTAGAACTCGAAGCTGAACTTGCGCTTTTCCCCGGCGGACATCAGTACCGGTAGCTATCCGGCTTGTAGGGGCCGTCCTTGCCCACGCCGATGTAGCGCGCCTGCGCGTCGGTGAGCTCGGTCAGCATCGCGCCCAGCTTCTTCAGCTGGAGCCGCGCCACCTTCTCGTCGAGATGCTTCGGCAGCACGTACACGCCGACCGGATACTTCGCCGGGTTTCCGAAGAGCTCGATCTGCGCGATGGTCTGGTTGGCGAACGACGAGCTCATCACGTAGGACGGATGGCCCGTGCCGCAGCCCAGGTTCACGAGGCGTCCTTCGGCGAGCAGGATGATGCGCTTACCGTCGGGGAAGATAATGTGGTCGACCTGCGGCTTGATGTTCTCCCACTTGTATTGCTTGAGGGAGGCCACGTCGATCTCGTTGTCGAAGTGCCCGATGTTGCACACGATCGCGTTGTTCTTCATGCGCTTCATGTGGTCGTGCGTGATCACCTGGAAGTTGCCCGTGGCCGAGACGAAGATGTCGGCCTTGTCGGCGGCGTATTCCATCGTCACGACGCGATAGCCTTCCATCGAGGCCTGCAGCGCGCAGATGGGATCGATTTCAGTCACCCACACTTGCGCGGAGAGCGCGCGAAGCGCCTGCGCCGATCCCTTGCCCACGTCGCCGTAGCCGCAGACGAGAGCCACCTTGCCCGCGACCATCACGTCGGTCGCGCGCTTGATGCCGTCCACGAGCGACTCGCGGCAGCCATAGAGGTTGTCGAACTTGCTCTTGGTGACCGAGTCGTTCACGTTGATGGCCGGGAACTTGAGCATGCCGTCCTTGGCCATCTGATAGAGGCGCTTCACGCCCGTTGTGGTCTCCTCGGTCACGCCCTTCACGTGCGCAAGGCGCGTCGAGTACCAGGTGGGATCCTTCGCGAGCTTCGCCTTGATGGCGGCGAAGAGCACCGTCTCTTCCTCGCCCGAGGGCTTGGAAATGCACGACGCGTCTTTTTCCGCGCGTGCGCCCAGGTGCAGCAGCAGGGTCGCGTCGCCGCCGTCGTCGAGGATCATATTGGTGAACTTGTCGTT
>DATGGI010000134.1:0-12943 GCA_035308545.1 Usitatibacter sp.
ATGAATACCTGAAATCGCTGCGCCGGGCGTTCGCGAAAGTGGTCGTGAGGAAGCCCGAAGCGTCACGCGACGAAAGCGCCGAGCAGTACCTGCTCGCGCGAGACCTCAAGGAAACGCCGACCCGGGGTTGATATCCGCATCGGAAGCCCGATGTGGTAAGTGTCCACCTCGATTCATCCGCCTGTATTTCAAGGGTTTTTTGCTCGAAGGAATGCGCTCGTGAACAACACAATCCGCACCATCATGGTCTGGCTCGTGATCGGGATCATCCTGACCATGGTGTTCATGCAGGTCGGCAACCGCCAGGCGAGCCAGAGCCCCCTCGACTATTCGACCTTCATGGAAGAGGCCAAGCAAGGCCACATCGCCCGCGTGAAGCTCGACAACAACCGCACGCTCAAGGCGACCACGCGCGACAGCCCGGCGAAGACCTACACGGTCAACACGCCCGGCATCCAGGATCCGTGGATGGTCGGCGACCTCATGAAATACGGCGTGACTGTCGAGGCGCAGCCGGTCGAGGAGCAGTCGCTCCTCATGAGCATTTTCGTGTCGTGGTTCCCGATGCTGTTGCTGATCGGCGTGTGGATCTTCTTCATGCGCCAGATGCAGGGCGGCGGGCGCGGCGGCGCGTTCTCGTTCGGGAAATCGCGCGCGCGCATGCTCGACGAGAACCAGAACCAGGTGACGTTCGCCGACGTGGCGGGCGTCGATGAGGCGAAGGAAGAAGTGGGCGAGCTCGTCGACTTCCTCCGCGATCCCTCTAAATTCCAGAAGCTCGGCGGCCGCATCCCGCGCGGCGTGCTGATGGTGGGCTCGCCCGGTACGGGCAAGACGCTGCTCGCGCGGGCCATCGCGGGCGAGGCGAAGGTGCCGTTCTTCTCGATCTCGGGCTCCGACTTCGTCGAGATGTTCGTCGGCGTGGGCGCCGCGCGCGTGCGCGACATGTTCGAGCAGGCGAAGAAGAACGCTCCCTGCATCGTGTTCATCGACGAGATCGACGCCGTGGGCCGCCAGCGTGGCGCGGGCCTGGGCGGCGGCAACGACGAGCGCGAGCAGACCCTGAACCAGCTGCTTGTCGAGATGGACGGCTTCGAAGGGACTTCCGGCGTGATCGTCATCGCCGCGACCAACCGTCCCGACGTGCTCGACCCGGCGCTGATGCGCCCGGGCCGCTTCGACCGCCAGGTCGTGGTACCTCTGCCCGACATCCGCGGCCGCGAGCAGATCCTGCTCGTGCACATGCGCAAGGTGCCGATCGCCCCGGACGTGGACGCGAACATCATCGCGCGCGGAACTCCCGGCATGTCGGGCGCCGACCTCGCGAATATCGTGAACGAGGCTGCGCTCTTCGCGGCGCGCCGCAGCAAGCGCCTCGTCGACATGGAAGATTTCGAGGAGGCCAAGGACAAGATCTACATGGGCGCCGCGCGCAAATCCATGGTGATCACGCCCGAGGACAAGAAGAAGACCGCGTACCACGAGTCGGGCCACGCGATCATCGGAAGCACGCTGCCGGGATGCGATCCCGTGCACAAGGTGACCGTGATCCCGCGCGGCCGCGCGCTGGGCGTCACGTGGGCCATGCCCGAGACCGACCGCCACAGCCTCTACAAGGACGAGATGCTCGCGCAGATCGCGATGCTCTTCGGAGGCCGCGTCGCCGAGGAGATCTTCGTGGGCAACGTGTCGACGGGCGCCTCGAACGATTTCGAGCGCGCCACCGGCATCGCCCGCGACATGGTCACGCGCTACGGCATGTCGGAGACGCTGGGCCCGATGGTCTACGGCGAGAACGACGGCGAGGTGTTCATCGGCCGTTCGATCACCACGCACAAGAACATGTCGGACGCGACAATGCAGAAGGTCGACCTCGAGATCCGCCGCATCATCGACGAGCAGTACACGCTCGCGAAGAAGATCCTCGAGGAGAACCGCGACAAGGTCGAGGCGATGACTGCCGCGTTGCTCGAGTGGGAGACGATCGACTCGCAGCAGATCGCCGACATCATGGCCGGCCGCCCGCCGCGTCCGCCCAAGCCGGTGATCCGGCCGCCGCAGCCGCCGTCCGATCCGGGCCGCGGTCCGGAAGGCCAGCCCGCGCCGGTGGAGAACGCCTGACGGGACTGTTGGATTCTGCCGGGCGACCACGGCCCCTCGTCCTGGGGATCGTGAACGTCACGGCCGACTCGTTTTCCGACGGCGGCCAGTTCCTCGATGCCGATCGCGCCATCGCGCACGGATTGAAGCTCCGTGACGATGGCGCCGATTTCATCGACGTGGGCGGCGAGTCCACGCGCCCGGGATCCATCCCCGTTTCGGTCGACGAGGAGCTCGAGCGCGTCGTGCCCGTGATCGAGGCGCTCGCCGCGAGGGGCGCCGCGGTCTCCGTCGATACGTCCAAACCCGAAGTGATGCGTGCCGCCATCGGTGCGGGCTGCGCCATGGTGAACGACGTGAACGGCTTTCGCGCGGAAGGCGCGATCGATGCCGTGTCGAAGGCGAACGACGTGGATCTGGTCGTCATGCACATGAAGGGCACGCCCGCCACGATGCAGCAAGATCCGCAATACGACGACGTGGTCGCGGAAGTGAGCGCATTCCTCCTCGCGCGCGCGCGCGCCCTCGAGGCCGCCGGCGTGCAGCGCCAGCGGATCATCCTCGATCCGGGCTTCGGCTTCGGCAAGACCGTCGAGCACAACAAGCAGCTCCTCCACGCGTTGCCCAGGCTCGCCGCGCTCGGCTACCGCGTGCTCGCGGGCCTTTCGCGCAAGAAGATGCTGGGCGATTTCACCGGGCGTCCCGCGAACGACCGCGCCGCCGCAAGCGTTGCCGCGGCGCTCCTCGCGGTGCAGAATGGCGCGAGCCTCGTGCGCGTGCATGACGTGCGCGAGACGGTGGATGCAATCAACGTGTGGCTCGCCCTTCGATGAGCAGGAAATTCTTCGGCACTGACGGCATTCGCGGCCGCGTGGGGTTCCCGCCCATCACGCCCGAATTCGTATTGAAGCTCGGCTATTGCGCGGGCAAGGTGCTGTCGCGCGCCGACATCGCGCCGCCCCACCGCCAGCGCCCGACGGTGTTGATCGGCAAGGACACGCGCATTTCCGGCTACATGCTGGAGTCGGCCCTCGAGTCGGGACTCTCCGCCGCGGGCGTGGATACGGTGCTGGTGGGCCCGATGCCGACGCCGGCCGTGGCCTACCTCGTCCGCGCGCTGAGGCTTTCCGCGGGCGTCATGATCTCCGCGTCGCACAATCCCTACGAGGACAACGGCATCAAGTTCTTCTCCGCCGACGGCATGAAGTTGCCCGACGCGGTGGAAAGCGAGATCGAATCGCTGCTCGACTCGCCGCTCAAGATGGCCGAAGCGTCGGAGCTCGGCAAGGCCGAACGGCTGCACGACGCCGAAGGGCGCTACATCGAATTCTGCAAAGGCACCTTCCCTCGCAACACGTCGCTGAGGGGCGTGAAGCTCGTCATCGATTGCGCGCACGGATCCAACTATCGCGTCGGCGTCCGCGTCTTCCAGGAGCTGGGCGCGGAAGTGATCGCGATCGGTAATGCGCCCAACGGCGTCAACATCAACGATGGCGTGGGCGCCACGCATCCGAAGACGCTCGGCAAGGCGGTCGTCGAGCACAAGGCCGATTTCGGGATCGCGTTCGATGGCGACGGCGACCGCCTCGCCATGGCCGACCGCGACGGCACCCTCTTCGATGGCGACCAGCTGCTCTACGCGATCGTGAAGCATCGCCACGAGGAAGGGCGCCTCGAAGGCGGCGTCGTCGGCACGCTCATGACCAACTTCGCCCTCGAGCGGCGCCTCAGCGAGATGAAGATCCCGTTCGCGCGCGCCAACGTGGGCGACCGCTACGTGCTCGAGATGCTCGTCGAGCGCGGATGGGAGTGCGGCGGCGAGAACTCGGGCCACATCCTCTGCCTCGATTGCCACTCCACGGGCGACGCCATCATCTCGGCGCTCCAGGTGCTCGCGGCGCTCGTCTACTCCAAGCAGTCCCTCGCGAAATACACCGCCGACCTCCACCTGCTTCCGCAGGTGCTCGTCAACGTGAAGGTGGCAGGCAAGCTCGACCTCCAGTCCGCATCGGTCCGCGATGCCGTGGCGAAGGCCGAAGCCGTCCTCTCCGGCAAGGGCCGCGTGCTCCTTCGCCCTTCGGGGACGGAGCCCGTGGTGCGAGTGATGGTCGAAGGCGAGGACCGCGCCCGCGTGCAGGAACTCGCCGACTCGATCGCCGCGGCTGTCGCCTGATCGTCATCCCGGGCGCCGCGGATGCGGCGATGGCCCGGGATCCGATCATTGGGCCCCGGCCTTCCGCCGGGGTGACGGTCGGAAATGACCTCAACGCCATTTTTTGCTAAAATCTCAAGGTTTTGAGGGTCGCAATGCGGCAAAAAGTCGTCGTCGGTAACTGGAAGCTCAATGGCAGTGTTGCCGGCAACGAAGCGTTGCTGAAAGCGCTCCTTGGAGGGACTCCCCGGAACGGATCGGCAGGGTGCGCGGTATGCGTGCCTTACCCGTATCTCGCGCAGGCCCGGGCGCTCCTCGAGGGAACGGCGATCGCGTGGGGAGCCCAGGATTGCAGCCGCCATGAAAAGGGCGCGTTCACGGGAGACGTCTCCGCCGCGATGATCGCGGAATTCGGCGCGCGCCACGTGATCGTCGGGCACTCGGAGCGGCGCACGCTCTTCGGCGATACGGACGCGATCGTGGTCGAGAAGTTCGGCCGCGCGAAGAAGGCAGGGCTCACGCCGATCTTCTGCGTGGGCGAGACGTTGCAGGAGCGCGAGGCGGGCAGCACCGAAGCGGTCCTCGCGAGGCAGGTCGACGCATTGCTCGACGCGGGCGGTGCGCGGCAGTTGGAAGGCGGCGTGGTCGCGTACGAGCCGGTGTGGGCCATCGGCACGGGCAAGACCGCGACGACGCAGCAAGCGCAGGATGCGCACGATTTCATCCGGCGCCGCGTGGCGGCGAAGGATTCGAAGGTGGCGGCGCAGCTCCCGATCCTCTACGGGGGCAGCGTGAAGGCGGCGAATGCCGCGGAGTTGTTCGCGATGCCCGATGTCGACGGCGGCCTGGTCGGCGGCGCATCGCTGGTGGCGGAAGAATTCGTGGCGATCTGGCATGCGGCCGGCGCCCGGTCGAAAGGTTGAGCGGCAAATGCAAACGGTAGTCCTGGTAATCCATGTTCTCGCGGCGGCCGGCATCGTCGTCCTCGTGCTGCTCCAGCACGGCAAGGGCGCCGACATGGGCGCGGCGTTCGGCAGCGGCTCGGCGGGCAGCCTCTTCGGCTCCGCGGGCGCCGCGAACTTCCTTTCGCGCACCACGGCGATACTCGCGGCGGTCTTCTTCGCCACGAGCCTCGCGCTCACGTATTTCATGTCGCCCGCGAAATCGGGCGGCGTCACGCAGCACCTGGACGCTCCGGCGACACCGGAGAATTCCACCGCAGTGAAGGAACTGAAACCGGCGGCGCCCGCTTCCTCGGCACCGGCGCCGGCGGCACCGGAGAAGTCGCAGGAAATCCCGAAGTAGAGCAACCGCATCAATGCCGTCGTGGTGGAATTGGTAGACACGCTGTCTTGAGGGGGCAGTGCCGAAAGGCGTAAGAGTTCGAGTCTCTTCGACGGCACCAATCACAAAAGCTGGAACGCGCAACTTGCTCGCTAACTACTTTCCAGTCCTGTTGTTCCTGGTCATCGGCACGGCCGTCGGTGTCGGCGCCATCGTGACGAGCGGCGTGCTCGCGCGCCTGTCGGGTTCCCACAACCCGGACCCGGAAAAGCTGTCTCCCTATGAGTGCGGCTTCGATGCTTTCGAAGACGCCCGCATGAAGTTCGACGTGCGCTACTACCTCGTGGCGATCCTGTTCATCCTCTTCGACCTCGAGATCGCGTTCCTCTTTCCCTGGGCGGTCGTGCTCCAGGACATCGGCTGGTTCGGCTACACCGCCATGATGATTTTCCTCGGCATCCTGGTTGTCGGCTTCATCTACGAGTGGAAGAAGGGCGCGCTCGAATGGGAATGATCCATGGCTGACCTCTCGCAAGGCGTATCGCAGCAGGGATTCGTCGTCACGCAGGTGGACAACGTGCTCAACTGGGCGCGCACGGGATCGCTCTGGCCCATGACCTTCGGGCTCGCGTGCTGCGCCGTGGAGATGATGCACGCCGGCGCCGCGCGCTACGACCTCGACCGCTTCGGCATCGTGTTCCGCCCGAGCCCGCGCCAGTCGGACCTGATGATCGTGGCGGGCACGCTCTGCAACAAGATGGCGCCGGCGCTTCGCAAGGTGTACGACCAGATGCCCGAGCCGCGCTGGGTGGTCTCGATGGGCTCATGTGCCAACGGCGGCGGCTACTACCACTACTCGTATTCCGTCGTGCGCGGCTGCGACCGCATCGTGCCCGTCGACATCTACGTTCCGGGCTGCCCGCCCACGGCCGAAGCGCTCCTCTACGGCTTGATCCAGCTGCAGAACAAGATCAAGCGCACCAATACGATCAAGCGTACCAACGCAATTTCGCGCCCATAGATGCTCCTCCCGCTCGAGACCCTGCAGTCGTCGATTTCATCCGCGCTGGGCGGCCTCGTCGCCGGCCAGGCGATCGATCGCGGCCAGCTCACGATCGACGTGGCCGCCGAGAACCTGGTCGCCGCGTGCACGAAGCTCCGCGACGATCCGCAGTTGCGCTTCACGATCCTCCTCGACCTCCTCGGCATCGATTACCAGGGCATCGAGGGTCACGACGGACCGCGCTTCGTGGTGCTCTACAACCTGCTTTCCATCGAGCACAACAGCCGCGTTCGCATGCGCGTGCGTTGCCCGAACGACGATTTTCCCGCCGTCGAAACCGTGATCGGCGTCTGGCCCTCGGCCAACTGGTACGAGCGCGAGGCCTTCGATCTCTACGGCATCGTCTTCAAGGGCCATCCCGACCTGCGCCGCCTCCTCACCGACTACGGCTTCATGGGGCATCCGTTCCGCAAGGACTTCCCGGTCACGGGCTACGTCGAGATGCGCTACGACCCGGAGCAGCGGCGCGTGATCTACCAGCCCGTCACGATCGAGCCGCGCGAGATCGTGCCGCGCGTGATCCGCGAAGACGCCTACGGCGACTCGGGGAAGAAATGAGCTACGTGAGAAAAGTGGGTATCGATCTCACCGCAGAGGCACGCAGAGTGCACGCAGAGGATACGCAAGAGGAAGACCAGGTCTTTGAGTGTTTCGCGCGTACGCCTGAGATGTTCCGGGCCCGCAATCGACGCTTTTCCTCTTGCGTATCCTCTGCGTACCCTCCGCGCGCCTCTGCGTTCCAATTCGCTGCCTGACATGGCCGAGATCAGAAACTACACGATGAACTTCGGGCCGCAGCACCCGGCTGCGCACGGAGTGTTGCGCCTGGTGCTGGAGCTCGACGGCGAAGTGATCCAGCGCGCGGATCCGCACATCGGGCTGCTCCATCGCGCGACGGAAAAGCTCGCCGAGACGCGCACCTACCTGCAGACCGTGCCCTACATGGATCGCCTCGACTATGTGTCGATGATGTCCAACGAGCACGCGTACGTGATGGCGATCGAGCAGCTGCTTGGCGTGGACGTTCCGATCCGCGCGCAGTACATCCGCGTGATGTTCGACGAGATCACGAGGATCCTGAACCACCTCATGTGGATCGGCGCGCACGCCCTCGACGTAGGCGCCATGACCGTCTTCCTCTACGCCTTCCGCGAGCGCGAAGACCTCATGGACATGTACGAGGCCGTGTCGGGCGCGCGCATGCACGCGGCGTACTACCGCCCGGGCGGCGTCTACCGTGACCTCCCGGACAGGATGCCGAGGTACGCGCCCTCGACCGTGCGCAGCGCCGAGACCGTGCGGGCGCTGAACGAAAACCGCCAGGGGTCGCTCCTCGACTTCATCGAGGACTTCACGAAGCGCTTCCCGGGCTACGTCGACGACTACGAGACGCTACTCACGGACAACCGCATCTGGAAGCAGCGCACGGTGTCCATCGGCATCGTCACGCCCGAACGCGCGCAGGCGCTCGGCTTCACGGGCCCGATGCTTCGCGGCTCCGGCATCGCGTGGGACCTTCGCAAGAAGCAGCCCTACGAGACGTACGACCAGATGGACTTCGACATCCCCATCGGCACCAACGGTGACTGCTACGACCGCTACCTCGTCCGCGTCCACGAGATGCGCGAGTCGAACCGGATCATCAAGCAGTGCGTGGATTGGCTGCGCAAGAATCCCGGCCCCGTCATCACCTCGAACCACAAGGTGGCGCCGCCCTCGCGCGTGGAGATGAAGGAAAACATGGAAGAGCTGATCCACCATTTCAAGCTCTTCAGCGAAGGCATGCACGTTCCCCCGGGCGAGGCGTATGCCGCGGTGGAGCACCCGAAGGGCGAGTTCGGCATCTTCCTCGTGAGCGACGGGGCCAACAAGCCGTGGCGCATGAAGATCCGCGCCCCGGGCTTCCCGCACCTCGCCGCCATGGACGAGATGGCCAAGGGGCACATGATCGCCGACGTGGTCGCCATCATCGGCACGATGGACATCGTGTTTGGTGAGATCGATCGCTGAGGCACGAATCAAGATGATAGATAAGCGCGTGATCAACATCGACGAGCTCAAGCTCGAGCACTACTCCGCGGTGGGCGGGAAGTTCGAGAGCGATTCCGTGCGCATCGGGCCGACGATCGGCGCGAAGGACCTCGGCTATTCCTACGACGTGGTGCCGCCGGGGAAAACCTCCTGCCCGTTCCACAGCCATCGCGGCGAAGAGGAGATGTTCTTCATCGTGAGGGGCGAGGGCCTGCTGCGCTACGGGAAGGAGACGCGCAAGATCCGCGCGGGCGACTTCATCTGCTGTCCCGTGGGCGGCCCGGAGACGGCGCACCAGATCATCAACGATTCGAAGGCGGAGCTCGCGTACATCTCGGTGTCGACGATGATGCCCGCGGAGGTCTGCGAGTATCCCGATTCCGGCAAGGTGGGCGCCTTCGGCGGCGATGCCGCCTCCCGCATCCGCCACCTCACGGAAATGTCGAGCGCCGTCGACTACTGGAAGGGCGAATGACGATGGGGCTCCTCACCAGCGAATCCCTGCAGAGAATCGAACGCGAGGCGAAGAAGTATCCGCCGGAGCAGCGGCAGAGCGCCGTGATGAGCGCGCTCGCCATCGCGCAGGACCAGGACGGCTGGATCAGCTCCGAGCTGATGGAAGAAGTGGCCAAGGTCCTCGGCATGCCGCCCGTGTGGGTGTACGAGGTGGCGACGTTCTACAACATGTACGACCTCAAGGCCGCCAGCAAGTACAAGGTCGTGATCTGCACGAACCTTCCCTGCGCGCTCTCGGGCGCCGAGAAGGCCGCGCAGCACCTCATGCACAAGTGCGGCGTGAAGGACTTCAACGAGACCAGCGCCGATGGCCGCTTCCTGGTGAAGGAAGGCGAGTGCATGGGCGCCTGCGCCGACGCGCCGGTGATGATCGTGAACAACAAGCGCATGTGCAGCTTCATGTCCAACGAAAAGATCGACAAGTTGGTCGAGGAGTTGAAATGAGCATGCTCGATTACGGACCCGACGCCGTCATCATGAAGGGCCTCGACGGCAGGAACTGGGGCTTGAAGGACTACGAGGCGCGCGGCGGCTACCAGGCGGTCCGCAAGATCGTGAACGACAAGATGACGCCGGACGCCGTGATCGCGGAGGTGAAGAAATCGGCGCTGCGCGGGCGCGGCGGCGCGGGCTTCCCGACGGGCCTCAAGTGGTCGTTCATGCCGAAGAACTTCCAGGGCCAGAAATACATCGTCTGCAATTCCGACGAGGGCGAGCCGGGCACCTGCAAGGACCGCGACATCATCCGCTACAACCCGCACATCCTCATCGAGGGGATGATCATCGCGGGCTTCGCGACGGGGTCGACTGTCGGGTACAACTACATCCACGGCGAGATCTGGGTCGAGTACGAGATCTTCGAGAAGGCGCTGGAAGAGGCACGGGCTGCCGGATATCTCGGCAAGAACATCCTCGGCGGCGGCTTCGATTTCGAGCTCCACGCGCACCACGGCTACGGCGCCTACATCTGCGGCGAGGAGACTGCGCTGCTCGAGTCCCTCGAGGGCAAGAAGGGCCAGCCGCGATTCAAGCCGCCGTTCCCCGCGAACTTCGGCCTCTACGGCAAGCCCACGACGATCAACAACACGGAGACGTTCGCCGCGGTGCCCGCCATCATGAACCAGGGCGCCGACTGGTTCCTCTCCATGGGCAAGCCCAACAACGGCGGCACCAAGATCTTCACGGTGACCGGCCACGTGAATCGCCCGGGCAATTACGAGATCAAGCTGGGCACGCCTTTCGCGAAGCTCCTCGAGATGGCGGGCGGCATGCGCGGCGGCAAGAAGCTGAAGGGCGTGATCCCCGGCGGCTCGTCGATGCCGGTGCTCACGGCCGAGACGATGATGGCCATGGACATGGACTACGACTCCATCGCGAAGGCGGGATCGTTCCTGGGTTCCGGCGCGGTCATCGTGATGGACGAAGAGACCTGCATGGTGAAGGCCGCCGAGCGCCTCGCCTATTTCTACTTCGAGGAATCCTGCGGCCAGTGCACGCCATGCCGCGAGGGCACGGGCTGGCTCTACCGCATCCTCAACCGCATCGAGCACGGCGAAGGCCGCAAGGAAGACCTCGACCTCCTGCTCAACCTCGCCGACAACATCCAGGGACGCACGATCTGCGCGCTGGGCGATGCCGCCGCGATGCCGACTCGCGCGTTCGTGAAAGTGTTCCGCGAGGAATTCGAATATCACATCGCGAACAAGTGCTGCAACGTGAAGCCGGGCGGCTACAGCGCCCCGGAGCGCCATCACGTCTCCAATACCGTGGGTCAACAGATGGCCGCCGACTGACATGCCCATCAATCTAGAGATCGACGGCAAACCCGTCACGATCGAAAACGGCCAGACCGTGATGGACGCCGCCAACAAGCTCGGCGTCTTCGTGCCGTCCTTCTGCTATCACGAGAAGCTTTCCATCGCGGCCAACTGCCGCATGTGCCTCGTGCAGGTGGAGAAGGCGCCCAAGCCGCTGCCCGCGTGCGCGACACCCGCGACCGAGGGCATGAAAGTCTTCACGCACTCGGATCCCGCGATCCAGGCGCAGAAGGGCGTGCTCGAGTTCCTGCTCATCAACCATCCGCTCGACTGCCCGATCTGCGACCAGGGCGGCGAGTGCCAGCTCCAGGACTTGACCGTCGGCTACGGCCCCTCCGCCTCGCGCTACCAGGAAGAAAAGCGCGTCGTCGTGAACAAGAACCTGGGCCCGCTCATCTCGACGGACATGACGCGCTGCATCCACTGCACGCGATGCGTGCGCTTCGGCCAGGAAGTCGCCGGCATCATGGAGCTCGGCATGGCCGGCCGCGGCGAGCACTCGGAGATCCTCACCTTCGTGCAGCGCACGGTGGACTCGGAGCTTTCGGGCAACGTGATCGACCTCTGCCCCGTGGGCGCGCTCACCTCGAAGCCGTTCCGCTACACCGCGCGCAACTGGGAGCTTTCGCGCCGCAAGTCGGTGAGCGCGCACGATTCGCTGGGCTCGAATCTCATCGTCCAGACGAAGACCGAGCGCGTGATGCGCGTGCTGCCGCTCGAGAACGAATCCGTGAACGAGGTGTGGCTCTCGGATCGCGACCGCTACGCCTACCTCGGGCTGAATGCCGAGGACCGCATCGCCCGGCCCATGGTGAAGCGCGCCGGACGCTGGCACGAAGTCGAATGGGCCGAAGCGCTGGATGCCGCGGCGCAAGGATTGAAGGACGTCGTCGCCCGCAACGGCGGCGCGTCGCTGGGCGCGCTCTTCGCGCCGGAGCTCACGCTCGAGGAATTGCACCTGGGCGCGGCGCTCGCGCGTGGCCTGGGCAGCGAGAACGTCGACCATCGCGTCCGCCAATCGGATTTCCGCGCGAAGCCGCAGGGCGCGCCGTGGCTCGGCATGGCGATCGAGAACGTGAAGAGCCTGAAGTCCGTGCTCCTCGTGGGCTCGACGCTGCGCAAGGAGCAGCCGCTGCTTTCCGCGCGCATCCGCCAGGCGGCGAAGAAGGGCCTCGCGGTGCACGTCCTGCACGTCGCCGACGACGACCTGCTGATGCCGGTGGCGAGCAAGACAATCGCGCGTCCCGACGCGCTCGCGACCGAATTCGCCGCGCTCGCCACGAGCTTCGCGGGCGGCGAAGGTTCCGCGATCTTCCTCGGCCACTACGCGCAACAACATCCCGAATACGCGACTCTGCTCGCCATCGCGCAGGACGTGGGGCGCAAGACCGGCGCGATCGTCGGCGTCTTCCCCGATGGCGCCAATGCGGTGGGCGCGCACCTTGCCGGCGCTGTGCCGAAGGCCGGCGGCCTCGACGCGCGCGCCATGGTCGCGAAGCCGCGCAACGCCTATCTCGTCGTTGGAACGGAGCTCGAGCACGACCTGGGACCGCAGGCCGTCGCGGCACTCTCGAAATCGGAATTCACGGTGGCACTCTCGGCGTATCGCGGAGCCGTCACGGAACACGCCCACGTGATCCTTCCCGTGACTCCGTTCACCGAAACCGGCGGCACGTTCGTGAACATGGAAGGCCGCGTGCAATCGTTCAATGCGGTCGTGAAGCCCGCCGGCGATTCGCGCCCGACATGGAAGGTGTTGCGCATGCTGGGCTCGATGCTCGGCATCCCGCACTTCCATTCGGACACGCTCGAAGCCGTGCGCGCCCAGATCGCGCCCGACCTGCACGCGTGGGCCAAGGCGGGGCTGGGCAACTCCGTGGCGACGATGACCTACGAGCTTCGCGCGCCGGGAACCGCGCTCGAGCGCGTGGCGGAATTCCCGGTGACCGCGAGCGATCCGATCGTGCGCCGTTCGCAGGC
>DATGGI010000135.1:0-7620 GCA_035308545.1 Usitatibacter sp.
ACGCAAGGCCATACCCGTAGTGCTCCGCATCGCGATCGAGCGTCGTGAATCCGAGACTGCGCAGGCGTCCATGGAATCCGGAGTAGCCCACGAGCTCGAGCGTGCGCACCGCGGGAACGTTGAGCGATGAAGCGAGCGCGACGCGCAGCGTGACGGGCCCCTTGAAGTTCCGGTCGTAGTTCTGCGGCACGTAAAGGCCCGCCGCCGTGGTGATCGCGAGCGGCGAATCGTCGAGGATCGATGCCGCCGTGAGCAGGCGCCGTTCGATGGCGAGCGAGTAGAGGAAGGGCTTGAGCGTCGATCCCGCGAGGCGCCGCGCGGCCGCGCCATCGACCTCGGGCGCCCGGGAGAGGTTGCCGCTCGATCCCACGTACGCGAGCACCTCGCCCGTGCGCGTGTCGAGCACGACCACGGCACCGTCCTGGACGTTGCGGCCGTCGAGCTCGCGCAGGTGCCGCTCGAGCGTCTGCTGGGCGAATCGCTGCAGGCGCGCATCCAGCGTCGAGCGGAAGTCCCCGCCGGGCGCGGCGAGAAGCCGGCGCGCGAGATGGGGAGCGTCGCCTTCGAAGCGGTCCCGTGTCTTGCGCATCGCAAGGCCCGCATCGGCGATTCGCTGCGCCTCGTCGCACACGACGGGTTCGTTGTCGGCGAGGAGGCACGCCCGCTTCACGACGCGATCGGGCGGCGCATTCGGCGATCGCACGAGCGCGGCCAGCGTCGCCGACTCGGCGCGATCCAGCGCCGAGGGGCGCTTGCCCGCGATGGCGCGAGCCGCCGCATCCACGCCCACGACTTCGCCGCGGAACGGCGCGAGGTTCAGCCACGCTTCGAGGATCTCGTCCTTGCTCCAGGAGCGCTCCATCGCAAGCGCCTGCCGCATCTGGCGCCACTTGTCGACGAGGCCACGGCGACCGCCCTGCTCGAGCCCGGGATTCAACTGCGCCGCGAGCTGCATGGTGAGCGTGCTCCCGCCGCGCCGCTCGCCGAGCGTGGTCTGCCGCGCCGCTCCCGCGAGTCCCGCCCAATCGACGCCGGAGTGCGTGCGGAAGCGATGATCCTCCGAGGCGATCACGGCATCGACGAGCGCAGGCGAGACATCGGCGAGCGCCGTCCAGTCGCCCCGCCGCCGTTCATGGTCGATCCTCACGCGCGAAAGCCGCTCGCCATTGCGATCGAGCAGCCACGCATCGGCCGCTCGCCACTCCGACCGAACTTCGGCGAAGGATTGCACCGCGTAGGGGGCGATGAAGAACGACGACCCAAAAGCGACTGCAAACCCCGAGAGCGCTACCGCGATCGCGAGTCTCACGGCTTCACCACCACGGGCGCGTTCGGCACCTCGCCCAGCATCTCGGGTGCGTACATCGCTTCCACGCGCGTGGCCGGCAAGTCGAAGCGGCCGGCGTTGTTGAGGCGCACGGTGTACTCCGTGGTGAATTTTCCTTTCGGCACGAAGTAGTAATACGCGCGGTACGACGTGAACGTGCGTTCGATGAAGGCCGGCCACACCCAGCCCTGCTGCTTCTCGCCGGTCGTGAGCAGCGCCGAGTCGCGCCCGAGGCCCGAACCGAGGATCGAGGCGCCCGAGGGAATCGGATCGTCCACGACGACCCACGTCATGTCCGATTGCGCATCGACCTCGAGGGTCACGCGGTATGCGTCGCCGCGACTCCAGGCACTCCTGTCCTTCTGGTCGATGGGCTTCACCGTGCGCGTGATGCGATAGCCGGTCGAGAGCGGCTCCTTCAATGGCAGCGCCGCGCGCGACTGGACGATCGACCACGGCGCTCCGTCGCCAAAGTGCTGCAGCGTGAGGCTCGCCTTGCCGCGCGGCCATCCGAGGTCGACCACCTTCTTCTGCTCGCCGATCTCCACGTCGGTCTTTTCCCCGGCGAGCGTGATGCGCGTGGATCCGGTGACGGGCGTGGCCTCGAACGCCTCGGAGTAGCGCGCGAGCGCGACAGTTCCCCAGGCGTTGGCCGTGGTCGTGCTCCACGTGCCGCGGATCTGCCGCGACAATGCGCCGCGAACCACGCGGCCCACGTCCACTTTCCATGACGGCTCGCCCAGAACCGCGAGCAATGCGCGGTTCGCGTTCACGTCGGCACCGACCATCAACCACCAGAGCGCATCGGACTTCTCCGAGGAGAACGTCATCACGGTTCCCTGGAAATTCATGCGGCTGCGCAGGATCGAAAGCGCGAGCTCCTTCTTCGCTTCGCGGTCCTTGATGCCCTCCACGCGCTGCAGGATGCCGATCCAGTCGACGACGGACGACGTGGGCCAGCGCGCCGGATCGATGCTGATCGCGTCGAGCATCTCGGGGCGCGCGCGCTCGTAGCGGGAAAGCGCTTCGATCGCGGCGAGCTTGCGGATCGTGAGATCGGCCGTGGGAAGGCCGCTGCCGCGCACGATGCGCCCGGCGACGAAGTTCTCGAGGCCGCCCAGCATTCGCTGCAACGTGTCTTCCGGCCACTCGCGTCCATCGGCATTCGCGATCTGGATGAGATAGGTCGTGAGGACGTCGCTTCCCTCGAGCGAATCGGTCGGGAAGTAGCGCGCGAGGCCATCGCGGTCGAGGTAGTTCGCCGCCGATCCCGCCACGGATTTCCACATGCCGTCGTCGCGAAGGCCGATCGCCTTCGAGGCGCGTTGCTCCAGGCACGAGTACGGGTAGTAGTGGAACCATTCCCGCACTGCCGATTGGTCTCCCGCGAGCGTGCTCATGAGCTCGACATGGATACCGCCACGCCCCGGAAGCGCGTCTGGCGGAATTCCCACGGGGAAAGACACGGTCTGGTCGAGACGCTGCAGCGTGGCCTGGTAGACGCGCACCGGGTAAACCTCGATCACGTCCTGCGTCACGCGAAGCACGTCACGCGCGGAGCCCGAAGTCGCCGTCGTCTCCCAGTAGAGTTTCGGCACTCCGAGCGGCACTTTCACCGGCACCGCGATGAGGCGCGATTCGTTCGCGGCCAACGTGACCTGCTGCTCGCCCGTGACGAGGACCTTGCCCGTCGCGTCGGTGAAGGCCTTGTCGCGGACGGCCCAACCGATCTTCGTCTCGAGCGGCGCCGCCGTCGTGTTGCGAAGCGTGAACATCGCGGAGAAGTCGTCCTGCTCGCGCACGACCGGCGGCAATCCCGCGAGGAGCATCAGGTCCTGCGTCGTGCGGATCGTCGCCCGGCCGTATCCGAACTTCGCGTCCCCATCGATCGCCACCGCGACGAGGCGAAAGCTCGTGAGCGAATCGTTCAACGGGATATCGACGCTCGCGCGTCCGTTCGCGTCGAGCGTGACGCGTCCCTTCCAGAGAAGGAGCGTATCGAAGAGCTCGCGCGCGCCCGACTTGCCGCCGCCACCGCCCGCGGGAACGGACTTGCGCCCGTAGTGCCGCTTGCCGACGACCTGTCCTTGTGCGGTCGCCGTGGTGACCTCGAGGGGCCGCGAACCCATCATGCCTTCGAGGATGTCCCACGAGTTGTTGGGCATGAGCTCGAGCAGGCCTTCGTCGACCGCCGCCAGCGCGATTTCGCCGCCCGCCGCGGGCTTGCCTTCCGTATCCATCACCTCCACGTTCACGTGCGCCTTCTCGCGGACCTTGAACACGTCGCGATCGGGCGTGACCTTCACCTTGAGCTCGTAGCCGCGGCGTCCCACGATGATGCTCGCGTTGCCGAGCTTGTAGGAAGGCTTCGCGAGATCGAGGAGCGCGGTTGGTGGCTTGACTCCCGTGCCCGTCACGCGCCCACGCACCGCGAGCGCCGAAACGTACACGTTCGGCCCGTAGCTTCCGATGATGGGGACTTCGATGACCGGCGACTTCGCGTCGAGCGTCACGATGCGATGCGAGAGCACGCCTTCGCGCTCGACCGTGACGAGCACCGTCGCGGAACGGAACGGCATGCGCACCTGGAAGCGCGCCGTGTCGCCCGGCTCGTAGCGGCGCTTTTCCGGAACGAGATCCATGCGGTCGTTGCTGGACGGCTCGAACCACCACGCGGCGTCGCCCGCCACCCACACGCTCGCGGTTGCAGCCGCGGCGCGCTTGCCATCGTCGAGCGCCTGGGCGCGGATCAGGACTTCCCCCGTGAGGCCCGGCTTCACCGCGCAGAAGACAAGGCCCTTCGCGTCGGTCGTGCCCGAGCAGCCCTCGCCCACCTTCTTTGTCTCCGTCACGGAATCGTAGGCGTAGAAGCCGCCCAACACGCGCCGGCGGCTCGAGTAGGACTTGCGCTCGAAGATGTCGACAGTCACGGGCTTGCCCGCGATGGGCTTGCCCGACGTATCCAGCACGATCACCTGGGCGTTCACGTTCGACTGGGTCACGGCCCAGCTGTCGGTCTTCACGCCAACGTAGATTCCCGCCGGATGGACGTCCACGCGCGTAGACGCGGTGAGGCGCTCGCCGTTCGGGTCGTTGTATTCCATTTCCACGACGAGGCTCGCGGGCCGGTCCACCTGGGGCAGCGGCTCGATGTCGAGCGCCGCGGTGCCGGCCGCGTCCAGCGAGAACTTCTTCGTCGCGACGGGCGTCTCGCCGCTTGAGGGCGTGGCATCGCCCGAGGAGTCCTCGTCCTCATCGGCATCCCAGAGCGAGAACGCATCGGCCGAAGAGCCCGTCTGCACGCCCTCCTTGATCACGGTGCCGCCGAAGGAGAACTCGGGGAAATCCTCGAAGCTCGCATCGCGCGGCTCGAGGCGATGGCGGACGGTGACGGGAATGTTGGCCGCGGGTCCTCCGGCGAGATACGTGACGGCCGCATCGATCTTCGCGGACCTCGGGCGAATGAGCGGCGCCTTGGGCGCGGCGAGCACGGCCTTCATGAGCGGAACGCGGAACGCTTCGACGCGGAACTCCGCGTTCGACGTGATCGTCGAGCCCGAGCGTTCCCACTGGATGTCGTAGGTGCCGAGCTTGGCCTCCTTCGGAATCGACCAGGTGGACTCCGCGACGCCGTGCGAATCGAACTTCACCGGCAGCTGGATCTTCTGGTCGCTGCCCATGTGATAGATCGTGAGCGACGTGGGCAGCTCGTTCGGCGACGGCGTGCGGAAGCCTTGTCCCACCGGCGCGCGCGCCACGTGCTTCATGCTCACCTTCTCGCCCGCGCGGAAGAGCGTGCGATCGAAGACCGTATGGATCGTGACGGGCCGCGTCTGCCAATAGCCCGTGTTCATCCCGAAGTTCCACGGCTCGATGCCCTCGCGCCACGACGAGAGCGTGAACGAGAGATCCTCGCCATCCTGCGCGAAGGCGATCAGCGGGCACGGCGGCCATTCGCGCGCGCGCGGCAGCGACTTGGAAATTTCAGCGATACCGTCCGCGGCTGTCCTGCCTTCGAAGACTTGCGTCCCGTTGCAGGTGCGCACGGAAACGCGTGCGTTCGCGACGGGCGATCCATCGGAAAGGCGCGTCACCCACACGAGCGAGCTCTCGCGCCCCAACTTCAGGTGCACCGCCATGTTGGTGACGAGCGCGCTCGTGGCCACGTAGTACGGCTTGTCCTTTTGCCCGTGCAGCTCCGTGCCGAGGCGCGGGCTCGCGAGCTCGACGATGTAGAAGCCGGGCTTGCCGAGCGGAATGCCGATCACTTCGGTCGCGCGGCCATTGAGCGGGCGCGGGATCGAAAGCGAACGCGCGTCGTCAGCCGAGTCGATCGAGGAAACCTCGCCGGGATGAATCGGCTTGCCGCGGTAGGGCCGGTACTCGGGCGGCGTGAGGAACGAAAGGAGCCGTTTCGTGAGTTGCTCCTCGCTGCCGCCGACGCGCTCCACATGGCCGGGAATCGGCTCGTCCGATCCTCCGATCACGTCCACCTTGCTGCCGCTCAACGCGGGCTCGATGCCGCGAACCGTGACGGGCAGCGTGGGATCGCTCGCCTCGAGGACGCCGAAACGCGCGGGGAACTTGAGGAGCGCCGGATAGATGTCGGTCCTCACGGTGAGCGGGAAGGACGCGGCGTTCGCAAGCGGGCGTCCCGCGTCGTCCTGGAAACCGGCGGGAAGCTCGACCGTGTATTGCGCTTTCTCGGGGAACGGTCCCTCGAACGAGACGCCGTCCA
This sequence comes from Usitatibacter sp., assembly GCA_035308545.1. Classification (GTDB taxonomy): domain Bacteria; phylum Pseudomonadota; class Gammaproteobacteria; order Burkholderiales; family Usitatibacteraceae; genus Usitatibacter. The sequence continues at coordinate 6,066 of DATGGI010000135.1, forward strand.
CCGCCTTCACGCTGGGATCGAGCTTCGGCTGGCGCGCGTTGCCCTTCGCGGGCTTCAGGCGAACCTGCGCGGCGAGCTCGCGCGGCACCCACGCGCTGAAATCCACGCGCATCGACGAGGTCGGCATGCATTGCGCGTCCTTGTTCACGCGCTGGCACCGGAAGGTCGCCGTGAAATCCTGCCGGACGCGAAACGCAAGGCGCTGCGCCTGCCCGCGAGCGAGCCCATTGGGCGTCCTCACGTCAGGGCCGATCACGACACCCACCTGGGCGCCCGGCGCGAAACGGCGCGCGCACTTTCCGGCGAGGATCGGAAGGGACTTGTAGCGCGGATCCTCGATCTTGAACCTCGCGAGCTCGATGGGCTTGCGGCCCTTCAGGACGAGGCGATAGAAGCGGTACGCAAGCTGCGGCTGCTCCGCGAGGATCTTGCGGGCCTCGTCGTTGCCCAGCACCTGGAGCGGGATGCGCTCGTTCACGCCGCCCGCTTCGCACCACGCGCCTGCCGCGAGGCTCGGCACGTCGACGGGACCATCGAAGACGAGGATGAACGTCTGCTCCTCGTCGATGGCGCCGGCATCTTCGCGCGGCTGGGAGGCCACGACCGTCGGGCCGCCTGTATTAAAGGAGAAGCTCTTGCTGCCACCGAGCGGTTGCCCCGCGGCGGTCTTGAGATCGGGCTTCAGCGTGAATGTGCATTTCTGCCCCGATGGCAGGTCCGCGTCGAAGTCGAAGGCCCAGTTGGTCGCGTCGGCCCATCGCCCCTTGCCTTTGTGGGTCGCGGGATCGCCTTCGCATTTCCACGTGAAGGGCTCGGGCAATCGCGGATCGCCGAACTCCACGATCGGCTCGCCGAATCGCACCGCCACCTGCCGAACGCCTTTGGATTCGCCCTGGGGCGAGAACACGTCGACCTTCGCATCGGCCCACGCCGCCCCTGCCATCGCCAGGACAGCTGCCGCCGCCCAGCGCGCCATCGTCTTCATTGAGCCATCTCCCGTGACCTTGTCACCCCGGCGAAGGCCGGGGCCGAATCACATCTCGCCCGAATCGTGCCAGAAGGTTGGGCGTCCCTCATGATCGATTGTGGCGAAGCAATGAAAGATGGGGCGTTTTCAGTGTAAGCTCGCCGCCCATGAAACCCGACCTCCTCATGGTGGGCGCGATGTTCAAGCCCACGCAGGCCGTACTCGAAGACGCGTACACAGTCCACAAACTCTGGGAAGCGAAGGATCGCGACGCTTTCCTCGCGTCCGTCGCGGACCGGATCACCGCCGTGGCGACCACCGGCACGCGCGGGATCGACGACGCCACGATGGGGAAGCTGCCGAAGCTGAAGATCGTGTCGCACTTCGGCGTCGGCGTGGATTCCGTCGACGTCGACGCCGCATCCCGGCGCAACGTGAAGGTCACGAACACCCCGGACGTGCTCACCGAAGACGTGGCCGACATCGCCGTCGTGCTCATGCTCTCGGCGATTCGTCGCGTTCCACAGGGGGATCGCTACGTGCGCGAGGGCAAATGGCTCAAGGGCCCGATGGCCCTCACCCGGAGCG
>DATGGI010000136.1:0-1963 GCA_035308545.1 Usitatibacter sp.
GCGTAGTGCGATTCGCGCGCAGCGTGTAGTCGCGTTTATGCACGACTTCGCGTGCGAGCTCGGAGACGTGGATGATCGGCCGCGTGATGGCACGCTGAAGCCATCCCGACAGCAGCGTGGATACGACGAGGGCCGCGAGCGTCACCGCAGCCGCGATCGCCGCGTAACTGGCGACCCGCTTGTACATCTCCAGGTCTTCGGCGAGATACACGACGCCGACGATCTCATTGTTGTCCATGATCCGCCGGTAAACCGAGAGCTTGTCGCCATCGATGGACGATCCGTCGAATCCGAAGAGAGGAGGAATCTCCGTCTGCGGGACCCCGGGTCGCACGTAGCTCGCGAATATCGTCCCTCGCGGGCTGTAAAGCGCCGCAGCGCGGATCGAGGGCCGCGCTTTCAGGAAGGCGAGGTTCTGCAGCGCGACCGCCTTGTCGTCGAACTGTAGGGCGGCACGCGTCGCGTCGCCCAGGAGCTGGGCCTCGACTTCGAGGCTGGTCGAGCTCCACTCGCGATAGCTGCGCAGGTCGTAGAGGAAGAGGCTCGTGGCGGCAATGAGCAGCGCGGCGAGGCTCGTGAGGAGCACGCCCGCGAAGAGCTTGCGGCGAACCGAAGTGAAGGGTGCGATGAGTCGCTTCATGGCGTTACCTGGCGCGCCACGGCGAGGAGTTGCGAGCGAAGCTGTAGGCCATTCCGCTCGGCGGCATCGCGCGAAATATCGAAGCGCACGCGGTCGGTCGCCTCGAGGAAGTTGATGATGCTGCCCTTCGGATGCCCGGCGTCCGCATCGGTTACGGTGAGCACCGGATGACCCTGGGTGCTACCGAGCAGCTCGCGCACGTGCGCGAGCTCGTTTCGCGAGCCGATGAAGACAATCTGGCAGCACTTCCCCGCGTTGTCGCCGCCCGTAAGACGACGGACACGCACCGACCGGCCGCTCACGTTCCTTCCGGCGACGACGCGCTCCAATTCGTCGGCGATATCGTCCGCCCCAGCCACGCCTATGACGAGAGGGCTTTCCGCTTCCTTGAATGCGCCTACCGGCCACTCGACGTACGACGCGAACTTGTAGAGGAACGCCGCCTTGATCTGCTCGACCGCGGCCGAAGGATCTTGGGACGCCGCGCTGGGGAACACGGCGATGAAGAGCGCAAGACGCAGCGCGCTCCGCACTACGGTCTCCACTCCAACCTGAAGAGGACGCTGCGCGGAATCTCGCTGCCCGCCGCCGCGGTCCCGAACTCGACGTGTCCGGGATCGAAGGCGTTCTGCACGGTGAGCGACAGCTCCACTTCACGGCTCGCGTGCCAACCCACGCGAAGGTCGGTCGCAGTGTAGGCGGCGACCACCGGATTGGGAAGCGCGGCCACGTGGCGCACCGTGAAGTCGAACTCGATTCCTTGGCCGAGGTTGACCGACGATCGAACCATCGCCTGGTAGCGCGGATCATTGCCGAGCGCGCTTGGGCCCGTCGGATCCGTGCTGCCCGCCTCGATTCGCAGGTGCTGGTTGAGCGTCGTGAGCCCGGCGCTCAGGCGCCACGCGGGGATCACCTGCCAGCTCCCCCACGCATCGATGCCCGTCGCATGTCCGTCGATCATGTTCTGCACGACGGCGGGCGGCGGCTCGCCGCTCCGGAGCTTGTCATAGTCGTTGTGGAACGCCGAGATCGAAAGCGACGTCGAGCTCGTGGGCTGCGCGCGATATCCGATCTCGGTCACGTTGGCGATCTCGGAGACGAAGTTCGGGCCGCCGTTGATGAAGTAGGGTGGGCTTCCGGGGAAGAAGAAATCGCGATCGAGCCGCGCCGGAGCGCGTACCGCGCGCGACCACGCCGCCCACATGAGCTGGCGATCGTCGACCTTCCACGCGATGCGCGCGCTCGGCAGGAATTCCCAGTCGGTAAAGACGTTGCTCTCTAGCTTGGCGCCGGCAGTCAATTCAACGCGCTCGCCGACTTGGA
>DATGGI010000137.1:0-29248 GCA_035308545.1 Usitatibacter sp.
ACAAGGTGATCGCGATCTCGGGCGCGAGCCGCGAGGTGACCGAGGGCGTCACAGCGCTCATCTCGGCGGCGATGCTGCTCTACGTGGGCTTCTGGCTGCACGACAAGTCCCACGCGCAGGGCTGGCAGAAATTCATCAACACGCAGGTGGGCGGCGCGCTCACGACGGGCACCGTGTGGACGCTCGCCACGATCTCGTTCCTCGCCGTCTATCGGGAAATCTTCGAGACCGTGCTCTTCTACGAAGCGCTCGCGAGCCAGGCGGGGCCCGAGGGCCACGCGGCGCTGGTCGCCGGAGTCGCGAGCGGCGCGCTCGCGCTCGCCGTCACGACCTGGGCCATCCTGCGCTGGAGCGCGCGACTGCCGCTCGGCGCGTTCTTCGCCGGCAGCGCGCTCCTGCTCGCGGTGCTTGCCGTGGTCTTCACCGGCCAGGGAATCGCGGCGCTCCAGGAGGCAAGCTGGGTGGATGCCAATGCGCTGGGCTCCTTCCGCGTGCCGATGCTTGGAATCTTCCCGACGATGCAGTCGCTGGGCGCGCAGTTGGCGGTCGCGGCGCTGATCGTGTTCGTGATCTGGTGGAGCAAGCGCTCCGAACGCTGACGAGCCGCGGGATCGAGCCTGCGTCGCCGCACCACAGCGTAAGATCATGGGTATGAATACGAACGGGAGTGCAAGTCGTGAAGGCCAATGACATGAAGCCCACCTTCAAGTGGGACGATCCACTGCTCCTGGAAGACCAGCTTTCCGAGGAGGAGCGCATGGTGCGCGACAGCGCACGCTCCTATGCCCAGGACAAGCTCATGCCGCGCATTCTCGAGGCCAACCGCCACGAGAAATTCGATCGCGCGATCCTGAACGAGATGGGCGCGCTGGGTTTCCTCGGATCCACGATCGAAGGCTACGGCTGCGCGGGCGTGAATCACGTTTCCTACGGCCTCATCGCCCGCGAGATCGAGCGGGTCGATTCCGCCTATCGCTCCACGCTCAGCGTGCAGTCGTCGCTCGTGATGCATCCGATCCACGCCTACGGGTCCGAAGAGCAACGCGAGCGGTGGCTCCCCGGGCTCGCGAAGGGCGAGATCGTCGGTTGCTTCGGCCTCACGGAGCCCGGTGTCGGCTCCGATCCCAACGGAATGATCACGCGCGCGCGCAAGGCCGGCGGCGGCTACAAGGTCTCCGGCGCCAAGATGTGGATCACGAACGCGCCCGTGGCCGACATCTTCGTCGTGTGGGCCAAGGACGATGCGGGTGAGATCCGCGGCTACGTGCTCGAGAAGGGAATGAAGGGACTGTCGACGTCCAAGATCGAGGGCAAGTTCAGCCTGCGCGCGTCGGTGACGGGCGAGATCGTGATGGACGACGTGTTCGTCCCCGAGGCGAACCTCCTTCCGAACGTGAAGGGCCTCAAGGGCCCATTCGGCTGCCTCACCAAGGCGCGCTTCGGGATCTCGTGGGGCGCCATGGGCTCGGCGGAATTCTGCTGGCACGCGGCGCGCCAGTACACGATGGACCGCATCCAGTTCGGCAAGCCCCTCGCCGCGAACCAGCTGATCCAGAAGAAGCTCGCCGACATGCAGACCGAGATCACGCTGCAACTCCAGCTGTCGCTACGCCTGGGCCGCCTCATGGACGAGGGTCGCGCGACGCCGGAGATGGTGTCGATGGCCAAGCGCAACGCAACCGGCAAGGCGCTCGACATCGCGCGCACCGCGCGCGACATGCATGGCGGCAATGGCGTGTCCGACGAGTTCCACGTGATCCGCCATTCGATGAACATGGAGGCGGTTAACACCTACGAGGGCACGCACGATATCCACGCCCTCATCCTGGGACGGGCGCAGACCGGGCTCTCGGCGTTCTAGTGGACTTCGCCCGAGGGAAGGATTCCGGCCGGGATGGTGACGGCCGGCACGCCCTCTTCGCGTAGCTCTTCGGCTTCTTCCGCCGTGACCTGCCCGCGAATGTTGCGGGCGCTCTCTTCCTTGTAGTGGATGCGCCGCGCGATTTCAGCGAACTGGCGGCCCACATCTTCGGTGCCGGCCAGGATCATGTCGCGTAGCACCGCAACCGCCTCGCGGCGCACGCTCTCGTCGCGCCTCGCGGCGGGCACGGCATCGCCGCCCGACGTGTGCACGTGCGGCGCGGCGGGGAGCTTGCGCACCTGCACGCTCGAGCACGTGGGACATTGCAGCTGGCCGGAAGCCGCCTGTTTCAGACACGCTTCCGCGGAAGCGAACCAGCCCTCGAAGAAGTGGCCCTCGTTGCAACCCAGTTGATAGACGATCATGGGTTGGAGGTGGGGACGGCGGAAGCCGATTCAATCCACGCGGCCGCCGCCTCCGCCCGCTTCTCGACGGCGCCGGAGCACACGACCCGGTGGCGCTTCACGTACTCCTCGTGGTTGCGCTCCACGTCGCCGAGGTCGTAGACGTAGTTCACCATGAGGCCGAAGGATTGCGCGAGGCCGCGGTCCGACGCATCGGCCATCCAGTTGAGCCGCTCGAGGCGCGCGCCGTTGCCCAGGTGGAATCGCGCGACCGGATCGAGCACGTGTCCCGATGACCACTCGCGCGTGAGGTACCACGCCGCCAGCGATTCGAGCTTCTCGCGGCTCGCCTCGATCACGGCGGGACCCTGCGGCGACGTGCCCGTCCTCTTCGCGGTCCACGCGCGCAACCCGGGAATCGGCGAAAGGGTCGCGAAGATCTTCAGGTTGGGCAACTCGGCGTGCAGATCCTGGGCGACCTGCTTGATGAGGAAGTTGCCGAACGAGATGCCCCGCAGGCCGGGCTGGCAGCTGGTGATCGAATAGAACACGGCGCAGCGCGCGCGGCGCGGGTCGCCCACGGCGCTCTCGAGCGCGAGGATCGGCGCCACATCGGCGGGAAGGTCGTTCACGAACGCGACCTCGACGAAGATGAGGGGCTCGTCCTTCAGCGCCGGATGGAAGAACGCGAAGCAGCGCCGGTCGCGTTCGAGACGGCGCTTGAGGTCCGGAAATCCCTGGATCTGGTGGACCGCTTCGTACTCGATCAGCTTCTCGAGGATCGCGGCCGGCGTTCCCCAGTCGATGCGCCGAAGCTCGAGGAACCCGCGGTTGAACCAGGACCCGAGCAGGTGCGTGAGGTCGTGATCCACGGCTTCGAGCTCCGGATGCTCTTTCATCGCCACGAGGAGCTCCTCGCGCATCTTGATGAGGGCGGCCGTTCCGCCTGGAGCCATGTTCATGCGCCGGAAGACTTCCTGCCGCGCGGGCTCGGCGACGCGTTGCAGGGCTGCGAGGTGCGCCGGCGTCGCGTTGGCGTGATAGGCGAAGGCGGCTTTGAGGACGGCATCGCGATCGGGGGCGAAATCGCGGGCGAGCTTCTGGAAGAAGTGCTGTCGCCCCGCGGCGTCGAGCCCGAGGTACAGGGCCACCGCGCGACGGGCAAGGACAGCGCCTGTCGCCTCGCCGCGCTCCGAGATCAGCGTGCGGAGCAGCGCCGTGAGGCGGTCGGCCCGCCGCACGCCGCGAGGCTTCGCGGCGAATGAACCGACGATTCGATCGATCAGGACCCGGGCACCCATCCCTCTACCTTAAACCTTGAAGCGGTCGCGGAGAACGTTTTTCTGGACCTTCCCCATTGCGTTGCGGGGAAGCTCCTGTACCACGTAGACGCGCTTCGGGACCTTGAAGTTCGCGAGCTTCTTCCGAAGCACGGCGATGATCTCGTCCTCCCCGGGCGCGGTTTCGTCGAGTCGCGGGACGACCACGGCCGTGACGGCTTCCCCGAAGTCGGGATGCGGCACCCCCACGACCGCGGATTCCTGGATGCCCGGCAGCTCGTCGAGGAGGAGCTCGATCTCCTTGGGATAGACGTTGTAGCCGCCGGTGATGATGAGGTCCTTCGAGCGTCCCACGATGCTGAGATAGGCATCGCCGGACAGGCTGCCCATGTCTCCGGTGCGGAAGAAACCGTCCGACGTGAATTCCTCGCGATTGCGCTCCGGCATCCGCCAGTAGCCCGCGAAGACGTTGGGACCGCGCACCTGCACGTGGCCGATGGTCCCCGTCGCGACGGGGCGATTGTCGTCGTCCACGATTCGCAGGTCGGTGCCGGGCAACGCCGGGCCGACCGAGCCCGCCCTACGGTCGCCCAGTAACGGATTCGAGGTGAGCATTCCGGTTTCGGTCATGCCGTAGCGCTCGAGGATCCGGTGTCCGGTGCGTCCTTCGAACTCCACGTGGGTCTCGGCGAGCAGCGGGGCCGACCCCGACACGAACAGGCGCATCTTCGCGCAGGCGTGGGCATCCAGCCCCGAGTCCGCGAGCAGCCGCGTGTAGAACGTCGGCACACCCATGAACACGGTCGAGTCGCGAAACTCCGCGATGGCGCGGCGCGCGTCGAACTTCGCGTGGAATCGCATCGCCGTCCCGTTCACGAGGACGCAATGGCAGGCGACGAAGAGCCCATGGACATGGAAGAGCGGCAGCATGTGGATCAGCACGTCTTCCGGCGTGAATCCCCACGACCGGTGCAGCGCGAGCGCGTTGGACGCGAGGTTGCGGTGCGTGATCATCGCGCCCTTCGATTGCCCGGTGGTGCCCGAGGTGTAGAGGATCGCGGCGAGATCGTCGCCGGTGCGCACGACGGCCGGGAAGCTCGCGGGGCAACCGCGCGCCGCATCGGGAAGCGTCCCGCTGCCGACCTCGTCCAGCGTGAAGACGTTCGCGATCCCGAGGCGCTCGGCGAGCGGCATCAGCCACGGCAGCGAAGAGGGTTGGGCCACGACGGCGCGCGGCTCGGCGTTCTGCAGGAAATAGGCGACCTCGCGCTCCTGGTACGCGCTGTTGAGCGGAAGGTAGACGAGGCCCGCGCGAAGGCACGCGAGATAGAGGAGCAGCGCTTCGGGCGACTTCTCGACCTGGACCGCGACGCGGTCGCCCGGCGTGAGGCCGAGCGAAACGAGGAGCGACGCGAAGCGCGCGCTCGTGGCTTCCGCTTCGGCGTAAGTGAGCGTGCCTCTCGGCCCGAGCAGGAGCAGCGGTTGGTTGCGATCGGCGGGAAATCGGGATTCGAAAAGCGAGTAGAGGTTGTCGTTCATTGAGTTCCAGGGATGATTCCGAGCTTCAGTTCCTCGTCGGCAACGGCAGCCGCGAGATATTGTTCGAACGTGGGCGCGCTTTCCGTGCTTTGCCCGAGGATCGCGGCGACCGCGGCTCCGGGCAATACCTGGATTTCCGAGCCGTACATGCTCGTCACGCGCTCCGCCGGTGCGGCAAGTGCTACGTAGACTCCCCCTCCTGCCTTGCCAAGCACCGTAAGTCCGATCTTCGTGCCCTGCCGCGCAAGCGCGGCGAGCGCAAAACCCATGTCCACGATGTATTCCGTCAGCACGATCCTTTCGTCGTCGAGCCGGGCGGCGTGCGTCGAGCAATCGAGAAGCACTTCGAGACGCCCGGGCGGAGTATCGCCCATCTTCCAGATGGCATCGGAAAAGCGCCAAGCGCGCGAAGCGCCCAGGGGATTGCGGCCGACGATGCCCGCGAAGGATTCTTCCTCCCCGTTTCGCGTGCCCTTGCCCACGATGAATCCGTCGCTTTCGCGCGCCTCGTAGCCGCCGTCGTACATCTTCTCGAGGTCGCGCCGGCGGATCGATTCCCAGGGGCGCTCGGCCACGCGCTTGTCGAGCCGCGATTCGAGCGCCCCGTGGCGAAGGCGCAATGCCGAGGCGGCGTCGCCTCGTTGCGCGAGAGCTTCCGCGAGCCAGGCGGCCAGGCTCTCGCCCGGTTTCCAGATGTCGTTCGCCGGATTCGCCTTCACCCGCGCCGCCGGCGAGAGCGACGCCTCGGTCATCGCGCGGAACATCTCGTCCAGGATGTTCATGCCCGATGCGGAAGCGATGATGCTGGGCCCGGACATTGCAAGCTGCGTATTTTCGGCGAAGAGCCGCTGGGGCGCGAGGTGCGCGAGCATGCTCGCGCCCCCGAAGCAGTTGCGGCCCAGGACGACCGCGATGGGCGCGCCGGAGAACGCGGCGCCGAGTCCCGAACGATAGAGCGCGCGAAAAGCTCCCAGCGCTTTCAATCCTTCCGACACGCGCGCTCCGGCGGAGTCGAGGTACATCACGAGGCTCGCGCGCTCCCTTGCCACGATGTCGAAAAGGGCCGCGAGGTATTGGCATTCGGGCGTCGCCAGGGAGCCGCTCGCGATCCGTCCTTCGACGATCGCGACGCGCAACGGCCTGCCGTCGAAGGTGCCGCGTCCGACCGTGACATTTCCAACGGCTTCGCCCACGGCGTCGAAAGCGATCGCCTCCTTGAGCGTCGAGAGCAGCGGCTGCGCGGCGACGGCGTTCACAGGGCCTCGGCCACGATCGAGATCGGGTGGCGCGCGGTGCGGCCGGCGCCGTCGGCGATTTGCTGGCGGCAGCTCGTGCCGGCTGCGGCGATGTGCGCCGAAGGCGCGGCGCGCACGGCAGGCAGGAGCGCGAGCTCGGCCATCTTCATCGAAACGTCGTAGTGGCCTTTTTCGTGTCCGAAGGAGCCCGCCATCCCGCAGCAGCCCGATTCGATCGCGGCGACTTCGGCACCCGGGAGCGCGCGCAGCATCGTGAGCGTGGCGTCGAAGGCGCCGAAGGCTTTCTGGTGGCAATGCCCGTGGACCCGGATGGTGCGTTGCGACGCCGCTTTCCATTTCGCGACGACGCGGCCCTCGCCCATCTCGCGCGCGAGGTACTCGTCGATGAGCTCGACTCCCGCCACCGCCCTGGCCGCCTCGTCGCGGGGAAACATCGCGGCGTACTCGTCGCGGAACGTGAAGACGCACGAAGGCTCGAGGCCCACGACCGGAGCGCCGGCCCGCACGTGCGGCAGCAGCGCCGCGATCGTGCGCCGCGCCTCGGCGCGGGCTTCGGCCATCATTCCCGCCGCGAGATAGGTTCGTCCGCAGCAAAGCGGCCTCGCCCCCGGTTCGCCCGCGACGATGACCTCGTGCCCCGTCGCGCGCAGCACGTGCGCCGCCGCGGCGAGGTTTTCCGGCTCCATCCAGTTGTTGAACGTATCGGCGAAGAGCACCACGGGCCGCCCTGCTCCGCCCGCATCGCGCCGCGAGGTCCACGACTTGCGCCACACCGGAAGCGGCCGGCGCTTGTCGAGACCGAATGACTCGAGGATCGCGCCCGATCCCGGAATGCGCATGGCGATGCTCGCGACCGGTTGCAGCGCGGCGGCCCACGACGCGAAGCGCGGCATGTGGCCGATGAGCCGGTCGCGCACCGTGAACCCGTGACGGTTCTTGTAGTACGCGAGGAATTCGATCTTCATGCGCGCCATGTCGACGCCCGTCGGGCACTCGCGCCGGCAGCCCTTGCACGAGACGCAGAGCTCGAGCGCATCGCGCACGGCCGTCTCGGCGGCGGCATCGGTGCCGAGTTGCCCCGAGAGCGCGAGGCGCAGCGTATTGGCGCGCCCCCGCGTGAGGTGGCGCTCGTCGCGCGTCGCGCGGTACGACGGGCACATGGTTCCCGCATCGAATTTCCGGCAGTGGCCATTGTTGTTGCACATCTCGACGGCGCCGGCGATGCCGCCCCACGGGCTCCAGTCGAGCTGCGTGAGTGGCGCCGCCGGCTTGTACGCGGGGCCGAAGCGGAAGAGCGAACGATCATCCTGCCGGGGCGGATTCACGATCTTTCCCGGGTTCATCAATCCGCGGGGATCGAACCACGACTTGATCTCGGCGAGGCACGCGGTCAAGCGTGGCCCGAAGAATGGAGCGATCCATTCCGAGCGCACGAGTCCGTCGCCGTGCTCGCCGGAATACGCGCCCTTGTAGCGGCGCACCAGGTCCGCCGCCTCTTCGGCGATCGCGCGCATGCGCACGGCGCCATCGCCTTTCATGTTGAGCACCGGGCGCACGTGCAGGCATCCGACCGATGCATGCGCGTAGAACGTCCCCTGGGTGCCGTGCTTGCGGAAAATCTCCGTGAGGCCCGCCGTGTATTCCGCGAGATGCTCGAGGGGTACCGCGCAATCCTCGATGAACGAGACGGGTTTTCCATCGCCCTTCATCGACATCATGATGTTCAGCCCGGCCTTGCGCACGTCCCAGAGCGATTTCTGCCCGGACGCATCGAAAATCGGCACGACGCCGTCGGGAAAGCCCAGGTCGCCCATGAGCTCCGCGAGCCGCGCGACTCCCCGCGCCTGCGCATCGCGATCCGCGCCGGCGAATTCGACCAGCAGGATCGCCTCGGGCTCGCCCTTCACGTATTTCCGGATGATCGGCGCGAACGCCGCATTCGAAAGCGCGAGATCGAGCATCGTGCGGTCCACGAGCTCGACGGCGCAGGGTCCGAGCTTCACGATGTGCTGCGCGGCACGCATCGCATCGTCGAAGCGGGGAAAGTGGGCCACGCCGAGGGCCTTGTGCTTCGGAAGCTCCGCGAGGTCGATGTGGATCTTCTCGAACCACGCGAGCGTGCCTTCGCTGCCCACGAGGAGCGAGGCGAGATTGACCCGGGGAGCAAGGCGCGAGAGGTTGTAGCCGGCGACGTTGCGCGCGGTCTTCGGGGTGCGGGCGAGGATCTCCTCGCGCTCGCGTTCGTAGAGGGCGGCGGCCCGGCTCGCGATCTCGGCGATGCGCGGTTCCGACGGGGATGCATCGAAGCGCCCGCGAACGCCGGTCGGAAGCCATGCATCGATCGCGGTGACGCGATCGACCATGTTGCCGTATGCGAGCGAGCGGGATCCGCAGGAATTGTTGCCCGCCATCCCGCCGAGAGTCGCCTGCGCCGAGGTCGACACGTCCACGGGAAACCACAGGCCGTGCTCGCGAAGCTCCGCATTCAGCGTATCGAGGACCTTGCCCGGCTCCACGACCGCGCGCCGCGACGAAATGTCGAGCTCGATCACGCCATCGAGGAACTTGCTGTCGTCGATCACCAGCGCCTCGCCGACGGTCTGCCCGCATTGCGAAGTCCCGGCGCCGCGCGGCAGGATCGCCACGCCCGCCTCCACCGCGATCTGCATCGCCGAGATCGCCGCATCGACGTTGCGCGGGACCACGACCCCGATGGGAATCACCTGGTAGATGGACGCGTCGGTCGAATAGCGCCCACGGCTCGCCGCGTCGAAGAGCACCTCGCCATCGACCTCGCGCGCGAGCCGCGCCGCCAGCGAAAGCCGCGAGTGCTCCGCGTCCCGCGCGAAATGCACGGGTCGTGGCGTCGGGTGGGTCATGGGGGCTTTTACCGGGGTGCGTGCGAAACGTGTCGAGGCTGCGGCATTATGATGGAAAAACCATGCCGCGCCGCAACGTGGATATGGGCTTTTTACCCGCAAGGAGCCATTGCATGAGCGCCGGCCGCCATTTCCTCCAGATCCCGGGCCCCACGAACGTACCGGACCGCATCCTTCGCGCGATCGACCGGCCCACCATCGACCACCGCGGGCCCGAGTTCCAGGCCCTCGGCAAGGAAGTGCTGGAAGGCGTGAAGCGCATCTTCCAGACCCGTTCGCCCGTGATCATCTATCCCGCCTCGGGCACCGGCGCCTGGGAAGCCGCCCTCGTGAACACGTTGTCTCCCGGCGACAAGGTACTGATGGCCGAGACGGGCCACTTCGCGACGCTCTGGCAGAAGATGGCGAAGAAGCTCGGGCTGGACATCGAATTCATCCCCGGCGACTGGCGCCACGGCGCGAACGCAGCGGAGATCGGAGCGAAGCTCGCGGCCGACAAGGGCCATGCCATCAAGGCGGTGTGCGTGGTCCACAACGAGACCTCCACGGGCGTCGTGAGCAACATCGCCGCGGTGCGCAAGGCCATCGACGATGCGGGACATCCCGCGCTCCTCATGGTGGATACGATCTCGTCGCTCGCCTCCATCGACTATCGCCACGACGAATGGGGCGTGGACGTGACGGTGGGCGGATCGCAGAAAGGCCTCATGCTGCCACCGGGGCTTTCGTTCAACGCGATCTCGGAGAAATCCCTCGCAGCGACGAAGAGCGCGAAGCTCGCGCGTTCGTTCTGGGATTGGAACGAGATGCTCCCCGCCAACGCGAACGGATTCTTTCCCTATACACCCGCGACGAACCTCCTCTATGGATTGCGCGAAGCGATCCACATGCTCGAGGAGGAAGGCCTCGCGAACGTGTTCAAGCGGCACGATCGCCACGCGGAAGCCACGCGCCGCGCCGTGCGCGCCTGGGGCCTGGAAATCCTGTGCGCCGACCCCGCCGAGTACAGCTCGTCGCTCACCGCGGTGATGATGCCGCCGGGCCACGACGCCGACCGCTTCCGCGCGGTCGTGCTGAAGCACTTCGACATGTCGCTGGGGCAAGGCCTCACGAAGCTCGCCGGCAAGATTTTCCGCATCGGCCACCTGGGCGACTTCAACGACCTCATGCTGATGGGGACCCTCTCCGGCGTCGAGATGGGCCTCGAGCTCGCGGCCGTTCCGCACAAGAAAGGCGGCACCCAGGCCGCCATGGAGCACCTGGAGGCCGAGGCCCGCAAGAGCGAGGCTGCCCGCCGCGCCGCCTGACGCTGTTAGAGTTACGCACTGCCGATGCGCCGGCACGATCCGGCACACGAATGAAGACATGAGGAGAATCCGATGACAATTTCCCGCCGCCGTTTCGTCCTGGCCGCATCCGCCACCATCCCGTTCATGCTCGGCTCCGGCCGCGCGTCGGCGGAGGCGACGACACTCAAGATCTCCCACCAGTTTCCGGGCGGAACCCTGACCGAAGGCGATTTCCGCGACCGCCTGTGCCAGAAATTCGCGATCGAGATCGAGAAGCGCAGCAAGGGAGCGCTCAAGGCCCAGGTCTACGCGGGCTCGTCGCTCATGAAGACCAACGCCCAGTTCTCCGCGATGCGCAAGGGCGCGCTCGACATGAGCCTCTATCCGCTGCCCTATGCGGGCGGCGAGGTCCAGGAAACCAACATCGGCCTCATGCCGGGAATCATCCCGTCGTACGAGCAGGCCGCGAAGTGGAAGACAGGCGAGATCGGCAAACTCCTCAACACGCTGCTGAACGAGAAGGGCATCGTGATGGTGAGCTGGATCTTCCAGGCCGGAGGCGCGGCGAGCCGTTCCCAGCCGCTGGTCGGTCCCGAAGATGCGAAAGGCATGAAGGTCCGCGGCGGCAGCCGGGAGATGGACATGGTCCTCAAGGAGGCGGGTGCCTCGGTGCTGGCGATCCCGTCCAACGAGATCTACGCCGGCATGCAGACCGGCGCGATGGATGCCGCGCTCACCTCGTCGACGAGCCTCATCTCGTTCCGCCTGGAGGAGCTCGCCAAGCACCTCACCACCGGGCGCGGCCAGGCCTACTGGTTCATGTGCGAGCCGCTGATGATGTCCAAGCAGATATTCGATGCGCTTCCCAAGGACCAGCGCGACATCATCATGGCGGTGGGCGAGGAGATGGAGAAGTTCGGCACCGACGCGGCGAAAGCCGACGACGTCGCGGTGGCGACCGTCTACCAGAAGGCGGGCGCGAAGGTCTACGACCTCGACGCTCCGACGCTCAAGAAATGGCAGGACATCGCCCGGCGCACCGCGTGGAAGGAATACGCGGCGAAGAGCGAGACCTCCGCGAAGATCCTGGCCGCCGCCGAAAAGCTGCTTTGACGCATCGCGCGGAGGCCGGGCTCGAGCCCGAGGGCGGCCCGCGGATTGCGGGGGGGCCGCTCGCTCCCCTCGCGCGAGCGGTCGAATTCCTCAACGCGTGGATCGTTCGCGCGGGCGCGCTCGCCCTCCTCGCCGCCTCCGCGATCCTCACCTATAGCGTCGTCTCGCGGTATTTCTTCAAGGCGGCCATCGACTGGCAGGACGAGGCGGCGGTCTTCTGCATCGTGGGAGCGGTGTTCGCGTCGAGCGCCTACGTCCAGTCGTATCGCGGACACATCGGCATCGAGCTCCTGGCCGCGTTCCTTTCCCCACGCGCCAACCGCGTGCGGCAGGTCGTCGTCGACATTGCGTCGTTCGCGTTCTGCGCGTTCTTCGCGTGGAAATCGTGGACGCTCTGGCACGAGGCGTACGTGGACAAGCAGATCACGAACTCCACCTGGGGCCCGCCCCTGTGGATTCCCTACGCTCTGATGGCGTTCGGCATCTCGCTCCTCGCACTGCAGGTCGCGCTGCAGGTCGTCGCCGGCCTGCAACGGAGGCGCGGCCCGTGAGCGTGCTCGCCGTCGGCCTGCTCTATGGAATCGCCACGCTCGTCGTGATGTTCACGGGAATGCCCATCGCCTTCGCGCTGGGCAGCGTCGCGGTCGTGTTCATGGCCTTCTTCATGCCGTCCGCGTCGCTGGATACCGTCACGCAGAACGTCTACGAGGAAATGGCGAGCATCACGCTGCTTTCGATCCCGCTCTTCATCCTGAAGGGCGCCGCAATCGGCCGCTCCCGCGCGGGTCGCGACCTGTACGCGGCCCTGCATGCATGGATGAGCCGGGTGCCTGGCGGCCTGGGTATCGCGAACGTCTTCGCCTGCGCGCTCTTCGCGGCGATGGCCGGATCGAGCCCGGCGACCTGCTCGGCGATCGGCCAGGCGGGAATTCCCGAGATGCGCATGCGCGGTTATTCGCCCGGATTCGCCGCCGGCATCATCGCCGCGGGAGGAACCCTCGGCATCCTCCTGCCGCCATCGATCACGATGATCCTCTACTCGGTCGCCGCGGAAGTCTCGCTGGGACGCCTCTTCCTCGCGGGCATCGGGCCGGGACTGCTCCTCGTGTTCCTCTTCGCCGCCTACGCGGTATGGCGTTTCCGGGTCGAGCATCGGGCGGCGCGCGCGGCATTCGCGGCCAAGGGAACGCATTCCGCCTATCTCGACGAAACGGTCTATACGCTGCGCGAGAAGGTCGAGATGCTGCCCCGCGTGCTGCCCTTCGTGATCCTGCTGATCGGCGTAATGGTCGCACTCTATGGCGGGCTCGCCACGCCCTCGGAGACCGCGGGCCTCGGCGCGGTGCTCGCGCTGATCCTCATCGCCACGATCTACGCGATGTGGCGGCCCTCGGACCTGCAGCCCATCATGACCGCGACCTTGCGCGAATCGACGATGCTCATGCTCATCATCGGCATGTCGCTGCTCTACTCCTACGTGATGAGCTACCTGCACATCTCCCAGAGTGCGGCGATGTGGATCGTGGGCCTGCACCTGTCGAAGTGGCTCCTGCTCGGCGCGATCCTCGGGCTCGTGATGGTGCTGGGTTTCTTCCTGCCGCCGGTATCGATCATCCTGATGACGGCGCCCATCATCCTTCCGCCGCTCAAGGCCGCGGGGTTCGACCTCATCTGGTTCGGCATCCTCATGACGATCGTGATGGAGATGGGCCTGATCCACCCGCCCGTGGGGCTCAACATCTTCGTGATCCGCAACATCGCCCCGGACATCCCGCTGCGCGACGTCGTGTGGGGCGTGATGCCGTTCGTGGCGCTGATGTTCCTCGCGATCTTCATCCTCTGCATCGCCCCGGGCATCGCGACCTGGCTTCCCGAGGTGGTGATCAAGTAATCCGATGGCCAGTCGCCGCACATTCATCCAGATTGGCATCGGGGGCGCGGCGCTTTTCGCCATCGCTCGCCTCGGCGCAAGCGCGTTCGCCGCCTCCGGGCCCAGCTACCGCGTGCTCGACGAGAGATCCGCCGGAATGGTGAAGGCGCTCGCGCCCGTCGTGATGGGAAACGCCCTGCCGCCCGATGCGGCGGCACGCGAGCGCGCAGTGAACGCCATCGTCGTTTCGTTCGATCGCGGCGTCTCGTGCCTGCCCGCCGTCGTGAAGAAGGAGATCTCCGATCTCTTCGCCTTCCTCGACTTCGCGCCCACGCGCGTGGCTTTCGCGGGCCTCTGGTCGCCGGTGGCCGAATCGCCGCCCGAGGAGCTCGCCGCGTTCCTCACGCGCTGGCGCAACAGCCGCTTCGAGCTGCAGCAGGCGAGCTACCAGGCGCTCGCGCAACTGATCCACGCATCCTGGTACGACATGCAGGAAGCGTGGACCGCGATTTCCTATCCCGGCCCGCCGCCGCTGCCCCGATGATCACCGATCCCATCCAGGCAGGGCTCGCGTCCGGCTGGAAGACGCTCGATGCGGCGACGCTCACGCGCGACATGGAGCTCGAGGCCGACGTGGTCGTGATCGGCAGCGGCGCCGGCGGCGGCGTCACCGCCGAGATCCTCTCGCAGGCGGGCCTCAAGGTGGCGATCGTCGAGGAAGGCCCGCTCGTGAGCTCGACCGACTTCCGCATGCGCGAACGCGACGCGTACGAGAACCTCTACCAGGACGGCGCAGGCCGCCAGACGTCGGACCACGCCATCACGATCCTGCAGGGCCGGTGCGTCGGGGGATCGACGACTGTGAATTGGACGGCGAGCTTTCGCACTCCGCGGCGCACGCTCGCCTACTGGAAGGAAGCGCTCGGCCTGCAGACGATGGACGAAGCGTCGCTCGCGCCCTGGTTCGCGCGAATGGAAGAGCGCCTGTCGATCACGACATGGAACGTGGCGCCGAATCGCAACAACGAGGTCCTGCGCGCGGGAGCGGAGAAGCTCGGCCATGCTCCCGCGGTCATGCACCGCAACGTGAAGGGGTGCCTGAACCTGGGTTACTGCGGCATGGGGTGCCCGGTGAACGCGAAGCAGTCGATGCTCGTCACGACGATTCCCGCGGCGCTCGACAAGGGCGCCACTCTTGTCCATCGCGCGCGGGTCACGCGCCTGGTCTTCGAGGGAGACCGCGTCGAGGCGTGCGAGGCGTACGGCGTCACGCGAAGCGGCGCGACGCCCTCGATCCATCGCCTCCGGCTTCGCGCGAAACATTTCGTGCTCGCCGCGGGTGGAATCGGCAGCCCCGGGATCCTGCTTCGCAGCAACGCGCCGGATCCCCATGATCTGCTCGGAAAGCGCACGTTCCTCCACCCCACCGTCGTCTCGGCCGCGTTGATGCGCGAGCCGGTCGACGCGTTCTACGGCGCGCCGCAGTCGATCTATTCGGACCGCTTCCTCGAGGCGCCGCTCGATGGGCCCGCGGGCTACAAGCTGGAATCGGCGCCCGCGCACCCCATGCTGGTCGGAGGCCTCCTTCCCGGGGTCGGCGAGGAGCATGCGCAGTGGATGTCGCGCTTCAACCGGATGCAGATCACGATCGCGCTGCTTCGCGACGGATTCCATCCCGATTCGCCCGGCGGCCGCGTGGTGCTGAGAAGCGACTCCACGCCGGTCCTCGACTATCCGATGACGCCCTACCTGTGGGAAGCGGCGCGACGGGCGTTCCTCACCATGGCGCAGGTTCAGTTCGCCGCGGGCGCCGAGGCCGTGAAGCCGGTCCACGAGCGGGCGCGGACGGCCGAGTCGTGGGACGCGGCGAAGAAGGAGATCGAGGCCCTCGCAATGGAGCCGCGCATCGCACGCGTGGTATCGGCGCACGTCATGGGCGGCTGCGCGATGGGACCCGACGCCCGCGGATCGGTCGTCGATGAATCGGGCCGCCACCACCACATCGAGAACCTCTCGGTGCACGATGGCTCGGTCTTTCCCACGAGCCTCGGCGCGAACCCGCAGCTTTCGATCTATGCGATCGCCGCGCGCATGGCGAGCGGCCTCGCCTCGGGCCTTCGCGATTCATGAAACCGTAAGCTAAAGCCCTGTCCTCGCAGGTATAATTACGGAAGTACCACGCGGGCCTGCTGTAGGCCGCCGGCACGGCGCCCGCCTCCGCCACGAGCGGAAAAAATGCAGGAAAGGGAATCGTCATGAGCGACAAAATCGCTCTGGAGCGCCGCTACGGCGCGACCAACTACGCACCGCTGCCCGTCGTGCTCTCGCGCGGCGAAGGCGTCTGGCTCTGGGACGACGAGGGCCGCCGCTATCTCGACATGCTCTCCGCATATTCAGCCGTGAGCTTCGGCTATGGACACCCGCGGCTTCTCGCCGCGCTCAATTCCCAGGCCTCGCGCCTGGCCGTCACCTCACGCGCCTTCCACAGCGATCGACTGCCGCCCTTCCTCGCGAAGATCTGCGAGGTGACGGGCATGGATCGCGCGCTGCCCATGAGCACGGGGGCCGAGGCCGTCGAGACCGCCATCAAGTGCTCGCGCAAGTGGGCCTACAAGGTGAAGAAGGTCGCGAAAGACCGCGCCCGCATCATCGTGTGCAAGAACAATTTCCACGGCCGGACGTCGACGATCGTCGGGTTCTCCTCGGAAGAGCAATACCGCGACGACTTCGGTCCGTACGCGAACGCGTTCGACGCAGTGCCCTTCGGCGACCTCGTGGCGCTCGAGGCGGCCATCAAGCCCGAGACCGCCGCGTTCCTCGTCGAGCCGATCCAGGGTGAAGCCGGCATCGTCCTTCCGCCCGAGGGCTACCTGACGGAGGCGCTTCGCATCTGCCGCAAGCACAACGTGCTCATGATCGTCGACGAGGTCCAGACCGGCCTTGGGCGCACGGGAAAAGTGCTCGCGTGCCATCACGAGGGCGTGAAGCCCGACGCGATCCTGCTCGGCAAGGCGCTGGGCGGCGGGCTCCTTCCCGTGTCCGCGTTCGCCGCGCGTGAAGAAGTGATGGGCGTCTTCCGCCCCGGCGACCACGGAAGCACCTTCGGCGGCAACGCGCTCGGCGCCGCGGTGGGGCTGGAGTCGCTCAACGTGCTTCTCGAAGAGAAGCTCGCCGATCGCTCGGCCGTGATGGGCGACTACCTGCTCAAGCGTCTCAAGGCCATCTCGAGCCCGATGGTGAAGGACGTCCGCGGCAAGGGGCTCCTGATCGGCCTCGAGATCGACACCCAGCGCGCCTCGGCCCGCGAGTTCGTCGAGACGCTGCTCAAGCACGGCGTGCTCAGCAAGGACACGCACGGCACGGTCGCGCGCTTCGCGCCGCCGCTCATCATCGATCGCGAGCAGATCGACTGGGCCGTCGCGCGCATCCGCGATGCGCTGGGCGAATACGGCCCCGTCCTGGAAAAAGCCGCCTAGACCAGCTTCAGGTTCTTCAGCGGCAGCTCGCGCACGGGCTTGCCCGTGGCTGCGTGGATCGCGTTCAGCACCGAGGGCGCGACCACGCAGATCGTGGGCTCGCCCACTCCCCCCCAGAAATCGAGCGACGGCACGAGCACGGTCTCGACCTTCGGCATCTGCGCGAGCCGAACGGCCGGGTAGTCGTGAAAGTTCGACTGCGCGACGCGCCCGCGGTCGATCGTGATCTCGCCGAAGAGCGTCGCCGACAGTCCCAGGGCGACGGAGCCCTCGACCTGCGCGGCGATCATGTGCGGGTTCACCGCGTGGCCGCAATCGAGCGCGAGCACCATCCGGTGGACCGTCACCTCGCCCTTCGGGCTCACGGAGACTTCGGCCACCGCGGCCGAGTAGCTGTAGTAGCCCATGAATTGCGCGATGCCACGATGCACGCCGGCGGGCAATGGCGTGCCCCAGCCTGCCTTCTCGGCGGCGGCGTTGAGCACGCGCAGGTGCTTCGGATGCTTCGCCATGAGGGCGCGGCGGAATTCCAGCGGATCCTTGCCCGCGGCCTTCGCCAGCTCGTCCATGAAGCATTCCATGTAGACGCCATTCTGGTTCGTATTCACGCCGCGCCACGGTCCCACGGGGACGTAGGTGTTGCGCATGGCGTATTCCATGAGCAGGTTCGGGAACGTGTAGCCCAGCTGCGCGTCGCCCGGCTCTTCCCACAATCCCTGGAGCTGGCGCTTGTCCTTGCCGTCGGCGATGCTCGCCGGATTCACCCACGCATTGATGGATTGTCCCGAAATGCGGATATGCATGGCGGTGATGTTGCCGTCGGCGTCCAGGCCCGCCGACATCTTCGCCTGCGAGATCGGGCGATAGAAGTCGTGCTGGATGTCTTCCTCGCGCGTCCAGATGAGCTTCACGGGAGTTCCGGGAAACTGCTTCGCGATGGATGTGGCCTGGCGCGTGTAGTCCTGGTTGCCGCCGCGGCGCCCGAAGCCGCAGCCCAGGTCCGTGCGATTGATCTCGCACTTGGCGAGCGGCAGTCCCGACTCCTCGGAGAGCGCCGCGAGGGATGCTTCTGCATTCTGGGTGGGGACCCAGGCCTCCGCGCGATCCGGATACACCACCGCCGTGCAGTTCATGGGCTCCATGGTCGCGTGGGCGAGGAATGGCGTGCTGTAGACCGACTCGACCTTCTTCGCCGATGCCGCGATGGCCTTGAGGGCATCGCCCTCATTGCGCAGGGCGTAGGCCTCGTTCGCGTCGAGGCCGCTCTTCAGGTGCTCGGCGATCTGGGCGCTGGACACGGCGGCGCCGGGACCCTCGTTCCACCGGATCGGCAACGCGTCGACGGCGGTCCTCGCGTGCCACCACGTGTCGGCGACCACCGCCACGCTCGTCGAATCGACTTTGACGACGCCTTTCACGCCCGGCATCTTCGCGACCTTGTCCGCGTCGTAGGAGGCGAGCGTGCCGCCGAACACGGGGCACTGTTTGATGGCGGCGTTGAGCATGCCGGGGATCCGGACGTCGATCGAATAGACCTTGCTGCCGTCGAGCTTGGGCGCCGTGTCGAGACGCTTGAGCGGCTTGCCGGCGATCTTCCACTCGCGGGAATCCTTGAGCTTGATGGACTTCGGGTCGGGCGCCGGCAGCTTCGCGGCCGCGGACGCGACCTTTCCATAGGTCGTCGATCGGCCGCTCGCCTCGTGGCGAATCACGCCCTGCTGCACGGTGACTTCGCTTACGGGAATGCCCCACTCGTTGGCCGCGGCCTGCAGCAGCATGATCCGCGCCGCCGCGCCGCCCTGGCGAACGTATTCATTCGAGGTACGGATCCCTCGGCTTCCTCCCGTGCCCATCTCGCCCCACGCGCGTTTGGCCGCGAGATTGCGCCCCG
Organism: Usitatibacter sp.; assembly: GCA_035308545.1. Classification (GTDB taxonomy): domain Bacteria; phylum Pseudomonadota; class Gammaproteobacteria; order Burkholderiales; family Usitatibacteraceae; genus Usitatibacter. The sequence goes on from DATGGI010000137.1 coordinate 18,859, forward strand.
GTGTCACGGGGTCCGACTGTACCTTGGTCCAATCGCACTCGAGCTCCTCGGCCACGAGCTGCGCGAGACCCGTGAGGGTGCCCTGCCCCATTTCGGCGCGCGCGATGCGCACCAGGCACGTGTCGTCGGGACGGATCGCGACCCAGAGGTTCACTTCGGCCGCGGTCTCGGCGTCCTCGGAAAACGCGAAGGGCACGTGCAGGCCCAGCGCGAGGCCGCCGCCCGCGGCTGCGGAGCTCACCACGAAACGGCGGCGGGAAAAGTTCGGTGTCGCGTTCTTCGTTCTCATGGCCGCGCCTCCCTCAAGCTTTCGTCTTGCCGTCGCGCTGGATCTGCGCGGCGCGGTGAACCGCGGCCCGGATGCGTTGATAGGTTCCGCAGCGGCAGATGTTGGTCATCGCGGCATCGATGTCCGCGTCGCTGGGATCACGCTTGGCCGCGAGGAGCGCCGCCGCCGCCATGATCTGGCCCGACTGGCAGTAGCCGCACTGGGGCACGTCGATCTCGGACCACGCGCGCTGCACCGGATGAGAGGCGTCCTTCGCGAGGCCCTCGATCGTCACGACGCGGTCGCTCGCCTTCAGGCTTCCGACCTGGATGGAGCACGAGCGGCGCACTTCGCCGTTCACGTGCACCGAGCAGGATCCGCATTGCGCGACCCCGCAGCCATACTTGGTCCCGGTGAGCCCGACCTGCTCGCGAAGCACCCACAGGAGGGGCGTCGCCGGCTCCACGTCGATGTCGCGCACCTTGCCGTTCACGTTGAGCTTCACTGTGTCCTCGCTTTCCTGGATTCGATCCGGCTACTCCTGCACCGGAGTGTCCTTCACCTCCCGGCGCAGCACCTTGCCAACATTCGTCTTGGGCAATTCCTTCCAGAACTCCACGATCTTGGGCCTCTTGTAGCCCGTGAGCTGCCCGCGGCAATATTCCATGACCTGCTCCTTGGTGAGCGAGGGGTCCTTGCGCACGATGACCACCCGCACCACTTCGCCGGAGTGCGGATCGGGCGCGGCGACGGCGCAGACCTCGCGCACGCCGGGCATCATCGCGATCACGTCCTCGACCTCGTTGGGGAAGACCTTGAATCCGGAGACGAGGATCATGTCCTTCTTGCGATCCACGATCTTCACGTAGCCCTCGGGATTCATGAAGCCGATGTCGCCCGTGCGGAGGGCTCCATCGGGAGTCATCACCTTCGCCGTCTCGTCGGGGCGGTTCCAGTAGCCCTTCATGACCTGGGGACCGGCGATGCAGATCTCGCCCGTCTCGCCCTGGGGCAGGATGCGGCAATCGTCGTCGCGGATCGTGACGATCGTCGAGGGAATCGGCAGTCCCGCGGTGCCGTTGTACTCGAATCCCTTCACGAAGGGGTTGATGCACGCGCCGGGCGAGGTCTCCGTGAGGCCATAGGCTTCGAGGAGCGGCACGCCGGTGACTTCCTTCCACCGCTCGGCCACCGCGCGCTGGACCGCCATTCCTCCGCCGAGCGAAAGCTTCAGTCCGGAGAAGTCGAGGTCGGAAAAGCCGGGCGTGTTGAGCAGGCCGGCGAAGAGCGTGTTCACCCCCGAAAACGACGTGAAGCGATATTTCCCGAGCTCCTTCACGAATCCCTTCATGTCGCGCGGGTTCGTGATGAGGACGTTGTGCGCGCCGAGTTTCATGTTGACGAGGCAGGAGCCGGTGAGCGCGAAGATGTGATACATCGGGAGCGCTGTGATCGCGATCTCCCGGCCGTATTCGAAAGCCTGTCCGATCCAGGCCGACGTCTGTTGCAGGTTCGAGACGATGTTGCCGTGGGTGAGCATTGCGCCCTTCGAGACCCCCGTGGTTCCACCCGTGTATTGGAGGAACGCGATGTCGCCGTGGCCGAGCTTCGCCTCCTGGAGCTTGTGCCGTCCGCCGGCCGACAGCGTCTCCTTGAATGCGATCGATCCCGGAATGTCCCAGGGCGGCACCAGCTTCTTCTGGTGTTTCACCACCCAGTTCACGATGAGCGACTTGGGAAAACCCAGCATGTCTCCCAACTGCGTGGTGATCACCTTGCGCACTTTCGTGTTCGCAAGGACGCTCTGCACCGTCTTGGCGAAATTCTCGAGCACGACGATGACGGTCGCGCCGGAATCGTTCAGCTGGTGCTCGACTTCGCGGGGCGTGTAGAGCGGATTGAAGTTGACCACGACCATCCCCGCGCGCAACACCCCGAAGATCGCGACCGGGTACTGCAACACGTTGGGCAGCATGATCGCCACGCGGTCTTCGCGCGTGAGTCCCGCCTCGTTCTGCAGCCACGCGCCGAACTGCGCCGAGAGGCGGTCCAGGTCCGAGTACTTGAGTGTCGCGCCCATGCAGGTGAACGCGGGATGGTCCGCGAACTTGCCGCACGTCGCCTTGAGGACCTCGCCGATGTTCGCGTAGGCGTCGATATCGGCTTCCGCCGGCACGCCCGGCGGGTACGACTTCAGCCAGATGCGCTCCACGTTCTGGTTCTCCGCCATCGTCGCCATCGGCGCTTCCTTCTAGGGGAAGCCCGGAGTTTAACCCGGCCCGGCGCCCCTCACCGCCGCGATGGCGTCCATCTCCACCAGGTAGCCGTAGTGAAGCGCGGCCACCGGCACGACGGTCCGCGCCGGCTTGTGCGGACCGAATCGTTCCGCGTAGATCGCGTTGAACGCGGGCCAATGGGAGACGTCGGCGATGTACACGGTCGACCGGAGCACGAGGTTCGCGCCGCTGCCCGACGCTTCGAGGATCGCGATCACGTTGTCGATCACGCGCCGCGCCTGCTCCTCGAACGTCGCGAGCCGCCGATCGGGTTCGCCCGGGATGATCGGAAGCTGCCCCGCGACGTAGACGATGCCGCCGTGCACGACGGCCTGCGAATAGTGCCCGCGCGCGACCGGGGCGGCGTCCGTGGAGACGAATTTCACGATGGAATCCCCCTGTAGCCGGATGGCGACGCGGTTCGATCATCGCATGAAAAAAAAGGCCGGTCGCTTGGACCGGCCTTCCCGAGGGCTGCATGCCGGCGATGCCGGCAGGTGACTACTTGAGGTGCTTGGCGACCAGCTTGGTCATCTCGAACATCGAGACCTGCTTCTTGCCGCCAAAGACGTCCCGCAGCTTGTCGTCTGCATTGATCATGCGGCGATTCACTTTGTCCTGCAGGTTGTTTTTCTTGATGTATCCCCAGAGCTTGCTCGTCACTTCCGTGCGAGGAATGGGGGTGCTACCCACCACCGCGGCGAGCGTGGAGCTGGGCTGCATCGGCTTCATGAAAGCGGCGTTCGGCTTGCGCTTGGCCTTCTTGACGGCTTTCTTGGCCACTGCCTTCTTCATCGGCTTGCGGGCGGGCGACTTCTTCGCCGCCGGTTTTTTCGCTGCCTTCTTGCCTTTCTTAGCTGCCATTGATGAGTCCTCCAATCTGATGGTTCCGGTAATTCCGGTGGTGTAATCGAGTTTTGATCATCTCGCCTCTCCAGGCGCGACAGCGAGAGAATGCGCAAGGCAAAATCGCTTGTCAACCGTTTTCACTCTGGAGAACGCCTTTTTTCGCGGGAAAGTGTCTCTGGCGCAACATTCGAATCGAGCGCGCGCCCCTCTGGCGAGAGGAGTTTTTCCCTGCGCGCGGAGGCGGAAAAGCTTTCAGCTTGTCGAAAGCGACAGGGCCCAAGCTCTCGACGCATCCTGGCGGAATCCGGCGATTCTCCCCGGAGAATGTATCATTCGCCGACAAGAATCGGCCGCCGCGGCAAGATCATTCGGAGGAGCGACGATGGCGACACCCCTGAGGGCCGGAGATCCCGCGCCCGATTTCGAAGGCACGACGACCGATGAAAAGCGCGTCGCGCTCAAGGACTATCGCGGGCGCAAGCTCGTGCTCTACTTCTACCCGATGGATGACACGCCCGGGTGCACGAAGCAGGCGTGCTCGCTGCGCGACGGCAACGCGGAGCTGGCGGCCAAGGGTGCGGCGATCCTCGGCGTTTCCACGCAGGGCGAGCAATCGCACCAGGCCTTCACCCGGAAATACAACCTCAACTTCCCGCTCCTCGCGGACACCGACGGAACCGTGGGGCGCGCCTATGGCACGCTCGGCGGCGGTGGGATCATCTCGAAGATCAAGTCCGCGGCGGGAATGGCCGATCGCGTGACCTTCGTGATCGACGAGAAGGGAAAGATCGCCCACGTGATCGACAAGCCGGACGTGGCCAACCACGCCCAGGAAGTTCTGGCGCTGATCTAGATGGTCCTGCACGCCGTAACGGTCTTCCTCAGCGCGTTCCTGCTGTTCCTGGTCCAACCGCTGCTCGCCAAGCAGATCCTGCCGTGGTTCGGCGGAGCGGCGATCGTGTGGATGCTCTGCATGGTGTTCTTCCAGCTGGTGTTGCTGCTGGGCTATGCCTACGCGCATGGGCTTGCGAGCCGCGTCCACGGAACGAAGCAGGCCGTGATCCACGTGGCACTGCTCCTGTTGAGCCTCGCGTTCCTGCCCATCTCGCCGGATCCCTGGTGGAAACCTGCGGGTGGAGACAATCCCGTGTGGGGAATCCTGGGATTGCTCTTCGCGACCGTGGGCCTGCCCTATTTCCTGCTGTCCTCGACGAGCCCGCTCATCCAGTCATGGTTCGCGCGCGAATTTCCGGGCGCGAGTCCCTACAGGCTCTTCGCGCTGTCGAACTTCGCCTCGATGCTGGCGCTGCTCGGCTACCCGTTCCTCTTCGAGCCGTGGCTCGCGAACTCGCGCCAATCCTTCTGGTGGTCGGTGGGATATACCCTCTTCGTGGCGTGCTGCGCCGCTCTCGCGTGGCGGAGCCGGAACCTGCCCCTGCTCGCCGTGGAAAGCGGGCAACTTGCCCAAACAGCGGAAGAACCCGCGCCGCGCGGCAAGCAGATCGCCCTGTGGCTCGCCCTGTCCACCATGGGGTCGGTCACGTTGCTCGCGGTCTCGAACCACCTCACGCAGAACATCTCGGCGATCCCGCTGCTCTGGGTCGTGCCGCTCGCCGTCTACCTGCTCACGTTCATCCTCTGCTTCGAGGGCAGCCATTGGTATCGCCGGGAGGTCTTCCTGGGATTGCTCGCCTGGATGCTCTGCGTGATGGCCTGGTTCCTCGCCGACAAGGATTTCCAGTTCTACCTGCGCTGGCAGATCTTTATCTTCACGGTGGGCCTCTTCGTGGTCTGCATGTTCTGCCACGGCGAGCTCGCGCGCCGGCGCCCGGGGCCGCGCCACCTCACGCTCTTCTACCTCGTGGTGTCGCTGGGCGGCGTCATCGGCGGGGTGCTGGTGGGCGTGATCGCGCCCGTCGTGCTGCCCGGCTACCTGGAGCTCGAGATCGCCCTGGTGGCCACGGCGGCCCTCGCGCTGGGGCTGCGCTGGGGCGCCTGGATCCCGCTTCGCGTCCTGCTTTTCGCGGTGCTCGCCTTCACCACTTCGGCACTCATCTGGCGCGTGCGTTACTTCTACGAGGACACGGTCTACGTCGAGCGCAACTACTACGGCGTCGTGAGGGTGAAGGAGATCCAGTCGCGCGACCAGGACCCCGACACGCGCTATCGCTCGCTCGTTCACGGGGCGATCCTGCACGGCGAGCAGTATCTCTCCGACAAGTATCGCCGCTCGGCCACGACTTACTACAAGGCGAGCTCCGGAATCGGCCGCACGCTCCTGTCCTTCTCGGGAAAGCCGATCCGCGTCGGCGTGATCGGCCTCGGGGCGGGATCGCTCGCGGTCTACGGCAATGCGGGCGATGTGTACCGCTTCTACGACATCGATCCTGCCGTGGTGGGCGTGGCCAACAAGTGGTTCACCTACGTGGCGGACTCGCCGGCGAAGACGGAGATCGTCCTGGGCGACGCGCGCCTCAGCATGGAGCGCGAGGCGCCGCAGGACTACGACGTGCTCGCGGTGGACGCGTTCGCGGGCGATGCGATCCCGGTGCACCTCATCACCACGCAGGCCGTCACCGAATACCTTCGCCACCTGAAGCCCGGCGGCGTGATCGCGTTCCATGTGTCCAACCGCTTCCTGGACCTCAAGCCCGTCCTGCTCGCGATCGCGCAGGCGCAGGGGCTCGAATTCGCGAACCTCTTCGATTCCGGCGAGACCGGTGGCACGACAAGCGACTGGGTGCTCCTCACGCGCAACAAGGCATTCCTGCTGCAGCCCTCGATCGTCGAGGTGACCGAGCCCGTGGCGCCGCAACCCGATTGGGGATTGTGGACCGACGACTACAGCAACCTGCGCCAGGTCCTCAAGTAAGGAAGGCGGCGACGCGTTCGGCGATCAACGCGCTCACCCGCTCGTTGGCTTCCTGCGTGACGCCGGCGATGTGCGGCGTGAGCAGCAGCCGCGGCGCGCCCACCAGTGGGGAGCCCGCAGCGAGCGGCTCATGCTCGAACACGTCGAGCGCCGCGCCGCCGAGGCGGCCTTCGCGCAGCATCGCCGCGAGCGCCTCCTCGTCGACGATCCCGCCTCGCGCGGTGTTGATCACGATCGCGTCGCGTTTCATGAGCCAGAGCTTTTCGCGGCTGAGCAGGCCGCGCGTGCCGGGCACCAGGGGAACATGCAGCGAGACGACATCGCTTTCGCGCAGGAGCTCGTCCAGCGCGTAGGGCAGCGTGCCCAGCTCGCGCCAGGGCTCCGCCGTCGCCGGAACGTTCGGGTCGTGCGCGATCACGCGCATGCCCATCGCGAGGGCCTTGCGCGCCGTGAGGCGGCCGATGCTGCCGACGCCGATAAGTCCCATGACCTTCCCGGAAGCTTCGCGTCCCTGCGAGAGCATCTGGCGCGGCCACGTGCCCGCCTCGACGGCCCGCGACGAGCCGTAGGCGCCGCGAAGGAGCATCAAGGCGGCGGTCACCACGTACTCCGCCACCGATTCGGCGTTGGCACCCGAGGCCGGGATCACCTCGATGCGGCGCGCCTGGCAGGCGGACAGATCGATGTTGTCGAGCCCGACGCCCAGGCGGCCCACGACGCGCAGGTTCGCCGCCGCCTCGAGCAGCCGCCCGCGGACCTGCGTCCGGTTGCGCACGATCCATGCATCCGCCCAGGCGAGCGCCTCTTCGAGCGCGCCTCCGTCGTCGACGAGCTTCGGGCGGTAGTCCACGTCGAAGCGCGCGCGCAGCGTTTCCACCGCGGGCGCATCCATGAACTCGCTGATGACGATCCGTGAAGGCACGCGGCTAGTGTATCGGCTCGCGCTTGCGCCGCGCCAGATGTCCCGTGATCTCCTCGCGGTCGTGATAGAGGTGCTTCAGGCGCAGGAAGTACCCGCCGCCGCCCAGCGCCTCGTCGATGATCTCCCGGCAACGCAGCATCTCTTCCCAGCGCTTCTTCATGGGAAGCTTCAGGTTGAAGATGGACTCGCGGCACCACCCTTCCGCGACCCAGCGCGCCACGAGCTTCGCGACGCGCGACGGGCTCTCGACCATGTCGCACACCATCCAGTCGACCGGATCGGCGGGCTGGTAGTGGAATCCGTCTTCGCGGCGGTGCTTGACCTGGCCGCTGTCGAGGAGCTTCGCATCCATGGGCCCGTTGTCCACCGCGGTCACCATCATGCCGCGCTGCACGAGCTGCCACGTCCACCCGCCCGGCGAGGCTCCGAGGTCGATGGCGGTAGTGCCCGGCGCGAGGCGCTTCGCACGTTCCTTCTCGTCGAGGAACTCGCCGATCGCCTCGGCGAGCTTGAGGGTGGAGCGTGAGGGCGCTGCCGCGGGCATGCGCAATCGCGCGATTCCCATGGGCCACGGGGAGCTGTTCGCCACGGATGCGACACCCACGTGGCACGCGCGGCCGCCGATGAAGAACACATGGAGCCGGTCCTCGGCGCCCGCATCGTCGAAGACGATGCCGGCATTTCGCAACGCCTTCTCCAGGTGCGGCATGAGCGGCTTCGTGAGCGAGGTGAGCGCCTTGCCGTCGTTGGTATCCGGCATCTCGACGTGGAGGGCCGCGAAGCGCTTGCCCAGCCCCCGCGCGCTCGCCACGATCGGCGTCACGCGGTCGCCTTCGGGCAGCGTGATCAGCTCACCGGCGCGGATCAGCTGGCGTGCGAAGACGAGGCGGCGGAACTCCACGTGCTTCGCGAGATCGGCGCCCATGTCGTCCTGGTGCGCCTGGAAGAGCGCGAAGCCGCTGTCGGGTCGCGCCCTCACGAATCCGTCCACTCCCATGTCGCCGGCGGCCGCGGTGATTTCCTGCGCGCATTCCTTCTCGAAACCCGCGCGGCAATACAGGAGGACGCGGGAGGCGCTCACGCCGCCCGCGCATGGCGAAAGAGCCCGAAGAAGTTGCGCGTGGTCGCCGCCGCGACCTCGTCGAACGGAATCCCGCGAAGCTTCGCGACCTCCTCGGCGACGTGCTTCACGAAGGCGGGCTGGTTGGGCTTGCCACGGTGGGGCACGGGCGCAAGGTAGGGAGAGTCGGTCTCGACGAGCATCCGGTCGAGCGGAACGCGCTTCGCCACGTCCTTCAGGTCCACGGCGTTCTTGAACGTGACGATCCCCGAGAAGGAGATGAAGAATCCCTGCGCCATGGCCGCCTGGGCGACGTCCCATGTCTCCGTGAAGCAATGCATCACGCCGCCCACCTCTTCCGCGCCCTCCTCCTTCATGATGCGAAGGGTGTCTTCCGCGGCGGCGCGGGTGTGGATCACGAGGGGCTTGCTACAGCGGCGCGCCGCGCGGATGTGCGTGCGGAACCGCTCGCGCTGCCATTCCGTGTCGCCCTCGACGCGGTAGTAGTCGAGGCCCGTCTCGCCGATGCCGACGACTTTCTCGTCGCTCGCCATCGCGAGCAGCTCGTCCAGCGTGGCCTCGCGCCCGTCGCGGCGCTCGTCGGGATGCACTCCCGCCGTGCACCACAGGTTCGATTGCGATCGCGCGACCTCGCGCACCGCGGGAAAGGTCTCGAGCGTGGTGCTGATTGTGAGCGCGTGCGTGACGCCGTTATCGCCCATGCGCGACATGACGCCCGCGAGGTCGGCGCGCAGCTCCGGGAAATCGAGGTGGCAGTGGGAATCGACCAGCATTCCGCGATTTTACTATCGCGGGTACATCCACTCCCGTGTGAGCGGCAGTCCCGTGAGCCCGGGTTCCGCGCGCCGCGTGGCGAGGACCTGGTAGATCGAGATCCAGCCCTGCTCGAACGCTCGGGCGCAACCGGCCAGATAGAGGCGCCAGATTCGCGCCGTGCGTTCGCTCGACAACCGCGCCGCCTGCTCCAGGTTCCGCTCGAAGGCCGCGCTCCAGATCCCGAGCGTCTTCGCGTAGTGGGGCCGCAGCGACTCCACGTCGTGCACCTCGAGGTGCTGCGCGCTCATGTCGTGGATCGCCCGATGCAGGTGAGGCAGCTCGCCCTTCGGAAACACGTAGCGGTCGATGAAGTCGCCGGCCCCCATTCCGACCTCGCGATTGTCCACGTCCGAAGAGGTGATGCCATGGTTGAGGAAGAGGCCGCGCTCGCGCAAAACGCGTTTCACCGTGCCGAAGTAGACGGGGAGGTTCGCGAGGCCCACGTGCTCGAACATCCCCACGCTCGCCACCTTGTCGAACGTGGCTTCGCCCGGGAGGTCGCGGTAGTCCAGCAGCTCGACGCGGCAGCGGTCGCGCAAGCCCGCCTCGCGAATGCGCTGCGTGGCGAGCTCGTACTGCTGCTCGGAAAGCGTGATGCCGGTGGCGTCGACGTCAAAGTGCCGCGCCGCGTGGATCACGAGCGCGCCCCAGCCACAGCCGATGTCGAGGAAACGCTCCCCGCGCGCAAGGCGCAGCTTGCGGCAAATGTGGTCGAGCTTCTGCTCCTGCGCCTGCTCGAGCGTGTCCGAGGGCGACTGGAAATATGCGCACGAATACACCATGCGCGGATCGAGCCAGAGCGAATAGAACTCGTTGGATACGTCGTAGTGGTGCCGGATGGCGTCCCGGTCCTCCCTGCGCGAGTGCCGGCCGTTGGAGGGCTCCCGCCCTGCCTTCGCGCCCATGGCCCTCGAGATGGCCTCGGCGCTCTCGATCGCGTCGCGGACGTCGCCTTCGATGTCGGCTCCGCCGTCGATATAAGCTTGCGCGAGCGCCATGAGCGACGGCTTCCTGAGCGCCGCCGCGGTGCTCGCATCGTTCAGGCGGATGGTGACCCTGGGTTCGTCATGGAGCGCGACCTCCCGGCCGTCCCAGAGCACGACGCGGACCGGCGCCTGGACATCGCGCTTCAGCCGCGAAATGGCGTTGTCGACCTGCCTGTTCCAGAACACTGTCCCCTCCTCGCCCCGCGCGGGGCGCGAAGGCTCTAGATGGTATGCGTCGGCCGCGACGACTGCAGGGCACCGGCGAGCAGGCCTTCGACCTTCTTGCGCAATTCGCGCCCTGCCTCGCTGTCCTGCAATTG
>DATGGI010000138.1:0-3109 GCA_035308545.1 Usitatibacter sp.
GCGCGGGCGAGATCTTCACCGTCGACGTGCTGCAGGACCCCGAGATCCGCGAGGGCATCAAGCAGTTCGCCAACTGGCCCACGATCCCGCAGCTCTACGTGAACGGCGAGTTCGTCGGCGGCTGCGACATCATGCGCGAGATGTACCAGAGCGGAGAGCTGCAGAAGCTCATCTCGGCGACTGCCGTCACAAAATAGATGCGCCACGCGCGCGGCCCCACGAAGCTGCGCGTGATGTTCGGCGCGGACATCGCGATCGGGCCCGGCAAGGCCGAGCTGCTGGATGCGATCGAGCGCACGGGCTCCATCTCCGCGGCCGCGAAGCGCCTGGGCATCTCGTACCGGCGCACGTGGATCCTCGTGGACACCATGAACCGCTGCTTTCGCGAGCCGGTCGTGGATTCCTCGACCGGCGGTCCCGGCGGCGGTGGCGCGGCGGTCACCGCGTTCGGCAAGCGCGTGCTCGCGAGCTTCCGCGCCATGCAGGCGCGCGTCGACCGCGCGCTCGACCCCGAGCTGGAGCGCTTTTCCGAGCTCCTGAAGTAGCCTCGCGCTATATCCGCCTGTATATTACGGAGCTCCATTCCAGGGGAGATTGAGCCTTGCTGCGCATCGCCATCCTCGCTTTCACGCTCGCTCTCACGCCCGTGGCGTGGGCCGACAACGTCACCGTCTTCGCCGCCGCGAGCCTCAAGGAAGCGCTCGATGCGGCGGTCCATTCGTTCGAGGCTTCGAGCGGCAACAAGGTGACCGTGTCCTATGCGGGCAGCAACGCGCTCGCGAAGCAGATCGAGAGCGGCGCTCCGGCCGACCTCTTCATTTCGGCCGACACGGACTGGATCGACTACGTGGAAAGCAGGAACCTCATCGTGCCGGGATCGCGCAGGACGCTTCTCGCCAATGATCTCGTGCTCATCGCGCCCGCCACATCGACGGTGCAAGTGAAGCTCGCGCCCGGCGTGAACATCGCCGCCATCCTCGGCGACAAGCGCATCGCGCTCGCCAATCCCGACGCGGTTCCGGCAGGCAAATATGCGAAGGCTGCATTCACTGCGCTGGACGCATGGCCCGCGATCGAGTCGAAGGTGGCCGCGGCCGACAACGTGCGCGCCGCGTTGGTGCTCGTCGCCCGCGGCGAGGCGCCGCTCGGCGTCGTCTATCGGACCGACGCCATGGCCGAGAAGAACGTGCGCGTTGTCGACACCTTTCCCGCTGGCACACACCCGCCGATCGTCTATCCGATCGTGGTGCTGAAGCGCACGACCACCACCGCGGCGCCCGCGCTCGCGAAGTACCTCGAAGGCGCGGAGGCGCGCGCGACGTTCGAGAAGTTCGGGTTCCGCGCGCCCTGAGGATGCTCACGCCGGCCGAGCTTGAAATCCTAGGGCTCAGCCTGAAGGTCGCGTTGTGGGGGCTCGCCGTGAGCCTGCCCTTCGCGGTGGCCATCGCCTTCGTCCTCGCGCGCAAGGACTTTCCGGGCAAGACGATCTTCGACGCGGCGGTGCACCTGCCGCTGGTGTTGCCGCCCGTGGTCGTGGGTTACGCGCTGCTCGTGCTCTTCGGCACGCAAGGGCCCATCGGAAGGCTTCTCGAGCCGCTCGGCATCGTCCTCATCTTCCGCTGGACCGGTGCCGCGCTCGCCGCGGCGATCATGGGATTTCCGCTGATGGTGCGCGCGATACGGCTTTCGATCGAGGCCGTGGATCCGCGCCTCGAATCCGCCGCGCGCACGCTCGGGGCCAGCCGGTCACGTGTCTTCTTCACCGTGACGCTTCCGCTCGCCGCATCAGGCGTCATCACGGGCGCCCTGCTCGCCTTCGCGCGGTCGCTGGGCGAGTTCGGCGCGACGATCACGTTCGTGTCGAACATACCGGGCGAGACGCGCACCCTGCCGCTCGCGATCTACACGTACACGCAGGTGCCCGGCGGCGACGCGCAGGCGCTGCGCCTTTCGATCTTCTCCGTCGTGCTGTCGCTCGCGGCGCTGGCTTTCTCCGAGTGGCTCGCGCGCCGGCGCCACCCGGCGGATTCGCGCCATGCTTGACGTCGAGGTCGCCGCCCGGCGAGGGTCGTTCACGCTCGATGCCGCATTTCGCAGCGATGCGCCCATCGTCGCGCTCTTCGGACGATCCGGCTCGGGAAAGTCCACGATCGTGAATGCGATCGCGGGCATCGTGCGGCCCGAATGTGGCCGCATCGTGATCAACGAGCGGACGCTTTTCGACTCGGAGAAGCGCATCGACCTGCCTCCCGAGCATCGCCGCGTGGGGTGCGTGTTCCAGGATGCGCTGCTCTTTCCCCACCTCGACGTGCGCGCGAACCTCGCCTACGGCGAGCGCCTCACGCCGCCCGCGGAGCGTTTCGTCGATCGCGAGAGGATCCTCACGCTGCTCGGCATCGCGCCGCTCCTCGACCGGCGCCCCGCGAACCTCTCCGGCGGAGAGAAGCAACGTGTCGCCATCGGCCGCGCTCTCCTCGCAAGCCCGCGCATCCTGCTTCTCGACGAGCCGCTCGCGTCCCTCGACGGCGCGCGCAAGGCCGAGATCCTCGCCTACATCGAGCTGCTGCGCGACGAGCTCAACCTTCCGATGGTGTACGTGAGCCACGCCATCGAGGAGGTGACGCGGCTCGCCGACCGCGTCGTCGTGGTGGCCGACGGGCGCGTCGCCGCCGAAGGCGACACGGCCGAGGTGCTCTCGCGCCACGAGCTCGCAGCCGCGGGCCGCTCCGAGGAGGGCGTCGTGATCGAGGCGCGCGTGGCTTCGCACGATCCACGTTTCGAGCTCACGACGCTCGCCTTTGCGGATGGCGAGCTCATGGTGTCGAACGTCGATGCATTGCCCGGCGAGGAAGTGCGCGTGAGGATCCGCGCGCGCGATGTCTCGCTCGCCCTCGATCGTCCGGCGCACGTTTCGATCCAGAACATCCTCGAGGCGCGCGTCGTGTCGCTGGGCGGCGAGTACGGCGCGATCGTCGACGTGGAGCTGCGCGTCGGTGACACGCCGCTTGCGGCGCGCATCACCCGCAAGGCCGCTTCCGAGCTCGGCATCGCGCCGGGTGTTCGCGTCCACGCCCTCGTGAAAGCGGTCTCCATCGACCGGCGCAGCGTC
>DATGGI010000139.1:0-10334 GCA_035308545.1 Usitatibacter sp.
GGAAAAGGATCGTCGAATCTCTGCGCGGGCAACGCGAATGCAGTCGCCGACATTCTTCCGGACGAGCCGGGCGGCTACTCGGGATTCCAGGCGCTCTTCGGCGCGAAGTACGTGAACCCCGCGATCAACGCCGGCTCCGCCTCGGTGCTCGACGTCTATGGCACGACGCCTCTCACCGATTCGTTCGGCCAGCCCGGCTTTCCGGGTTTCGATTCCATGTCGGCCGCGGCCTCGCTCGGCTATGTCGCGCAGATGCAGGAAGCGGGCATCCCCGTGACGTTCGCGTACATCTCCGACGTGCACGACAACCACGCGGGCGGCGGCGCATTCGGGCCCGGTGAGGCGGGATACGTCGCGGCACTGAAGAACTACGACAACGCGTTCGCGCAATTCTTCACGCGCCTCGCGGCTTCCGGAATCGACGCCACGAACACGCTCTTCATCGTGACGGCCGACGAGAACGATCATTTCGCGGGACAACAGGCGCAGAACTGCGATGGAGTCACGACCCCGTGCCAGTACAACACGGTCGCGACCAAGCCGTTCCATGGCCAGTTCGACGTGACGAATGCCGGGCAGAGCGTGGCGACGTGGATGGGACCCGCGACGTGGCCCCCCGCCACGAACGGGCCGATGGTGGGCGAGATGGGATACAACATCACGTGGCTCATCGGCAGCCAGATCGCCGGCACGAGCTACGACATCTCCTTCGACTCGGCGCCGAGCTTCTACATCAACGGGCAGCCGCAGGCGCTCGACGCGAACGGACACGTCGTCCTGAATCCCACGTTGCGGGCATTCCAGAAGGTGGCCGCGAACCTCAAGGCGTTCGATCCCTACGTCGACGCGACACAGCTCACGCCGGTTGCGCGCTACCTCGTCGATGGACCGGCGCTGAAGGCCATCCACATGATCAACGCCGATCCGCAGCGCAACATGTCGTTCACGATGTTCGCGGTGCCGGACTACTTCTTCGAGACCACGAGCCCGTGTTCAGGCAAGAGCCAGGGCTGCCTCAATGACAGCTTCGGGTGGATCCACGGCGACTACTCGAATGACATCGGGCAGACGTGGCTCGGCATGGCGGGCCCTGGCGTCCAGGCGGGAGGCATCGACATGGACACGTGGACCGACCACACGGACATCGTGCCCACGGTGAACGCGTTGCTAGGCCTGACGGCGGACTACCAATCCGACGGTCGCGTGATCACGCAGATCCTCACGCCCTCGGTTGCGAAGGGCGGGAACAGCGCGTCGTTCACGCAACTCGGCGACGTCTACAAGCAGCTGAACGCCCCGTATGGCGACTTCGCGCACTCGCTCATCGTCGCCTCGACCAACGGCATCAAGGCGGACGACGCGAAGTACCTCGTCACGGAGCTCGCCATACAGACGCTCGCCTCGGCTCGCGACACGCTCGTCCAGCAGATGAAGGATGTGCTCGATGGCTCGTCGAACGGGCACCGCGAGCAGCTGATCGCGGAAGGCCAGGGACTGATCGTCGCCGCGAGGTTGCTGGCGGGAATCACGAACTAGATCGAACCTGTGGTGCGCTGCGGGGAGCCGGGTTGCGGCTCCCCGTTTTTCATTCCATGGAGTCGACGCTGCGCTCGATCCGACGCATGGCGATCGTCAACGGCGGTCCTCGTACCAGAAGCCCGCGTCTTCCCGCCGCTTGATCCGGCCGTCGAAGCCCGCGCTGCGCACGATCTTCAGATTGACGCGCATCGTGTCCCAGAACGTGCGGTGTTCGACCTTGCGGGCCGAGGTCGCGACGCGCTCGCGCACGATCACGAAGCGCCCCAGCGTCTTCAACGCGCGGCTGAAATGGATCTCCTCGCCGGCGAACGTGGTCTCGTCGAATCCGCCCGTGGCGTCGAACGCCGCGCGCGTGCAGAACACGAAGCAGCCCGCGGCCCACCGCCCCACGCCGAAATAAAGGGGCGTGAAGATCACCATGAAGCCGTGGACCCATCGCGGGACTTCGCCGTGGAATGTGACGCGGGCGCCGCCACCCACCGCGCCCGAGCGAAGCGCCGCGAGCGCCTCCTTCACGAGCGCTGCGCTCACCCAGGTGTCGCCATCGACGAAGAAGAGCGCTTCACCCGTGGATGCGCGCGCACCTGAATTTCGAGTCGCCGCGATCTGGCGATTGTTCACGGTGACGACGCGCGCGCCCGCCTTCTCGGCGATCTCCGGAGTGGCGTCGGTCGATGCGTCGTTCGCGACCACGATCTCGTACGGCTCGCCCACTTCCTTCGCCGCGGCGTGGATCGATTCGAGCGTCGCCGCGAGATATTTCGCTTCGTTGTAGGCGGGGACGACGAAGGAGATCATGAGTGGGTCCCCGATCATTGCTGCCGCTGTCGCCGCAGCGCCGAGGATGACCTATGCAGCAAGGTGTTGCCGCACGATCGAGTCGAAGTCCGCGTCCGCCCTGAATCCCATGGCGTTGGCGCGATCGGTGCGGAAGCGCACGGGCCAGGTCTTCACGATGCCCTGGATGCGTGCGTCGGGAACGAACTTCACGCGTTGGACGGCTTCCTTGCCGGCGACGCGCCCCATGGCGTCGATCATCTGGCGCACGGTGAGCGTGATGCCCGGCAGGTTCACCACGCGCGTCGTGGGCCACTCGGATGCGGGCAAGTCGTGCGCGTGCACGAACGCATCGACCACGAGCCTCGGCGAGAGGATCCACACGCCCGTCGTATCGGGAACGGGACACTCGCTCACCACGCCCGCCAGCGGCTCGCGGATGATCCCGCTCGCGAACGACGATGCCGCGAGGTTCGCCTTGCCGGGGCGCACGACGACAGTAGGCAGGCGCATCGAGCGGCCGTCGATGAAGCCCTTGCGCGTGTAGTCGGCGACGAGATATTCGCCGATCACCTTCTGCGTGCCGTAGGACGTTTGCGGCGCGGGTGTCGTGGAATCGTCGAGCACGTCGGGCAGCGCGCCGCCAAAGGCCGCCACGGAGCTCGCGTACACGAACTTCGGCTTCGCGAGCTTGCGCGCCGCCTCGAGGAGCGCGTGCGTGCCGTCCATGTTCACGTGGTAGCCGAGATCGAAATCCGCCTCGGCGCCACCGCTCACCACCGCGGCGAGGTGATAGATCGCCTGGGTCTCGGAATCCATCGCCCGGGCGATCACTTCCGGCGACGCGACATCGCCGGCGACGCAATCGAATTCGCGCTCGGCACCCGGCGGAAACGCCTGGTCGAGCAGGGTGATCTTCGCCGATGGATCGCGGGCGCGCAGCGCCGCCGCGAGGCGCGAGCCGATGAACCCGCCCCCGCCGGTGATCAGGATCTTCAACCCGCCCCCCCTTTTTCTTGTCAGTGATCGCGGAATCGTACCGCGTTGATCACCATGTCCGTGGTCCTCACGTCCTGGAGGACCTGGTCGTACACGTTCTGCAGCATGGAGTTCCTCATCGCGGTGAGGAGCCCGATCAGCTCGTCGCGCGGAATTCCCGAGGCGAAGATCGCGCGCGGGCTCATGCTCGCGTCGCGGCCCTTCCCGTTCGCCGAGGCCGCGAGGCGCCTGCGAAGGTCCGCATCGGGAATCGTCGTCGCGCCGCCCATGCGATCGAAGATGCTCTTGTACCAGTTCGCGCCGACCGCCTCGATGTGCTGGCGGCTCTTGCCGAGCGCCTCGGCCGATTGCGGATCGAGCCCCGCCGGGTCGAGCTTCTGCATGATGGCGCGCCCCTCCGGGCCGCCCGATTGCATGAGGAACGCGGTGGCGCGCGCGAACATCTCGATGTCGCGGTTGGCGCGCATCGCGCCCAGGACGGCGTTATTGCTCGCGGGCGAGCCGATCCAGATGAGGATCTCCACGACCTTGCGGGCCCGCGCGGGATTCTGGAGGAACGGCTGCAGGTGCTGCTCCGCGCCGTCGCCGTACGCGCCGTAGAGGAGCACGCAGACGAGCGACTCGTCGAGGTTCAGCGCGAATTCCGGAATGACGAGCGGAAGCTTCTTGTCGAGGAACGCCGCGTCGATGAGCGGCAGCACGCGCTCGTCGTGCTCGCCGGCGACCGCATGCACGAAATAGAAATACTGCTCGAGGTTCGCGCGGATGACGGGCGAGGCGGAATCGATCGAGAAGAGCGCCGTCTTCGCCGGCTCCCGGTCGCCCTTGTCGCCGTGCGTGTAGAGGTAGAAGCCCGCGCCTAGCAGCATGAACGCGCTGCGGTTGGGCCGGTGCTCCTCGGCGAGGATCTCGGTGCGCAGGATCGGGAGCGCCTTCGCGCGGTTCGCGTCGAAATACTTCCACGCGTCGTCCATCTGCCGGCCGACCGCATCGACGGGATCGGCCGCCTGCACGGCACGCATCGCATCGAGGCGCGCGCGGACTTCCTGGTCGACGGAGCCTGGGGCCGGGGCCTGCGCGAACGCCGTCGAGGCGAGCGCGGCGATGAATGCAAGGATGATCTGTCTCATGGTCCTCCGACAGCGGCCGGCCGCCGAACGTTCACTTCCTAGAGGGCCGCCACGCACATGATCTCGACCTTGAAGGCGGGATTGGCGAGCTTCGCCTCGATCGTCGCCCGCGCCGGCGTCTGGCCCGGCACCACCCACTTCTCCCAGGCGGCATTCATGCCCGCGAAGTCCGCCATGCTCGGCAGGAAGATCTGGGCCGACAGGATCTTCGTCTTGTCGCTGCCCACCTGCGCGAGGAGCTTGTCGATCTTCGCGAGCACTTCCTCGGTCTGGCCGGTGATGTCCTTGCCGGTGTCGTCGGGAACTTCGCCCGCGAGGTAGACGGTGTTGCCGTGGACGACGATTTCGGAGAGGCGCTTTCCGACGTTGTGGCGCTGGATGCTCATGGATTGCTTCCTTTGTGGAGTTCAGGTGTATCGACGGCGTGGGCGCGGGCCCGGAATCCGGCGCCGTGCAGTGCCGCGACGATCTGCGCGACGTGTTCGTGGTTGCGGGTCTTCAGGACGAGGTCGAGCTCCGCGTTCTGGACCGCGAGCGACGTGAAGGTGCGCTGGTGGTGGACCTGCTCGATGTTGGCGTTCTGCTCCGCGATGATCGCCGTCACCCGCGCGAGCGAGCCCGGAAGGTCCGTGACCTCGACGAGGATCCGCGCGAGGCGGCCCGAGCGCACCATCCCGCGCTCGATGATCTCGGCGAGCATGAGCGGATCGATGTTGCCCCCGCCCAGGACGAGGGCGACCTTCCTGCCGGCGAATTTCCCGGGATTGCGAAGCAGCGCGGCAAGGGGGGCCGCCCCCGCGCCCTCGACGACCGTCTTCTCGATCTCCACCATCATCACGATGGCTTCCTCGATGTCGCCCTCGTCGACGAGGAAGATCTCGTCCACGTTCTTCTCGATGATGGGCTTGGTGAGAGCGCCCGGCTCCTTCACCGCGATGCCCTCGGCGATCGTCGAGGCGGCGAAGCGGGCCGGCGTGCCCTTGATCGCGTGGTACATCGACGGGAAACGCACCATCTCCACGCCATAGATCCGCAGAGCGGGCTTCACGGATTTCGCCGCGACCGAGATCCCCGAGATGAGGCCGCCGCCGCCGATCGCGACGATGAGCGCGTCCAGGTCCGGGTGCGCGCGCAGGATCTCGAGGCCCGCGGTGCCCTGCCCCGCGATGATCTTCTCGTCGTTGTAGGGGTGCACGAGCGTGAGCCCGCGCTCGACCGCCGCCTTCATCGCGAAGTCCTTCGCGGCGTCGAAATTCTCGCCTTCGAGGATCACCTCCGCCCCGTAGCGCCGGGTGTGCTCGACCTTCACGAACGGCGTGAAGCGCGGCATCACGATCACCGCCGGGATCCCCAGGCGCGAGGCGTGGTACGCGACGCCCTGCGCATGGTTTCCCGCGGAGCACGCGATCACGCCCTTGGCGCGCGCGGCGGCATCCAGCGACGAGAGCTTGTTCAGCGCCCCGCGCTCCTTGAAGGACGCGGTGAACTGGTGGTTCTCGAACTTGAGGTAGACCTTCGCGCCCGTGATTTCCGAAAGCGTGCTCGAGTAGAGGCAGGGCGATTCCACCACCTGTCCCCGGATGACATTCGCCGCAGCCTCGATGTCCCTGAGTTCGACGCTCATCTGTGTTTATCTGTGTTCATCTGTGGTTTCACGGTGTGGTTCCAGCGAAGCGGAATTCCACTTCCGGCTTCCGGCCCGAGATGATATCCGCAAGCGCGCGTCCCGACCCCGCGCCCATGGTCCACCCGAGCGTGCCGTGCCCCGTGTTGAGGAAGAGGTTGCGATAGCGCGACCGGCCGATGATCGGCACGTTGGACGGCGTGGAAGGCCTCAGCCCGGTCCAGAACGTGGCCTTCGCATAGTCGCCCGCGTCGGGAAACATCAGCGCCGCGCGCTTCGTGAGCGCTTCGCAGCGCACCATGTTCAGTTGCGTCGAGTAGCCCGAGAGCTCCGCGGTCCCCGCGATGCGCAACCGGTCGCCCAGGCGCGTCATCACGATCTTGGCGCCCTCGTCCGTGAGGCTCACCTTCGGCGCCTTCGACGCGTCGCGAATCGGCACCGTGGCGGAATAGCCCTTGGCCGGATACACGGGGAGATCGAACCCGATGGGGCGGGTGATCATCGGCGAGTAGCTTCCGAGCGCGACCACGTACGCATCGGCCTTCATGACGGCGCCGCCCGCGCGGACGCCCGAGACCTCGCCGCCCGCGACGTCGATCGCCTCGATTGATTTTCCGTAGACGAAGCGGCAGCCTTTCGTCTCCGCGAGCGCGGCGAGGCGCTGCGTGAAGAGGTACGCGTCGCCCGACTCGTCTCCCGCCATGTAGGTGACGCCGGCGATGCGCTCCCGGGCCGACGCGAGCGCGGGCTCGATCGCGACCGCCTCATCGACCGTCTTCACCTCGCGCTCGATGCCGTACTCGCGAAGCAGCGGCGCGGAAGCCGCCGCGCCCTCGAAGTCCTCGCGATCCGTGTAGAAATGCATGATCCCGCGCTTCAGCTCGTCGTAGTGGATCGAGGTGTCGGCGCGTAGCTGCTGCAGGCAGGCGCGGCTGTAGACCGAGATCCGCGCGATGTCGGCCACGTTGCGCTGCATTCGCGAGGGCAGGCATTCGAAGAGGAACTTCAAGCCCCACGACCACTGGTGCGGATCCATCCGCAGGCGGAAGAGCAGCGGCGAATCGTCGCGCCAGAGCCATTTGAGGATCTTCAGCGGCGCCTGCGGCCCGGACCAGGGCTCGGGATGGCACGCGGAGATCTGGCCCCCGTTGGCGAACGAGGTCTCCAGCCCGGCCCCGTCGCGGCGGTCTACGACCGTCACTTCATGGCCTTGCTGGGTGAGGTACCAGGCGGTGGTGGTGCCGATGACGCCGGCACCGAGGACGAGGACTTTCATGGGCGTCGAGTGAGCCGGGATTATACTTTGCGGCTCCATGGGTACGCGCAAACACGCCAATCTCCTGGGCTTCGTCCGGGCGGCTTGCAGCCATGCATCGCTCTCGGGCAACGAGCTCCCGGTCCTGCCGTTCTATGTGAGGGAGCACGTGCTGGGGTGGCTGCGCCCGTCGCTCGCGCAGGAATTGAGGCGCTGGCCCCACGTCTTCGAGGTGAAGGACGCCTATGTGCGCCTCGCGACGAAGCCCGACACGCCCAAGGCGCGCACCGCCGCGATGGATGAAGTCACGCGGGAGCTTTCCCGCGACGGATTCGTTCCCAACTGGCGCGAGGAGCCCGTGAGCGTGGCGCCCCACTACGGCCAGCCCGAGCTCTTTCGCGTCGAGCGCGCCGCCACGCGGCCCTTCGGCCTGATGGCCTACGGCGCGCACCTGAACGGCTTCACGCGGCGCAAGGGGCGCGAATACGCCTGGATCGCGCGGCGCGCGGCCAGCAAGCAGGTCGACCCGGGCAAGCTGGACAACCTCGTGGGCGGGCGCATCGCCGCGGGAATGAGCGTGGACGAGACGCTGCGCAAGGAAGCGTGGGAAGAGGCGGGAATCAAACCCGCGCTCCTGAAGGGGCTCGATTGCATCGGCGCCGTGCGCGTCGAGTATTCGGTGCCGGAGGGGCTGCATCGCGAGATCCTCTTCGTGCACGACCTGTGGCTCGCCGAGGATTTCAAGCCCGAGAACCAGGACGGCGAGGTCTCGGAGCTGAAGTGCATGCCCATGGAGGACGTGATCGCGGCGATCCTCGCGGGCGAATTCACGCTCGACGCGGGCGTGGTGATGATCGACGGGCTGCTGCGCCTGGGCGCGGTGCTGCCCGAGGACCCCGGCTACCTCGACTTGCTCCGCCTCATGAAGCCGTGACGGCCCTCGCCCTGGGGCTCGTCCTCACCGCCGCGCTCATCCACGCGAGCTGGAACTACCTGCTGAAGAAAAGCGGCGGCGGCGCGGGACTCATCACGGTCACGAACCTCGTCTCGCTCGCCTGCTATGGCCCCATCGCCCTCGGCGTCGCCTATTTTTCGGGCTACCGGTTCCAGCCGATCCACGCCGCGCTGATGTTCGCGAGCGGGATGGTGCACACGACCTACTTCCTGCTCCTCGATCGCGCCTATCGAAGCGGCGGCGACCTTTCGATCGTGTATCCGCTCGCTCGGGCCACGGGGCCGCTCATCACGATCGGCGTGGCCATCGTGATCCTGGGCGAACGGCCGAGCGCGGTCGCCATCGCCGGAGCGGTGTTGATCGGCATCTCCGCGCTCATGCTCACGGGCAATCCCTTCGCCTGGCACAAGAGCGAGGCGCGGCACGCCGTGGGATTCGCGCTCGCGACCGGCTGCACCATCGCGGTCTACACGCTCTGGGACAAGGTGTCCGTGGCCCAGTGGCTGATCGCGCCCCTCGTGTACGACTGGGGCTGCAACCTCTTCCGCTGCATGGTGCTGGTGCCCCTCACCCACCGCCGTTCCCCGGGCAATATCGCCAAGGCGTGGCGCGAGCGCCGCGGGGCTGCGGTCGCGATCGGGCTCCTCTCGCCGCTCAGCTACATCCTCGTGCTCACCGCGATGGTGTTCACGCCGGTGAGCCTCGTGGCGCCCGCGCGGGAAGTGTCGATCCTCTTCGCCGCGCTCATGGGCGCGCACCTGCTGCGCGAAGGCGACGTGACGCGACGGGCCATCGCCGCTGTAGGAATGGTCCTAGGCATCTCGGGCCTCGCGCTGGGTTAAAATTTCACATGCCCCAGTTCCTTTCCACGGCGGCCTGGAAGGCGCTCCTCGCCCACCGTGACGGCTCCGGCGCCGCGACACTCGCGCAGATGTGGAAGGCCGACCCGGCTCGCGGGGCGACGCTCACGCTGCCCTGCGCCGGGCTCGCCGTCGATTTTTCCAAGCAGCGCATCACCGCCGAGACGATCGGGCTGCTGGTCGCGCTCGCCCGCGAATGCGGCCTGCCCGAGAACGTCGAGAAGCTCTTCACCGGCGGCGAGGTGAATCCCTCGGAGCATCGCCCGGCGCTGCACACGGCACTGCGCGGCGATGAGCTCCTCACCGTCGACGGCGTGGACGTGCGCGCCGAGATTCAGCGCTACCACGAGCGCATGCGCATCTTCGCCGAAGCGGTCCGCGAGGGCCATTGGAAATCGGCCACGGGCGCGCGGTTCACCCACGTGCTCGCGCTCGGCATCGGCGGATCGTCCCAGGGACCGCGCTTCGTGATCGAGGCCCTCGAGGCCGAGGCCGACGGCCCCGAGGTGCGCTTCGTCACCAACATCGACGCGGCCGAGTTCGACGACGGCATCAAGGGACTCGACCCGGCCACCACGCTCGTCACGGTCGCCTCGAAGACGTTCGGCACGCAGGAGACGATGGTCAACGCCGCCGCGGCGCGCGATTGGCTCGTCGCCGCGTTGGGCGAAGGCGCGGTCGCGAAGCACATCATCGCGGGCACCGCCAACCCGAAGGCCGCTGTCGAGTGGGGATTGCCCGAGTGCAACGTCTTCCCCTTCGGCGACTGGATCGGCGGACGCTACTCGCTCTGGTCCTCCGTGGGACTGCCGATCGCGATCGCCATCGGCATGGCGCGCTTCGAGCAGCTCCTCGCGGGCGCCCACGCGGCCGACCTGCATTTCCGATCCGATCCGATCGAGCGCAACGTGCCGGCGCTGCTCGGCCTCGTGTCGGTCTGGAATCGCAATGCGCTCGGCATCGCGACGCATGCGGTGCTGCCTTACTCGTCGCGCATGGCGGACCTCACTCCGTACCTGCAGCAGCTCGAGATGGAATCCAACGGCAAGCGCGTCTCGGCGAAGGAAGAGGCGATCGACTATGCCACCAGCCCCGTGGTGTGGGGCGGCGTCGGCACGCCCGGCCAGCACGCATTTCATCAATGGCTCCACCAGGGCAGCGACATGGCCGCCTGCGACTTCATCGTGGTGGCGCA
>DATGGI010000140.1:0-18388 GCA_035308545.1 Usitatibacter sp.
TGTTGCCCCTCATGATCGCGTCCGGCGCGGGCGCGGCGTCGCGCCGCTCCATGGGCACGGGCGTCGTGGGCGGCATGATGCTTTCGACCTTCGTCGCGACGATCTTCGTGCCGCTCTTCTTCACTGTATTCGCCCGGCGCCAGAAGATGGGCGACGCGAAGGAAGAGCAGGCGAAGGGCGCGGAGCCGGGCCATCCCGCGCCGGCCCCGCAGGAGGGCGACTGATGCGCCGCCTTGCGATGCTCGCGTTGCTCGTCGCGTCCGGATGCGCGATGGTCGGTCCCGACTACAAGCGTCCCGAGACGAGCCTGCCCGCGAAATACGGGGAGTCCGCGCCCGAGGGCGCGCTCAAGGTTCCCTTCGACTGGTGGAAGGTCTACAACGATCCGCTGCTCGACAAGCTGATCCAGGACGGCCTCGAGCACAACACGGATCTCTACATCGCCATCGCGCGGGTGGACGAGGCGCAGGGCGCGTTGAAGGAAGCGCACGCGATCCTTTTCTTTCCGCCGATCGACTTGAACGTCCAGGCCGCGCGCGGACGCACGACGAGCAGCGGCACGCTCGCCACCGGCAGCGGATTCGCGGTCGGCCTTTCGACCTCCTTCGAAGTCGATGTGTGGGGAAGGTTGCGTCGCGGCGTGCGTTCCGTGAACGACCAGTTGCTCGCCTCGGAGTATGGGCGCGACACGGTGGCGCTCACGGTTGCCGCGCAAGTCGCGCGGGCCTACTTCGCGGTCCGGGGCCTCGATGCGCAGCTCATCGCCTCGCGCAGCATCCTCGAAGCGGCCGACCAATCGCTATCGCTCGCCAAGAAGCGGGCGGGTGCGGGCATCGCGCCGGATCTCGACATCTACCAGGCCGGCAGCCTCCGCGCGCAATCGTCGGCGCAGGCGAGCGAGATCCAGCGGCAACGCGCGACGTTCGTGCATGCGCTGGGCGTCCTCACGGGGCACCTCGATCTCCAGATCGAACCGGGCACGTTCAACGCGATTCCCATTCCGCCCGTCACGCCGCCCGGGTTGCCCTCGGAGCTCCTCGAGCGCCGTCCCGACGTGAGGCAGGCGGAGATGAACCTCGAGGCCGCGACCGAACGCATCGGCGTCGCGAAGGGCTCCGAATTTCCCGCGCTCTCGCTCACGGGCACGTACGGCTCGATCGCGCCGCAGGTGGACCAGCTCTTCAGCACGGCGGCGCGCACGTGGTCCATCGGCGCGGGCCTCACGGGCCCGATCCTCGATGGCGGCCGCTATCGCGCGCGCACCGAGCAGGCGGAAGCCCAGGCGCGCGAAGCGCAGGGCGCCTATGAAAGTGCCGTGCGCAACGCCTTCCGCGACGTGGTCGACGCGATCTCCAACGTGAAGCTCGCGAGCGACACCGAAGTGGACCTGCGAGACCTCGTCGACCAATCCCAGAAGGCGCTGCATCTGGCCGAGGTCCGCTACGAGCACGGCTATTCGGCGTATCTTGAAGTCCTCGACGCGCAGCGCACGCTGAACGACGCGCAGCTCACGTTGATCCGCAACCGCGTCGCATTGCTGTCCTACACCGTCGATCTCATGAACGCGCTCGGTGGCGGATGGGAGCCGCCGAAGTCGTAGACTGGATCAGGGGGTTTCCATGAAACCTGCGCTCTTCTTCGCCGCATTCCTCTCGCTCGCGGCCTCCGCTGCCGAGGTCCGCTACTTCGACGTCCCCAAGGGCTCGCATCCGCACGATGTCGCGCCCGCACCCGACGGCACCGTCTGGTACACCGCGCAGCGGACGGGGCACCTGGGCCGCCTCGATCCGAAGACCGGCAAGGTCGAGGAGATTGCGCTGGGCAAGGGCTCCGCGCCGCACGGCGTGATCGTGGGGCCCGATGGCGCGGCGTGGGTGACCGATGGCGGACAGAATGCGATCGTGCGCGTGGATCCGTCCACGAAAGCGGTGAAGGTGTTCCCGCTTCCCAAGGGCACGCCCTATACGAACCTCAACACGTGCGTCTTCGATCGCAACGGCATCCTTTGGTACACCGGGCAATCGGGCTACTACGGCAACCTCGATCCGAAGAGCGGCGAAGTGAAGGTGTGGGAATCTCCACGCGGCGCGGGCACCTATGGAATCACAGTGACGCCGTCGGGCGAGATCTACTACGCGTCGCTCGCGGGCAATCACATCGCGCGCATCGACACGGCCACCGCGAAAGCCACGCCCATCGATCCGCCGACGAAGGGGCAGGGCGCTCGCCGCGTGTGGTCCGATTCGAAGGGCCGCATCTGGGTGAGCGAGTGGAACTCGGGCAACTTGAGCCGCTACGATCCGAAGGATGGCTCGTGGAAATCATGGAAGCCCGAAGGCCCATATCCCCACACCTACGCGGTCTACGTGGACGAGGACGACCACGTGTGGACTTCGGAGTGGAGCTCCAACAGCGTCCTGGAATTCGATCCCGCGACGGAGAAGTACATCGCGCGCTTCAAGAGTGACGTGAGCGACGCGGGCGTGCGCCAGATCCTCGGGCGCAAGGGCGAGACGTGGGGCGCGGAATCCGGCAACGACCGGCTGGTCGTGGTGAAACGCTAGGCCGGCACGCCTTTCACCGCTTCGTAGTGGAACACCGAGGGAAACGGATCGTAGAAGTGATGCAGGAGCTTTCGCCACTCCTGGTATTGCGCTGACTTCCTGAATCCGACCTCGTGGGCCTCGACGCTATCCCAGCGCACGAGCAGCAGGTAGAGGCCTTCGCGTTCGATGCAACGCTGGAGCTCGTGCGATCGATAGCCCGGCATCGACGAGATGATCGCCTGCGCGTGGCGGAACACCGCTTCGAACGCTTCGTGCTGGCCGGGTTTCACCTGGAGGGACGCGGCTTCGAGGATCATCGGATTCTCCTACGCCTCGGCGATCGCGGCGATCGACACCTTCAATCCGGGAATCCTCACGGGAAGTTTCGCGCCCTGCCGCGCCGGCGGGTTGGAGGGAAACCACTTGAGGTATTCCTCGTTCATCCCGGCGAAGTCGTCGTCTTCCGCGAGCACGATCGTGACGCTCACGATCTTGTCCATCGAGCTTCCCGCCGCCTCGAGTATCGCCTTGACGTTCGTGAGGCTCTGCCGCGTCTGCTCCTGGATCGTGGCTCCCTTGATCGCGCCCGTCGCGGGATCGTTTGGCGCGGTTCCGGAAACGAAGATGAGGCCGCCGGCTCGCACGGCCTGGCTATAACTCGCGGGAGGCTTGGCGGCGTTCGGCGTGAAGATGATGTCGCGGGGCATTGGCAGTTCCTGTCGCTATTGGCGTGGCTCCCGAACCGCACCGAGAAAGCTGCGGAGGGCCATGGTGATGTTGGGGTAGTGATTGGACTCCACGATGTCGCCGTACTCGTTCGTGGTCCCGACGCCGAATTGGCCGGCGTCGACCGAGATGAAGAACGCCGTGTTTGCGTGCTCCGCGTAGACAACGACTTCGATCTCGAATCCGCCCTTGATGCATGACGCTCCGCGCGGCGGATCGAGGCGATACGGCGTGAGATCCCCGATTTCGTCGAGCCCTTCGTTAAGGACGTTCGAGATGGCTTTGAGTTCGCTATCCATGGGCCGCCTCCAATGCTTTTCGCATGGCATTGGTTACCACGCCGCCAGTCGGCATCGATTCGAGGATTCCATCGCCGTTGAACGCGCCGTATATCGATCCCGTGGAAGCTCCGATCGACATGGATGGCCAGGACGGATTTTCGGCTGCCAACTTCGCCAGCGCTTCGCGGCAAGAGGCCGAGCGCGATGAATCCTTCGAGGCAAAGATCGCCACGAAGCTTCCCGGATTCACGAACCACCAGCCGATCGTGCCCGCGTCGTTCAGTAGATTGCGGATCGCGTAACCCTGTTCCGAGTCGACTCCGTCAGCGACATTCGCATACAGGACGCAGCACGACTCCTCGCGCGCAATCGCTGCGGTGGCGCTCACGACGAGCTCCTTCTTTCGGTATACGCGCCAGACGAGGTAGCCGAAGGCCCCGACAAGCAGTGCAGCAATGAGCAAAGCCACGTCGCCTACCGTCACGAGGCGGGTGACCGGACTATCGCGACTCATGCTCCGGATGATTCCGGCGATGACGATTCAACGCCCACATGGCCGCGGCGATAACCGCCCACGCGCCAAGGAATGTGATTGCCCAATAAATGAACAGCGACGAATTGTCGAGAGTGCAGGCGCCTCGCGCCGAAAGGCACTGTCCCAGGACTTGTCCCACCAGGGCGCCCAGCGAAACGGCGGCCGCGATGAAGGCGGACTTCGCCGTCACCGACAATTGTCTCCAAGCGAGAGCCATGACCTTGCCTCCGGCGATTCCATCCGCGATGTTCACGATGATAAGCCGACTGCGGCGCAAGGTTGCGGCGCAATATGATCGGCATGCTCATGACGCCTGGCGATGCTGTTGAGAGTCAACTCTCCGGCGGAAATTCAGGATAGGACGGAATCGCGCCGTCTTCAAACAACCACGCTGCTTCTTGTGACCGCCAGATGCGGCGCTGTGGACGAATGCCCGGATCCTCGTCCAGCGAGGCTGCTCGAAGGATGACGAATTGCGACCCGGAACGGAACGCAACGATTTGGCATCCGCAAAGCGAACAGAAGCGCCTGTACTTGCCGGGAGACGATTCATAGGTCGTCAGCTTGTCCTCACCGGCAAGCCACCGAAAATTCTCACGGGCAACGCGTCCGGTCGTGGCAAACGCCGCTGAATGCGTTTTTCGGCAGGTGATGCAATGGCAATGTCCCAGCGAATCCAGACGAGTCACTTCGTAGGACACGGCGCCGCAGTGACAGCTGCCTCTCATTTCGAGCCCCGGTGGTTGGCCAGCAATATTACCGGAGGCGAGCGGACGGTCAGCCCGATCGATCGTGGATGCGGTGCCAGGACCCTTCGAAATGAATCTTCTTTTCGTCGCCGCCGTCCTTCGCTTCCATCGAGACATAGTCGAAGCGAAGGTCGTCGCCCTCCTTCCAGTAGAGGGAGGTCTTTTCCGCCCTGGAATCCTGGAAGTGAAACCGCAGCCGCTCGCCTTCGAGCGCGCCCTTGAACTTGAAAGAGCCCGCGGTATCGAAAAAATCAAGTGTCAGCGCGCCCTCGTCGAAGCCATAGACTTGAGTCGAGACGTACGTGGTGATGCCCACGATCGGGACCTTGATTTCCTGGCGCATGAGGAGCCACCTGCCGCGCACCTGTGCGTCCATCTCCGCGGAAAAGGGGCCGTAGGAGCCCTTGCCCTTGCCGGCCCAGCGCCCCTCCAACATCATCAGCGGTTCGAGCTCCTTCATGCCGATGTGACCACGACGGCTCACGACCGTTCCACGCTCAGCCTGCGGCCATCAGCTCCGCGAAGCGGGAGATCTCCTGGGGCCCCGCATCGGTCACGGCCCAGTAGCGCATTCCGTCGCGTGTCCAGTGCGCGATGGAGTGGCCCTTGACAGTCTCCATCTTCGGCGCGGAGTCGGCGGCCGCCGCATCGGGCCACACGAATACGTTCACGGGATGGAGGCGAATCTTGTAGGTGAGCGCGGCGACGCGGCGCCCGTCGATGTAGTCGAGCCGGCCACCGGTCAGCGGATAGCCGTCGGCGGCGAGGTCGCGCACGGGAGGCGCGAAGTCGATCTTGCCCGCGAACCAGGGCTTCACCGTGTGCTGGTCGGTCGATTCCACGTCGACGAAATGTCCCGGGACCATGAGCGAGCGCACATGCGCGGCGAGAACCTGGTTCTCGATTTGCCCGTCGCGCGAAGACGCGGTCATCAGCGCCGCGTTCCAGCTCACGAACGACACCGCGACGAAGGACGCCGCGAGCGCCATCCAGCGGCCCATGGCCGGCCCGCGCTCGGCGCGCGCCATGTCCTTCAGCTGCGCGTTCACGCGCTCGCGCAGCGCCTCGGGCGCGCGATAGTACGTCGCGTCGCGCGCGATGTCGGGTTCCGGGGTGCCTTCGGTCTTCATGTTCATCAGGATGCTTTCCTCATTCGCTGCTCGAGCGCGGCGCGCAGCAGGTCTCGCCCCCGCGAAAGCCGCGACATCACCGTGCCGATCGGGATGCCCGCGATCGACGCGATTTCCTTGTAGCTCAGGTCTTCCAGTTCCCTCATCACCAGCACCTCGCGGTAACCCACCGGGATGTCGTCGAGCGCCTGGTTCACGAGCTTGCGGTTGGCGCTTTGCAGCAGGATCACTTCCGGGTTCGTTTCCATCGGCGACGCGTGCCCGATCGTCACCACGTCGGCGGACAGGGTCGACGTGTCGTCGATCGGCACCACGTCCGACGGCCGATTCTTCTGCAGCCACGAATAGCTCGTGTTCCTCACGATCGTGAGCAGCCACGGCCGCGCGTCGGCTTCCCGGAGCGAGTCGAAGAAGCGGTACGCCCGGATCATCGCGTCCTGCACGACATCCTCGGCGTCGTGGTCGTTGCGCGTGAGCCAGCGTGCCAGGTTGTACGCGGCATCGAGGTGCGGCATCACGCTGCGGCTGAAATCCGAGTGGCGGCTCATTCCATCCTGCATGACAGGGGGATGACGCATTTTATTCCCGTGGGAATAACGCGGGGGGCGAGGGGGTCTTGTGGGTGTCACCCCAAAAGGAGAACACCATGACACTCGACCGTCGCGCATTCCTCAAGCTGTCCGCCCTGGGCGGCGGCGCCGTCTTCGCTTCCAGCCTTCCCGGGTGCGCTTCCCTGGGCATGGGCGAGGGTGGCGGAGACGACTTCTACTTCGTGCAGCTCTCCGACGTTCATTGGGGATTCAACGGGCCGGTGGTGAACCCGGATGCGCGTGGAACATTCCCGAAAGCCGTCGCCGCCGTGAACGCGCTCGGGACCCAGCCCGACTTCATCATGTTCACGGGCGATCTCACCCACACCACCGACGATCCCGCCGAGCGCCGCAAGCGCATGGGCGAGTTCAAGCAGATCGCGGGCACGCTCACCAACAAGAACGTGCACTTCATGCCCGGCGAGCACGATGCCGCGCTCGACCGCGGCGCCGCCTTCAAGGAGAACTTCGGCGAGACGCACTACGCTTTCGACCACAAGGGCGTGCACTTTGTCGTGGTGGACAACGTCTCGGACCCCGCGGCGCGCATCGGCGACGAGCAGCTCGCGTGGCTCGCGGCCGATCTCGCCAAGCAGCCGAAGGACGCGCGCATCGTGGTCTTCACGCATCGTCCGCTCTTCGATCTCGCGCCCGCCTGGGACTGGGCCACGCGCGATGGCGACAAGGCGATCGACATCCTCATGCCGTACCAGAACGTCACGGTCTTCTACGGCCATATCCACCAGGAAAACCACCACATGACGGGCCACATCGCGCACCACTCGGCGAAGTCGCTCATCTTCCCGCTGCCCGCGCCGATGTCGCAGCCCAAGCGCGATCCCATCAAGTGGGACCCGGCCAATCCCTACCAGGGCCTGGGCTGGCGCGAAGTGGAGGCGGAGAAGCCCGCCAAGTACGACCTCAAGGAAATCCCGGTAAAGGCCTAGATGATGAACAAGCAACGACGCAATGTGCTCGCGGGGGGCGCCGTGCTCCTCGCCGCGGGCGTGGGGATGAGCGTGAAGGCGCTCGCGCAGGAGCGCGTGATCCCGGTGGTCGCGCGCAAGTTCGTGTTCCTCCCGAACGACATCCAGCTGAAGAAGGGCGAAACCGTGATCCTCGAGTTCACCGCGCCGGAAGTCGTGATGGGGTTCAACGTCCCCGACTACAAGATACGCACCGACATCATTCCGGGCCAGGTCTCACGCGTGAAATTCACCGCGGACAAGGCGGGCACGTTCCCGTTCCTCTGCGACATCTTCTGCGGCGACGGGCACGAGGGCATGTCGGGGAAGATAACGGTTACCTAGTCATTCCCGGTTACCTGGTCATTCCCGTGGAGACGGGAATCCAGCCACAATATCCGGCCCGAACCAGGAGCCGGCAATGTCAGAGAAGCACGAAGGGGGTTGCGTCTGTGGATCCGTACGGTACGTCACTCGCGGCGATCCGCTGCGAGTGACCGTGTGCCACTGCAAGTGGTGCCAGAGGCGAACGGGCACCGCTTTCGCAGTGGAGCCCGCCTTCGAGGAGGAACAGGTCCAGATCACCGGCGGCCCTCTCACCAAGTACCGGCATGTCTCGGATGAGTCGGGACGTTGGCTCGATCTCGAGTTCTGCCCGAAGTGCGGGACGAACATCGGGTTCACGCTCGAATGGCGGCCCGGCGTGAGGCTCATTGACGCGGGAACGTTCGATGACCCGAGCTGGATTCGCGCCGACAAGCATCGCTTCCGCCACATCTTCCTGCGCTCGGCGCAAAAATGGTCGAACGTGCCCGATGGCGTGGAGAAATACGAGAAGCACTTCGCGACGTGACGGTCAGCTCTTGAAGACGATCGCCTGCCCGGTCGCGAGACACAGCGGCCTGTGGTTGTCGCTCGCGAAGAATTCGTCGACCGCCTTCCTCGCGCCGCGGCAAGTCGGGAAACCGTAGTCGTCGAACACGATCACCCCACCGACCGAGAGCCTGGGCCAGACGAACGCGAGGCTGTCGAGCACCGAGTGATAGGTGTCGACGTCGATGTGCGCGAGCGCGATCTGGTTCGCCTCGAGTCCCGCGAAGGTGTCGGGAATGAATCCGGGCTTGAAGATGCACGTGTCGGAATACCCGACGTAGCTCTTCACCGCTTCGAGGCTCGTGTCCGAGAAGTCGCCTTCCTTGTGCCAGTCCTTGTTCGAGGGATCCGTCTTCGGCATGCCCTGGAACGTGTCGAAGAGGTACAGGCGCTTCGAGGGAAACTTCGCGGCGAGCACGGCGGCCATCATCGCGGCGGTGCCTCCCCGGTACACGCCGCACTCCCAGATATCGCCCGGCATCGAGGCCGCCTGCAGCAGCAGCGTGTAGAGGGTGTAGCACCGGTCGACGGAGACCACGGTCTGCCGGCTCGCGAGGGAGTAGTACTGCTGGAATTCGGGTTGCGCGAGCCAGGGAACGAAGAGCGGCTGGTAGAGGTGCTTCTCGTCGCCGCCGAGGCTCTCCTCGTCCTGGGGCGGAGGCGGCGGCGCTGCGGGTGTGGCTACGCCGTTGGGCGCGCCCTGTCCCTCGGGGCGAGGCCGCGTCATGAGATGGATCCCATAGATCAGGATCGCGCCCAGCAGCGGGATGAGCCACACGATCAGCAGCTGCAGGACCTTCTGGACCGGCGCGAAGATCTTGCTGCGAAGCACGACGATCGTCACCCAGAGATCGACGATCCCCAGGACGATGGCGACGATGGTGAGCGCGTCTTTCATGGGCGGAGGTCAGTATCCCGTCGAGACCTCGACCTTGTAGCTGTCGTGGGCGGCCGGTGGCGAATCCTTGCAGCCGCAACTGATCTTGAAGTATTCGGATTGGCCGGGTGCCAGCGATCCCGAGAGGTACGTCGAGTACTCGTCGACGAACTTGCCGTGATCGAAGAGATTGGCCTTCAGGTGCACGTTCCGCGCCGGCTTTGTCCCCGTGTTCTTCACGCTGCCGATGATCGAGGTCACGTTGTCGTGCTTCTGCTCTTCCACTCCCGAGAGCACGAGATCCTTCGCGGCAGCGCCCCCGCTCGCCGCGACGTCATAGGCGGACGTCGTCTCCTTCATGCTCGACATCGCCACCTGGAACGCAATGAAATAGGCGATGCCGGCGGCGATGCTGAATCCCACGCCCAGGAGAAATCCCCGAACGATTGTCGCCAATCCATTCTTCACGTGCTCCCGAAGGCTCATTGTCACGACTCCGTCTTGACGGGCACGACATTATCCTCCGGCCTGCGGTCGATCAGCTTGTCGATGGGGTCGATGCCCGCCCTCTTCGGCTCTTCACTCACGCGCACGGTATAGGTCCACTGCCCGCTCTTGATGCGGCGCTTCTCGAGGAAGAGCGGCTTGTCGTCCTTGCCGAGGACGCCGATGTCCACCCAGTCGTCCATGGGGACTTCGTTCTGCACGCCGGCCTCGTCGGCCTTGAGCTTCTTCGCCTCGACCTTGAACGTGACCTCCCAGCCGTCGCCAACTTTCTTCGCGCTCGCCTCGATCGCGCGATTCTCGAAGAGCACGATGGACTCGAAGAGGTCCGCGATGAGGTACTGCTTGTCCTCGGGCGTCACGGCGCGGAATTCCGCCAGCAGCTCGCGTGAGATCGTGTACGGCGGATCCTGGAAGGCGACCTTCTTGATGTAGTTGGCGAGCGCGCGATTCACGTTCTCCTCGCCGATCACGTCCTGCAGCTCGTACATCGCGAGGCTGCCCTTGCGATAGTGGATGTAGCCCTGGTTCTCCACGCGGTAGAGAGGCAGCTCCTTCTTGCGTTCGACGCCGCGCGAGCGAAGGTAGTTGTCGAGCTCATACTTGAGGAAGCGTTTCATCTTCGCGTCCCCGTACTTCTTCTTCATCACCATGAGCGCCGAATACTGGGCGAGCGTCTCCGACATGAGCGTGGCGCCCTGCGTGTACGCGCCGATCACCTGGTGCGCCCACCACTGGTGCGCGACTTCGTGGGCGGTCACGTAGTACGGATAGTCGATGTCCTTCGGATCGGCCGGGTCCACCTTGGCGATGAAGCCGATGCTCTCCGAGAAGGGAATCGTGTTCGGGAACGATTGCGCGAACTGCATGTAGCGCGGGAACTCGAGGATGCGCACCTGGTGGTGCTGGTAGGGGCTGAAGTTCTTCGTGTAGTAGTCGAGCGAATCCTTCACGCTCTGGTCCATCGATTCCAGGTCGTACTCGTGCCCTTTGTTGTAGTAGATCTCGATGGGCACGTTCTCGCCCTGTGGATGCCACGCATCGCGCTTCACCTCGTAACGCGCCGAGAGGAACGCGTAGAAATTGAGGATCGGCCGGTCCATCGTGTAGTGGAAGTAGCGTCGGCCGTTCTCGGTCCATTCGCGCTGGAGGTATCCCGGCGCGAGGGCGATCTGGTCGGCATCGGTGCTCACGGTCGCGTCGAAGTCGATCCAGTCCCCGTCGTAGGAGATGTAGTTGCGCTGGCGCGCGGCGACGTTGTCGAGGTCGGGCATGCGCTCCTTCGGCGCGAGGCCGTGCTTCTTGCGGTCGCTGTCCTGCGCGAGCTCGAACGCCTCCGCGTAACCGAAGTGCGGCAGGAAGATGCTGTTCATGAACGTGCCGTTGTCGAGCACGAGCTTGCTTGCGCCGTCGTTGGCGAATCCCTGCGGCGCGTACTCGAGGTCGAAGTCCACCGTCATCGAGGCGCCTGGCTGCAACGGTTGCGAGAGCTTGAACTGGTGCCAGTTCAATTCCGGATGGGCCTCAGTTTCCTTCCAGCCGAGGCTCGCGTTGAGCTCGTGGATCGTCGCGGTTTCCATCAGGAGCACGTACACGTCGGAAATCGGCTCGCTGCTCTTGTTGGCGACCGTGTCGGTGCCCTTGAAGCGGATGCGGTGCTCGTGCGGAAAGACGTCGACGGCCACCTTGACGGCGGTGATCTTGGGCTGCGGCTTGGCTTGCAGCGGCTTGAACTGCCTCTCGTAGACGGCCTGCAGCTCTTCCTGCGCGAATTCCGTGCGATAGATGTTGAGGACGTTGGTGTTGTAGAAGATCCAGCCTCCCAGGGCCACGAACGCGAGCGCGGCCGCGATCGTG
This sequence comes from Usitatibacter sp., assembly GCA_035308545.1. GTDB lineage: Bacteria > Pseudomonadota > Gammaproteobacteria > Burkholderiales > Usitatibacteraceae > Usitatibacter. The sequence goes on from DATGGI010000140.1 coordinate 11,634, forward strand.
ATGGCCTTGAGCGGCGCCGTGAAACGCGCGCGGGCAATGGCGAGACGCGCCTTCGAGCCGTCGTCGACACCGCGCACCCACAGCAGGAGCGAGGCGATCAATAGCAGCAGCGCCGCCATCGCCCAATACGACTGGAACCAGCGGATCGCGGGGATGAAGTGCCCGTACCCGTTCATGTCCGAGTAGACGACGCCGGGCTCTTCCCCGTAGAGATACAGGCGCAGGTTGTATCCCATCGCGGTCGCCGCGATCTCCGCGATGTAGTACAGCACCACCAGGAAATGGCCCAGGTACTTGTTGTTCACCACCACGTGGATGAAGAGGGCGAGCGCCGCGATCATCCAGTAGCTCGGAAGCTGCAGCGCGAAGAGGCGGTAGATGTACTGGTTCAGCTCGAAATTCGTGTAGCCCTTGAAGAGCTGCACGAGGAGTCCGCACACCATCACCACGACCTGCATCAGCGCCTGGACCGCGAAGAGCGTGAGCAGCTTCGCGATGAAGGGGAGCCACGACGGAATCGGCGTGCTGTCCGTGAGCTGCGCCACGCGCGCATCGCGCTCGCGCCACACGAGCTCACCCGCGTAGAACGCCGTCACGATCAGCATGAAGAGCGAGAACAGGCCCGAGACGAAATCGAGGACCTGATAGGTGACCGGGTAGGTATTGGTCCCGTAGATCGATCCGATGACAGTCGCGTTCACGAAGATGAAGAACACGCCCGTGAAGACGATCACGAGGAAGTACACGTTCTTCACGGTCTCGCGGGTGTAGAGGGCGACGAGGCCGGGGAGCTGGCGAAGGTACGCCGCGGCGGAGCTGTCCTGGGTGACTGACGGGATCGTCGCCGTGCCCGATGCGGGTTTGGCGCCCTTGCTCGCGTGATCTTCCTTGCGCCCCTTGCCCTCGGACTGGAACTGGCTCATCGAGAAGCGCGCGTAGCAGAACGCCATGATCCCGAGCCCGATGAACGTCCAGATCGCGCGGTTCCACAGCAGCTCGTCGCGGAACGGGATCATCTGCGTGTTCTTCTCGGCCGCTGTCCAGTAGCGCGCCATGAGGCTCATGGCCGACGATCCGATGGGATCGAGCAACGCCGCGATCGTGCGGTTGTCCATGTCCGCGATGAGGCGTGTCGCGGCGAGGTAGCCCACGAGGACGATGATCCCGGCCACGTAGACGGGCATCATGCGCCGCGTGAGCGCGGCGAGGCCGAAGAAGGCGCCGCCGAGGAAGATGAGGTTCGGAAGCAGGTTCACGAGGTACGGCTGGACCATCGCGCGCAGCGACCACGGTCCCACGCGGGAGGCCTCGACGCCGGGCCAGTGCGTTCCGATCCAGATGCCCACCATCACGCTCGCGAAGATGTAGAGGCAGATCGCGATCGCCGCCAGGTAGCGGCCGAGGAAATAGTCGGACTTGCGGATGGGGCTCGTGAAGAAGAAGTGGAAGCTCTGGTACTCGAAATCCTGCTGGACCGAACGCCCGGTGACCGCGGCGATGATCACGACGCCCAGGAAACCGAGGACCGCGACGGTCTGCGCGAGCGCGAACGGTGAGTTGATGAACACCTTCTCCGTGCCGAAGGAGACGCTCGCATTCCGGAAGACGCCGCCGGCCATGCACATCCAGAGCGCGGCCAGCGCCGCGAAGATCACGAAGTAGACGTGCGTCGAGATGCGCTTGAAGCGCTGCCCGAACTCGAAGCGCGCGATCGCGAGGAGGTTGCCCATGCTCAGGCGGCCGCTTGGAGCGGCGCGGGATTGAGGTGGCCGGTGACGACGCTGAAGTAGACGTCCTCGAGCTCGGGCTCGACGCTTTCGAATCCCCCCTCGGGCGCGTGATCGGCGAAGGCGCGCACGACGGTCTCGCCCGATTGCAGCCGCGAGGAGATGACCGGCAGCGCTTTCTGGATCGACTCGAGTTCCTCCCGCGGAACGGCGCGGCGCCAGATCTTGCCCTTGATCGACGTGACCGCTTCCGCGGGCGAGCCGGTGAGCTGGACTCGCCCCTTGCTGATGATCGCGAAGTTCGGGCAGAGGTCCGCCACGTCATCCACGATGTGCGTGGAGAGGATCACGACGGCGTCGCGCCCGATGCCCGCGAGCAGGTTGAGGAACCGCACGCGCTCTTCCGGATCGAGGCCGGCCGTGGGCTCGTCCACGATGATGAGGCGCGGATTGCCGATGAGCGCCTGCGCGATGCCGAAGCGCTGTCGCATCCCGCCCGAAAAGCCCCCCAGCTTCTGCTTGCGCACCGCGGCGAGGTTCGTGCGCTCCAGGAGCGCGTCGACCGTGGCCTTGCGTTGTCGCGAATCGGTGACGCCTTTGAGCCTCGCGAAGTGATCGAGCATGTCCTCGGCCGACACTTTTGGATACACTCCAAAGTCCTGGGGCAGGTATCCGAGCAACCTTCGCACGCGATCCTTGTCCTTGAGGACATCGATGTCGTCGAGCTTCGCGCTCCCGCCGTCGGCTTCCTGCAGCGTGGCGAGCGTGCGCATCAAGGTCGATTTTCCAGCGCCGTTCGGGCCCAGGAGCCCGAACATTCCCGGCGCGACGCTGAGGGAGACGTTGTCCAGCGCCTGGACTCCGTTGGAATAGCGCTTGCTCATGTTACTGATTGTGAGTTGCATCCGGCGTCCTCGGCTCTGTTGTCGCGCCCCATTGTAACCACGGTTGTTCCGATTTCCGCGCGCACGGAGGGTAGGAGCTGGAACCCATGTCACGTCCCGTGGTGTCGATCATTATCCGTACGATGGGCCGCGCGAGCCTCGCCAGGAGCGTGGACTGCGCGCTTGCCCAGTCGTGGCGGCCCCTTGAGATCGCGATCGTTCGCGCGGGCGGCGATTCCTTGCCGGCATTCGCGAGCGATTCCGATGTGCCGATTCGAGTCCTCGATCGCGGCCCGCTCAATCGCCCCCAGGCGGCGAACGCGGGCCTCGCCGAGGCGCACGGCGAGTGGCTCGTGTTCCTCGACGACGATGACGAGATCCTTCCCACGCACGTTGAGACGCTGATGGATCTCGTGCTGGATTCGGGCAACGCCCTCGTCGCCTACAGCGCGACCTTGTGCCTGGACGCGGACGGGCGCCCTTCGAGGGTGCTGGACGAGCCGTTCGACCGCCGGGCGCTCTTCGTTCGCAACTACATCCAGCTGGGCGCGGCGCTCTTCTCGCGCCAGCTCGTGCAGGAGGGCTATCGCTTCGACGAGTCCTTCGAGCGCCTGCAGGACTGGGATTTCTGGATGCAGCTCGCGACGCGCACCCATTTCGCGGCGAGCCGGCAACGCACCAACCTTTGGTGGATGGAGTCGGGCGAGAGCGGAACCGGCGGCGGAGGCAATCGCGATTCCGAAGGCGTGGGGCCCTACCTGGAGATGTTCGACGGCAAGTGGCGCCCCTCGTTCGCGGCGCTCGATCGCAAGCTCGAGCATCATCGCAAGGCGGTGCACGCGGCGACCGAGCGCAACGACGAGGCGGGCGTCACGTCGCACATGGAGGCGGTCGACCGCTTGCTGCGTGGGCCGGTATCCGGAATGCGGGCGCGCGGGGCGCGCGTGGACGACCTCGCCCGTACTACGATTTCGCGCTCGGGCAAGCCGTAGCGCGGCGGATGTTCCGAAGCGTCTCCCAGATGGGCTTGTCGCGCTCGGCCATCGACATGGCGAAGAACACCTGCATGCGCTCGCCGCAATTGCGCTGCGCGACCTCGCCATAGAGCAGGAGGGGCTCGCCCTTCGAGAACGCGTTCCAGGTGCGCACCTCGGCGCCCCACGTCTGCGCCCAGTCGCCCTTCACGCCCAGCAGCGGATGCGCCGCCGCGCTGGTCATGATTTCCTTGTCGGCGAGGTTGCGCTGGCGCGCCACGTTGATCATGAGGCCCGCGAAGTAGGTTTCGAGGTAGTCCTCGAGGTCGTCCGCGTTGAAGGGCTTGGTCTTCAGGTCCCACATGAAGACGTAGCTGAAGCCGTCCCCATCCTCGAAGTGCGCCCACTGCGGCGAGAAGCGGACGTACTCCTTGCCTTCATAGGGAATCCTGGCCGCGAAGCGCAGCGGGAAGTCGAAGGACTCCTTGCGCCACGTGTCCGGGGCCGCGATCTGCGCCGCCGCGGGCAGCGCGACCGCGAGAAGCAGGACCAGTCTCGCCAGCAGGTTCATCCATGCGATTATGGCGGAATGAAACGCGATTGGCGCAGGATCTACGAGGCGCTCGAGGTGCGCCCCAGCGCCATCGTCGGGCGCGGCCTGTATGCGGGCACCCGGATCGCCCGGCGTTCGAAGATCGGTGAATTCGAAGGCGAAGTCGTGGGGCTGCGCGAATCGCGCCGCCGCGCCGCGGGCCGCCGGATCGTCGCCATCGTCGAGCTCGACGGCTTCGCGCTCGATGCCACGAGAAGCAAGCGTGGCTTCAGGTTCATCAATCACTCCTGCACTCCCAACACCTTCATGCGCTGCACCGCCACGCGGGCCGAAGTCTTCGCGCTTCGCGACATCGCCCGGGGCGAGGAGCTCACGCTGGATTACGGGCGCTCGCACCACGAGGGCACGCTTCCCTGCCGCTGCGGCACGCCCCATTGCCGGGGATTCCTCTAGCCGATGCAGGTCCGGAAGGCCGCGCTCGCGTTCATCTTCGTCACCGTCGTGATCGACGTGCTGGCGCTCGGCATCGTGATCCCCGTGCTGCCCAAGCTCGTGGTCGCGTTCGAGGGCGGCGATACGGCCAGGGCAGCCGATACGTTCGGCATCTTCATGGCGGTGTGGGGCCTCATGCAGTTCGTCTGCATGCCCCTGGTGGGCGCGATCTCCGATCACTTCGGACGCCGCCCGGTGATCCTGCTCTCGTGCTTCGGCCTGGGCTGCGACTACTTCCTCATGGCGTGGGCGCCGTCTCTCGCGTGGCTGCTGGTCGGGCGGATCATCTCGGGCGCGACGGCTTCGAGCTTCTCCACATCGTTCGCCTATATCGCGGATGTCGCGCCGCCGGACAAGCGCGCGCAGTACTTCGGGTACGTGGGCGCCGCGTTCGGGCTGGGCTTCGTCCTGGGGCCCGCGTTCGGGGGAATCCTCGGCAACGTGGATCCGCGGTTGCCGTTCAAGGTGGCGGGCGTGATGGCGCTCCTTGCCGCGGCCTACGGCTACTTCATCCTTCCCGAATCGCTCGCGCCCGGGCGCCGTGAGAAGTTCGAGTGGAAGAAGGCGAATCCCGTGGGCTCGCTCGTGCTGCTGCGCTCGCACCCGGAGCTCGCGGGACTCTCGGTGTCGTACTTCCTCATGCAGCTCGCGCACGTGGCGCTTCCGAGCGTCGCGGTGCTCTACATGGGCTATCGATACGGATGGGACACGCTGCAGGTGGGGCTCGTGCTGGCGGGTGTCGGCATCTGCTCGATGATCGTGCAGGGCGCGCTCATCAAGCCGCTGGTCTCGAAGCTCGGCGAACGCCGTGCGCTCGCGCTGGGCCTGCTGTTCGGCGTGATCGGGTTCGCGATCTACGGAATAGCGTCCACGGGACTCCTGTTCCTCATCGGGGTTCCGGTGATGGCGCTCTGGGGATTCGCGACTCCATCGCTGCAGGCCCTGATGACGCGGCACGTCTCGGGCTCGGAGCAGGGCAAGCTCCAGGGCGCGAACGCGAGCATGACGGCGATCGCGGGGCTCATCGGCCCCATGATCTTCGCCACCGCATTTTCTTACTTCATCGCGGCCGACGCGCCGGTGCAGCTTCCGGGAGCGCCGTACCTGCTCGCGGCGGCGATCCTGCTGGCGTCGTGCGCGATCGCATGGCACGTAACGAGAACCGAGGAGAGACGCACGACATGAAGGCACGCATCACCCTGGCCCTGGCGACGGCGGTGGCTATTCCCGCCCTCGCGGCATCCACACCCAATCCCACGATCGCGAAGGTCGTCTCCGATGTTTCCGCCAAGCGCATCGAGGCGACGATCCGCAAGCTCGTTTCCTTCGGCACGCGCAACTCGCTTTCCGACGATACGTCGGAGGCGCGCGGCATCGGCGCGGCACGGCGCTGGATAAAGTCGCAGCTCGAAGCGTGCGCCGCGGCCAACGGCGGACGCCTGCAGGTGGCGTTCGACGACCACCTCATCGAGAAGGGCGAGCGCGTTCCCAGGCCCACGCACTTCGTGAACGTCGTGGCCACGCTTCCCGGCGACCAGCCCGAAAGCCGCGACCGCATCTACGTGGTGAGCGGCCATTACGACTCGATGCCGACCAGCCCCACCGACGGCGAGAAGGACGCGCCGGGCGCCGACGATGACGCCTCGGGCACCGCGGTATCCATGGAGCTCGCGTGCGTGATGTCGAAATACCACTTCGACGCGACGCTCGTCTTCCTCGCCGTGGCGGGTGAAGAGCAGGGATTGCTGGGCTCGGGCGCGTGGGCGAAGGATGCGAAGGCGAAGAACCTCGACATCGCCGCGATGTTCACCAACGACATCGTCGGCAACTCGCGCGCTCGCGACGGCCACGTCGAGCGCGATCGCGTGCGGATCTACGCCGAGGGCATTCCCGCGAAGAAGGAGAATTCGGACGACGTGTATACGCTGCTGCGCACGGGCGGCGAGAACGACAGCGCCTCGCGCCAGCTCGCGAGGTTCGTGAAGGAGATGGGCGAGCGCTATGTGAAGGGCATGAAGGTGGACGTGCACTGGAGGCGCGATCGATATCTTCGCGGCGGCGACCACTTCTCGTTCCTCGAAGAAGGCTATCCCGCGCTTCGCGTGACCGAGCCCAACGAGAACTG
>DATGGI010000141.1:0-3811 GCA_035308545.1 Usitatibacter sp.
CAGCGGATGGAATGCGGGCGGTTACGTGAAGGGCACCAACGCGAACCACGATCTGTACACGGTAAAGGGTAAGGACTGGAGCAAGACGCGCCTCGTCGGCTTCGTCACTTACACGTTCTGAAGAAGGGATCCATGGTCCGCAGATTGGCGCTCGCAGCGCTTCTCGCTGCCGGAATCTGGATTCAAGGCGCAGGCGCCGTCGCGCCGGCGAACCTCGCTGCAGATTCCGACGAGCGGGAGATTCGCCTCGTCTTCAGTCAACTCGGCGAAGCCTGGAACCGTCACGACGCGTCGGCCTGGGCGGCCTTTTTCGCGGAGGATGCCGACTTCACGAGCTCGCTGGGCGCCACGACCCATGGCCGCGGGGCCATCACGGCACTGCAGGCCACGCTCTTCCGCGGGGCGCTTGCGGAAAGCGCCCTGAAGACCACCGTCATCGATGTTCGATTCCTGGACAAGGAAACCGCCGTCGTTCGCAGCTCGAGCGCGCTCGACGGAGTGGGCTTCGCCACGACCTTCGGCCCCGCCAACGGAACGTACCGTTCGCTTGCCGTGGTTCACAAGGAGTCCGGCAGGTGGAACATCGCCGCGATGCAGTGCGTCCGCGTGGGCAATCCCTGAGTGCAAGGGGTGCGCGAGAATTTACGACATGTTTACGTTCGCATTCCCATACTCGCGGGATGCTGATCGAGATTCTCAAGGGGTTGTCCGTCGTGGCGATCTATATCGCGGTGCTCGTGGGCGGAATCGCGCTCGCGCGCGCGGCGGATCGCCACCGCCGCCGCACGCAAGGAGACCGCAAATGATGGACCTCGTTTACCTCGGACTGGGCATCGTCTTCTTCGCCCTCACGTGGGCGCTCGTGCACGGCTTCGAGCGCCTGCGCAATCGCTGATCCGGAGCCTCTCATGAGCCTCGTATACATCCTCGGCGCCGTCTATTGCGCGGTGATCTTCGTGTACCTCGTCTACGCGCTCTTCGCGCCGGAGAAGTTCTGATGAGCGCCAATGGCTATTTCCAGCTCGCGTTCTATCTCGTGGCTCTGGTCGCGCTCGCGAAGCCGCTCGGTGCGTACATGGCGCGCATCTACCTGGACCAGCCCGCCGTGCTGAACCGCGCCGGCGCGCCCTTCGAGCGCGCGCTCTACCGGGTCGCCGGCGTGAATCCCGGCCGGGAAATGCATTGGACCGAGTACGCGATCGCGATGCTCGTCTTCAACCTCCTGGGCTTCCTCGCGGTCTATGCGATCCAGAGATTCCAGGCGGTGGCGCTCCTGAACCCGCAGGCATTTCCCGCCGTGTCGCCGGACTCGTCCTTCAATACGGCGACCAGCTTCATCACCAACACAAACTGGCAGGGCTACGGCGGCGAGTCTACGATGAGCTACCTCACGCAGATGGGCGCGCTCACGGTCCAGAATTTCGTCTCGGCCGCAAGCGGCATGGCGACGCTCGTGGCGTTCGCGCGCGGCTTCTCACGCAGGAGCGCGCAGACGATCGGAAATTTCTGGGTCGACATGACTCGCACGACGCTTTACATCCTGCTGCCGGTCTCGATCGTCTTCGCGGTCGTGCTGGTGAGCCAGGGCATGCCACAGACCTTCTCCGCCTATCCGACAGTTTCGACCGTCGAGGCGACCGATTACGACAACCCCAAGCTCGACTCGGCAGGCCAACCCGTGAAGGACGACAAGGGCAATCCCGTCACCAAGAAGGCGACGATGAAAGACCAGTCGATCGCGGTCGGTCCGGTCGCTTCGCAGGTCGCCATCAAGATGCTCGGCACCAACGGCGGCGGGTTCTTCAACGTGAATTCGGCGCATCCCTACGAGAATCCGACGCCCTTGGCCAACTTCCTCGAGCTGCTGGCGATCCTGCAGATTTCGGCAGCGCTTTGCTACACGTTCGGCGTGCTCGTGGGCGACAAGAGGCAGGGCTGGGCGCTGCTCGCCACGATGACGATCCTGTTCGTCGTGATGCTCGGCGTGTGCGTGGGAGCCGAGCAATCGGGTAATCCGGCCCTCACGAAGGCTGGAGCGGACCAGGTCGCGTCGGCCACGCAGCCGGGCGGCAACATGGAGGGCAAGGAGGTGCGATTCGGGATCGTGAACTCCGCGCTGTGGGCGACGGCGACGACCGCGGCCTCCAACGGCTCCGTGAACGCCATGCACGATTCCTTCACGCCGCTGGGCGGGCTCGTGCCCCTGTGGCTGATCCAGTTCCAGGAAGTCATCTTCGGCGGAGTGGGATCGGGCCTTTACGGCATGCTCATCTTCGCGATCATCGCGGTGTTCGTGGCGGGCCTCATGATCGGCCGCACTCCGGAATACCTCGGCAAGAAGATCGAGTCCTTCGAGATGAAGATGGCGGCTGTCACGATCCTCATTCCGCCGCTCGTGGTGCTCGTCGGAACCGCGATCGCCGTGATGGTCGATCCGGGAAAGGCCGGTGTGGCGAATCCCGGGGCGCACGGCTTCTCGGAGATCCTATACGCGTTCTCCTCGGCCGGGAACAACAACGGCAGCGCCTTCTCGGGCCTGTCGGCCAATACACCTTTCTACAACACGGCGCTCGGAATCGCGATGCTCTTCGCGCGCTACTGGCTCGCGGTGCCCACGCTCGCGATCGCCGGAGCCTTCGCCGCGAAGAAGACGGTGCCGCCGGGACTGGGCACGCTGCCGACCCACACGCCGCTCTTCGTGGTCCTTCTCGCGAGCACCGTCGTCGTGGTGGGCGCCCTCACCTTCGTGCCCGCGCTCGCGCTCGGACCGATCGTCGAGCACCTCGCGATGATCGCCGCGAAATGACACCCGCATCCCCTGGAGTGAAACGATGAGCTCGCACGCCATTTCCCCGACCTCGGCCCCGCAGGATCTTCGCCGCCGGCTGGTCACGAAGTCGATCATGCAGCAGGCGCTCTTCGACTCGTTCGTGAAGCTCCTGCCGCAGCACCAGTGGCGCAATCCGGTGATGTTCGTGGTGTACCTCGGGAGCATTCTCACGACGATCCTGTGGATACAGGCTCTCGCCGGAGGCGGCGAGGCGGCGCCGGGCTTCATCCTGCACGTGACGATCTGGCTGTGGTTCACCGTGCTCTTCGCGAATTTCGCCGAGGCGATCGCGGAGGGACGCAGCAAGGCGCAGGCCGATGCGCTGCGCTCGGCCAAGCGCGACACCATTGCGAAGAAGTTGAAGCGCGCCGAAAGGACGCCGGACTACCAGGGAGTTCCGTCGACCACGCTGCGCAAGGGCGACCTCTTCCTGGTCGAGGCCGGCGACCTCATCCCGGTCGACGGCGAAGTGATCGAGGGTGTCGCTTCGGTCGACGAATCGGCCATCACGGGCGAGTCGGCTCCGGTGATCCGTGAATCGGGCGGCGATTTCTCGTCGATCACGGGCGGCACGCGCGTGCTTTCCGACTGGCTCATCGCTCGCGTAAGCGTGAATCCCGGCGAGGCCTTCCTCGACCGCATGATCGCGATGGTCGAGGGCGCCCGGCGCCAGAAGACACCCAACGAGATCGCGCTCTGGATCCTGCTCGTGGGCTTCACGCTCGTGTTCCTGCTCGCGACGGCGACGCTGCTGCCTTATTCCATCTACGCGGTGGAGGTCACCAAGGCCGGTACCGCCGTGACGGTCACGGTGCTGGTGGCGCTCCTCGTATGCCTCATCCCCACGACGATCGGGGGACTTCTCTCGGCGATCGGTCTCGCGGGCATCGGGCGCACGCTGCGCGCCAATGTGATCGCGATGTCGGGCCGCGCGGTCGAAGCCGCGGGCGACGTGGACGTGCTGCTCCTCGACAAGACCGG
>DATGGI010000142.1:0-7293 GCA_035308545.1 Usitatibacter sp.
AATCGAAGAATCTGCAGACGCCGTGGGAGAGCACGTCGCTCGAGACGGCGTTCGCATTCCGCGAAGCGGTGGCGACCGTCGCAGCCGCGAAGCCCGAACCGCAGCGCGTAGCGAGCACGGCATCCGCACCGCGGGCCGTGGCGCCCGCATCGCTCGCCGCTCCTCCCAATTTCGCCGCCGGCGATGCGTGGAGCTATCGTGTCGTGAACCTTCTCGACCAATCGGAGCGGCGCGCAACCGTGAAGATCCGTGCGATACACGGCGACGAGATCGAGTACGGCGATGGCACGACCGTGGGCGACCTCGTCGGCAATTTCACCCGCGTCATGCGCCAGGGGCGCGTCGACAACTTCCGGCCGTCCAACCAGTTCTACGTCTTCCCCATGAAAACGGGAGGTACATGGAACCTGAAGGCCATGCAGCAGACCGGCGAGCGCCGCATCGACCTCCAGGTGAAGCTCACCGTGGGCAGCGAGGAGCAAGTCGACACGCCGGCCGGAAAACTACCGGGCATGCGAATCGTGCGCGAGACCCACTGGAAGCAGCGAAGCGGCGAGCAGTCCGGCGTGAATGTGTGGACATACTGGTACAACTCCGCCGTGAAGCGGTTCGTGGCCGCGGAGACGACGAACACAACCACGGAGGGCAAGCTCCTCCAGCACGAGCGCTACGAGCTCGTCTCGTACGAGGTGCGGTAGCTACGGAAACGCGGGGACGGTCGGCTCGTTGCCGCGGTCGTCGGCTTCCGGATGCGTCCTCGCGATGATTCCGCGCAACTCCTCGAAGCGGCCCGAAGGAACGTCCAGCATCAGCAGCACCTTGCCGGCCTGGATGTCCTTGTCGAAACCCTTGAGGCGGGAATTGGGCACCTGCAGGCCCACCATGCTCGCGGCCCATGTTCCCAGCAGCGCGCCGACGATCGCGGCGACCAGCACCGCGCCCAGCTGCACCGTCGCGCCTTCGGGCGGGTAATTCACGAGCACGAGTCCCACGAGGATCCCCATGACGCCGCCGATCACGAAACCCACGAATGCGCCGTGGACGGTGTCGGTCTTGTGCAGGTAGGAGGCCTCGTGGAGCTCGCCGAGATCCGTGCCGCGGCGCGCGAGGAAATGCATGTTGCGATCCTCGACGCGGGCGAGCAGCAGGTCGTTCGCAAGGCGGCGGGCGCTCGGGACGTCGGGAAGCGTCACGTACATGCGCAGCTTCATGCGGCCCTCCCTTCTGGCCGGAAGTGAAGCTTCAGGCTAGACCCGCCGCTGCCGCGAATCAAGCGGCTTTGTCCTACGCCGCGAGGGATGTCGCCCTACGGAACGAGGACGGTGGAACCCGTCGTCTTGCGCCCTTCGAGATCGCGGTGGGCCTGCTGCGCATCCTTCAACGCGTAGCTCTGGCGCGGGCCGACCTTCACCTTGCCCGCGAGCACCATGTCGAAGAGCTCCTTCGACGCGGCCACGAGCTCGTCGCGCTTGCCCGTGTAGCTCATGAGCGTGGGTCGCGTCACGTAGAGCGAGCCCTTCGCCGAAAGGATGCCCAGATCCGTGGGTCCCACGGGGCCCGACGCATTGCCGAAGCTCACCATGAGGCCGCGCACCTGCAGGCAGTCGAGCGACTTCATGAAGGTGTCCTTGCCAACGGAGTCGTACACGATCGGCACCTTCTTGCCGCCGGTGATCTCCATGACGCGCGCCTGGAAATCCTCCTTCGTGTAGATGATCGTGTGCGCCGCGCCGTTGTCGCGCGCGAGCTTCGCCTTCTCCTCGCTGCTCACAGTGCCGATCAGGTTGATGCCGAGCGCCTTCGCCCACTGGCACGCGATGAGGCCGATGCCGCCCGCGGCCGCATGGAAGAGCACGGTGTCGCCGGCTTTCGGCACGACGTGCAAGCGCCGCAGCAGGTACTGCACCGTGAGGCCCTGCAGCATCATCGAGGCGCCCTGCTCGAACGTGATCCCGTCGGGAAGCTTCACCAGTCGCTCGGCGGGATGGATCTTCAGCTCCGAGTACGCGCCGATGGGCCCGTTCGCATACGCGACGCGATCGCCGGGCTTGAACTCGGTCACGTTGGGACCGACGGCCTCGATCACGCCCGCGGCTTCGAGCCCGATGCCCGAAGGCAACGGCATCGGATAGAGGCCCGTGCGGTGATATGTGTCGATGTAGTTGAGGCCCACGGCCTTGTGGCGCACGAGCGTCTCGCCGGGGCCCGGCTGCGGAACGTTCACTTCCTCCCACTGGAGGACTTCGGGGCCGCCGGTCTTGTGGAATCGGATCGCGTGAGTCATCGAGGGATCTCCTACTGTTTCTTGCTGAAGTCGGGCGGTGGCGCGTCGTAGTTCGTGTCGGGCAGCTCGATCTTCACCTTGTCGAGATCGATCTTCTGCTCCTTGTCGAGGAACATCGTCACCTGCGCCGGGAATGCGATCACGAGGGCGACGAGCATGAGCTGCATCGCGACCCAGGGCAATGCCCCCCAATAGATGTCGGAGCTCTTCACTTCCTTGGGCGCGACGCCCCGCAAATAGAACAGCGCGAAACCGAAGGGCGGGTGCATGAACGAGGTCTGGAGGTTCACGCACAGCATCACGCCGAACCAGATGAGCGCGGCATCCTCGCCGACCACTGGCGCGAGGATCACCTTCGCCACGGGCGCGAGCAGCGGCACGATGATGAACGCGATCTCGAAGAAGTCCAGGAAGAACGCGATGAAGAACACGAAGAGGTTCACGAACAGCAGGAAGCCCCACACTCCGCCCGGCAGCGACGTGAGGATGTTGTGGAGCCAGCGCCCGCCGTCGAAACCCTGGAAGACGACGGTGAAGCAGTTCGACCCGACCAGGATGAAGATCACCATCGCCGTGAGCCGCATCGTCCCCTGCGCCGCGCTCTTCAGCAGGTCGCGAAGGTCGGGGATGAATGCCGACTGGATACAGAGCCACGCGACAGCGATGTAGGTAACGGCGGCGCACGCCTTGAAGAGCGGGGACTTGAACGCGAAGATGCCGACGATCGCCATCAACGCGCCTGCCGCAAGGCCCACCCAGAACACCATGCGGTAACGTCCCAGCTCGGGACGCCTCGCGACCGCGAGCACGACGGCGCCCACGGCACCCATGGCGCCACCCTCAGTCGGCGTGGCGAGGCCCAGCAGCAGCGTGCCCAGGACCAGGAAGATCAGCACGGCGCACGGGATGATGCCCCACAGGCATTTGCGCCACAGCGCCCATCCGTGCAGCGTGCGGAAACTCGCGGGCAGCGCCGGGACCCACTCGGGCTTCACGCGCGAGACGATCCACGTGTACACGATGAAGAGCGCGATCTGGATGAGCGAGGGGCCCCAGGCGCCCAGGTACATGTCGCCCACGGACTTGCCGAGCTGGTCGGCGAGCACGACGAGCACGAGCGACGGCGGCACGAGCTGAGTGATGGTGCCCGAAGCGGCGAGCACGCCCGTCGCGTACTTCATGTTGTAGCCGTAGCGCATCATGATCGGCAGCGAGATCAGCGCCATGGCGATCACCTGCGCGGCGACAGTGCCGGTGATCGCGCCGAGGATGAAGCCCACGATGATCACCGAGTAGCCGAGGCCGCCGCGGATCGGGCCGAAGAGCTGGCCCATCGAATCGAGCATGTCCTCGGCGAGCCCGCATTTCTCGAGCACGGAGCCCATGAACGTGAAGAACGGGATCGCGAGCAGCAGCTCGTTGGCGAGCACGTTGCCGAAAATGCGAAGCGGGATCGCCTGCAGGAAATTCAGGTCGAAGAGTCCCTGCGCCATGCCGATCAGGCTGAACGTGAAGCCGAGCGCCGCGAGCGAAAAGGCGACGGGATAGCCGAGCAGCATGAACAGCACCAGGCCGCCGAACATCAGGGGCGGCATCCACGAGTGCGGAATCATTGCACCGGCCTCTCGTAGTGGGTCTCGAAGCGCACGACGCCCATGAGCGCCGCGGCGCGCTTGATGACCTCGGAGACGCCCTGGAGCGCGACGAGGGCGAAGCCCAGCGGCAGCAGGATCAGCACGTACCAGCGCGTAAGGCCGCCGGCGCTGCCCGACACTTCATTGCTCGTCCACGCGCGCTCGAAGAGGGGCCATGAGAGCCACGCGAGGAAGCTCATCGTCGGAAGCAGGAACAACAGGGTGCCCAGGAGGTCGAGCCATTCCTTGCCGCGCTCCGAAAGCATCATGTACGTGATGTCCACGCGCACGTGCTCGTTCTTCTTGAGCGTATAGGACGCGCCCAGCATCACGGTGGCGGTGAAGAGATACCACTGGATCTCGAGCCACGCATTCGAGCTCGTGTCGAACGCGTAGCGGACCATGGCGTTGCCCGCGCTGATCACGCAGGAGAGCACGACGGCCCAGTCGGCGATGTATCCCAGGCGCTCGTTGATCGCGTCGATGAACCGTGAAACGGCGAGCAGGAATTGCAAAGTGCGGTCCTCCGGAGTCCAGCCCCGGAAGATTACCTTGAAATCACGCGCCGAAGCGCCTGCGCAACGCGATCATGGCGGTTCCGGCCACGAGGAGGATCAGCGCGATCTGCGCCCAGCCGCCGAGAGTCGGAACCGGCAACGGGCCGCCGACCAGCACGAGATTGTCCAGGACAAGTCCGACCGGGCCGCCGCCACAGCTGGTCTCCGTGACGAGGACGCGCACGGTGGCTCCCGGGGTGGTCGTGAAGACGATGGGTGGCCTGCCCCTCAGGGGATCGTCGGTCGCCGATGCGATCTGGATATATCCGGGCGGCGCGAGCGGAACGTTCGCCGTGTCCGTGACGGAAATGTCCGCCTCGCAGCCCGCGGCGCCGCCGCCGAAATCCCTGAAGTTGTAGCCCGCGGCGAATGACAGGTGCCCCTGCGACGTGCCCGCGGGAAGCGTGACGTCCTGGAAGAAGTTGCAGGTGCCCGGGGCGCCCGTATCGCCCATGTACACGTGGGTCCCGTCGACGGCGGCGGGCGCGATGAACTGGCCGGGCGGAGGAGGCGGGCTTCCGCCAGCTCCGGTGGCGGGGTTGCCCGCCGTCTGGCTGGATGGCGAGCAGGGAGGCCCGCTGCTGGTCCAGCCCGTGATTCCCGATTCGAAGGAGCCGTTGACGAGGAGGTTCTGCGCCGACGACTGCAACGGAACAAGCCCTGAAGCCGCGATCAGGGAGATCGCGAGTGCGCGCCACGACTTCATTTTTGTCATTCCCTTTTGGTTGCCGCTGTCGCGCGGCTTATGTGCCCAGCATTGTGCCAGAACCCAATCCGGCCGCCTTCGCCCATTCGGAGGCGGAGACCTTCTTGCCTTCCTCGGGCTTCACCTTCGAGATCTCGACCTGGCCGCCCTGCGCCGTGATGCGCATGGATTCCGCGCCGATCTCGGTGATCTCGCCGATCTTTCCCTTCACCGCGCCGAACGTCCGCACCAGGTGCTTCTTCGAGCCGAAGAGCTGCAGCTTCTTGCCGCCGATCGTGGTCCACGCGCCGGGCGCGGGATCGGCGCCGCGGATGATGTCGTGGATGAAATCGACGTGGTTGTTCCAGTTCACCTTCGCCTCGTTGGCGCGGAACCAGCCTTCGTAGGAGGCTTGCGACTCGTCCTGCGCGACCTCCTTGTGCTTGCCGGCGACGACGAGGTCCGCGGCTTCCAGCATCGCCTTCACGCCCATGGGGAAGAGGCGATCGAAATACACGGTCCCCAGCGTGTCGTTCTCGGAGATGTCGGTCTCCTTCTGCAGGATCACCGCTCCCTCGTCGAGTCCGTCGGTGGGGCGGAAGATCGTGAGCCCGGTCTTCTTCTCGCCGCGCGAGATGGGCCAGTTGATCGAGGACGGGCCGCGGTACTTCGGCAACAGCGACGGGTGGTACTGGATCGTGCCGTGCTTCGGGATCTTCACGAATTCCTGCGGCGCGAACTGCAGCACGAAGGCCATGATGCCGATGTCGGCGTTCGCGTCCTTCATCGCCTGCACCGCTTCCGGCCCCTTCAGGTTCGGAAGCTGGTAGACCTTGAGGCCCTTTTCCTGCGCGGCCACGCGCATCGGATCGGCCTTGGCGCCTTCCTTCTCCGGCGCGCAGAAAACCGCCGCGACCGTGTCGCCGCGCGCGAGAAATGCTTCGAGGACCGCTTTGCCGAAGTCTTGTTGCCCTACGATGGCTATTTTCACTCTGTGGTCTCTGTGGTCTCTGTGGTTCAGGCCGCTTTTTTCGGCGGAGCCGAGAACGCGCCTGCACCCTTGAGTTTGTCGATCGTCGCGGCGTCGTAGCCGAGCACTTCCTTCAGCACTTCGTCCGTGTGCTCGCCGAGCGTGGGGCTTCGCTTGATCACGGCGGGCGAAGCCGAGAGCTTGATGGGCATGCCGACATTGAACCACTTGCCGCGCTGCGGGTGGTCGAGCTCGACCCACATGTCGCGGCCGCGGACGTGCTCGTCCGTGGCGAGATCCTGCGTCGACATGATGGGGCCGCAGGGAACGTCGAGCGGGTTGAGGATCGCCATCAGCTCGCGCTTGGTGTATTTCTCGGCGAACTTGTTGAGCAGCGTCCACACGAGGTTCTGGTTCTTGCGGCGCTCGCCGATGCTGGCCACGCGCGCGTCCGTGGCGAGGTCCGGCACGCCGACCTCTGGTCCGATGCGATTGGCGAGGTCCGTCCACACCGCTTCCTGCACCACGACGTAGAGCCAGTCGTTGGCGCCGTGCGGCTTGCAATGGACCGCGTTGCCGAGCTGGCCCCCGCCCGAGTCGTTGCCGGCGCGCGGCACGTCGCCCATGTTCTGGTACGTGGGCACCGAGTATTCGGCGAGCGACTGTCGCGTGAGGCGCTGGTGGTCGCGAAACTTGACGCGGCAGAGATTCATCACGCCATCCATCATCGCGACCTCGACGTACTGCCCTTCGCCCGTCCGCGCGGCCTGGTGCAGCGCCGCGAGGAGCCCGATCGCCAGGTGAAGGCCCGTGCCCGAGTCCCCGATCTGCGCGCCGGTCACGAAGGGAGGTCCGTCGGGAACGCCGGTGGTGCTCATCGCGCCGCCCATCGCCTGGGCGACGTTCTCGTACGCCTTGAAATCGGAATACGGACCCGTGGATCCGAAACCCTTGATCGATCCCATCACGATCTTCGGGTTGATCTCGTGGATCTTCTCCCACGTGAATCCGAAGCGGTCGAGCACGCCGGGCCCGAAGTTCTCCATGATGATGTCGCACTTCTTCAGCAGGTCGACGAACACCTGCTTGCCCTCGGCGGTCTTCATGTTGACCGTGATCGAGCGCTTGTTGCAGTTCAGCATCGTGAAGTAGAGCGAGTCCGC